>CAZCTZ010000001.1:0-26747 GCA_964501855.1 uncultured Thermotogae bacterium
CCGAGCTCCTCGCGGAGCCGCTCGGCGGTGTAGGGGATGAACTCGTAGCTCCCCCGGCGGGCCTCGTTCCAGATCTCCACAAGCTGGGGCAGATCCTCCTCGCGATAGGACCGGATTTCCATTTCTTTCTTCAACCTTTGTCCTCGTGAAATCCCCCTGAAACAGGCTTTTAATTAGGGTTCAAGCCTTTGCGATAGCTTCCCACCAGGGTCAGAATTTCGCCAAGCATAGTGTCTCAAGAATCGTGTCTAGGAGCATGATAGCCTTCTAAGCTCGGTCCCGCAAATCCCCCGAGTCTGCGATCCCACGCCTCTCGTCCACACAATTTTTCACGGGATCAAGATAACCTCCTGTTGTGCCTGGGGGACGGAGGAGAGGGAAAGGAAAGGAGCTGAAGGAACTCCTCAAGCAATCGCCACAGGGTGGCGAGCCACCCCCTCACCTCCGAGGAGATCGAGCTCTATCCCCTTTTAAAGCCAAAGGCTAAGGTGCCATGCTTCCACCATCGTGGAAAACTTGTGGAATTAACTGTGGATGGCTATAGAATTGACCCGTGAGCAGCACCTCGCAAGAGCGCGCGTTCATCAATGGGAGGATCTACACCCTAGCCGAGCCCGCGTGGGTGGAGGCACTGCTGGTCCGCGATGGGCGGATCGCCGCCCTGGGCACCACTGCGGAAGTCCTCCGGCGAGCCGCCGAAGCGGCCAAGATCATTGACTTGAAGGGGAAGGCAGTGCTGCCGGGCTTCATCGATGCCCACACCCACCTGGTCTCCACCGGCCTGACCAGGACGGTCTACCTCGACCTGAGCGGGGCGCGCTCGCTGGAGGAGCTACTCGAGCAGGTCCGGGGGGAGCTCGCCCGCAGGGCGGAAGGGGAGTGGCTCGTCGGGCGCGGCTGGGATGAGAGCCGCTGGCCGGAGCGCCGTTATGTGACTCGCCGGGAGCTGGACCGGGTCGCGCCTGCCAATCCCGTAGCCCTCTTCCGAGTCGATGGCCACCTGCTGGTCGTAAATAGCCGGGCCCTAAAGGAGGTCCCCCTCCCCCAGGCTCGACTCAAGGGAGGTAAAGCCGACCTGGAGCGCGGCTGGCTGTGGGAGGAGGCCGCCTGGTGGTTCCACGAGCAGATCAAGCCGGACCTCGCCCACCTGAAGAAGGCGATCATGGCGGGAGTGGAGCTGGCCCATTCCCACGGGCTCACCTCGATCCACGAGATCGCAAGGCCGCGCTACCTCCGCGCCTACCAGGAGCTGAGGAGGGAGGGAAGGCTCCGCTTGCGGGTCTACCTCAACCTCATGAGTGAGCAGATGGAAGAGCTCATCGGGCTCGGCCTGGAGACCACCTTCGGCGATGAGTGGCTCCGCCTGGGAGGGGTGAAGCTCTTCGCTGACGGCTCCATCGGCGCGGGGAACGCCGCCTTGAGCGAGCCCTACCGCGATCGCGGCGGCCGCGGCGAGCTCAACCACACCCCGGAGGAGCTCCGCCGGTTCGTCGAGCGGGCCCGTGCTCACGGCCTGCAGGTGATGATCCATGCGATCGGCGATCGGGCGATCGAAGCGGCGCTGGAGGCCTACGAGCGCGCGGGGGTCACCCCTCAGGAGCGCCACCGGATCGAGCACTTCGAGCTGGCGACCCCCGAGCAGGTCGAGCGGGCAGCGCGGCTGGGGGTGGTGCTCTCGATGCAGCCGAATTTCCTCCAGTGGGCCGCCCCCGGCGGGCTGTATGAGGCCCGGCTGGGGAAGGAGCGGGCGCGGCGGATCAACCCCCACCGGTGGGTCCTGGACGCCGGTGGGAGGCTCGCCTTCGGCTCGGACTGCATGCCGCTGGGGCCGCTGTTCGGCCTCCAGCAAGTGGTCAACGCTCCCCAGCCCGTGCAGCGGCTGACGCTCGAGGAAGCTTTAAGATGTTACACCCAGGGCGGGGCCTACGCCTCCTTCGAGGAGGGGCTCAAGGGCTCGCTCGAGGTGGGCAAGCTGGCCGACCTGGTGGTCCTCTCCGAGGACCCCTTCGCCGAACCGGGAGGGCTCGCGGAGATCCAGGTAGAGATGACCTTCATCGGCGGGGAGTTGGTCTTCAGTCGAAGCCAAGATGGGTGAGCCACCCGCTTGCCTCTCTCACTTGTTAACCGCTAACTGCTAACTCCAAGCTCGAGCTGGAGGAGCGGTTCGCCAGCCCGGACCGTGATGACGGCCAGGCCGGTGTTCGGCCGGACCTTGACGCTGATCACCTCCCCTCCCGCGGCGTGGACGGCCCACTCCTCGCTGAGCGAGACCTCGCTCCAGGCCAAGATGGGATAGACGGTCCCCGGTTCGGCCCTCATCTTGAGACGGAGCCGCCCCTCCGACGGCCGATACCCCACAGTGCGGAAGAGCCCGCAGGGGAAGGGAATGTATCGCCGCTCGAGGCCGATGAGCCCTAGCTTACCCCACCTGGGCGCGAGGAGGAAGCAGCCCAGCTCCCCCGGAGGGAGCGTGCCCTCAACGCCCTCGGCGAGCTGGCCTCCAAGGCAGTCATAGATCAAGTAGTCGCCCTCTAGCTCCAGCTCGAGCAGCTTGGCCGGCTCGAGGCTGTAGTCGAGCGGGGCCTCGCCGAGGTTGGCCACCAGCAGGTAGCGCCAGCGGATGGTGGTCTGCTCCTCGCCTTTGCCAGCGTCTGGGCTGTCAGCCTCCACGGAGGTCTCAGTGTAGGCTACGAGGAGGTCCCCTTCCAGGAACTCCGGCAGCGGCCAGGGCGGCCGATCCGGCTTGGCCAGCCGCCCATCGGGCGGGGGCAGGGTGAGCCGCTCGACGATCTCCTTATCGACCTGGCCGAGCTTGTCGCCGATCCCGACCGGCCCGGCGCTGAGCGCGCAGAAGAGCGCCTTCTGCTGGGGGTGGGCCTCGGCGAAGCCCTCGGGATGTCTTCCATTGGTGATGAAGATATCGTAGAAGGGGTAGAGCCCCAGCGCGTGCAGCACCGCCCCGACGAGGACGTTCTGCCGCAGATACCTTTGTGGTGGGATCAGCTCGGCTTCCGAGCCCAGGGAGCGGGCGCGCTCCACCTGCCCCGGCTGGGTGTTGAGATAGTCGCAGTAGCTCCTAGCGGCGATAATGTTCTTGTGCCTGGTCGAGGCCAGGTGGAAGCCCATCGTCGGCATGCAGAGCAACACCGGGAGGCCCACCTCCGCGAAGGCCTCGGCTAGTTCGGTGAACCACCGCTCGGCCAGCTCCGGATCTGAACGTAGCTCCCCCGCTGAGTCCTGCTGGGCCCAGAGCCAGTCGTGCCAGATGCCGCAGGCCCCTTCCTCCTCCCTGAGGCGAGAGCCCAGCTCGCGGTAGAACCGGCGCGGCTCCGCGGGCAAGCTGGCCCGCTCACCCCGGAGGAATGGGTGCTTGTAGCCGTCCGGCTGGAAGTCAGGCGCGAAGGCGGAAAGGTGCAGGAGGAACGGCAGCTTGGTCTCCCTGGCGATCGGGCCCAAGCCCCGGGGGAACTTCTCGCTCCGGGGCTCATAGCGGGTCGCCCAGCCGACCCGGTCGAAGTGATACCACAGGTCCAGCCCGAAGTAGCCCACCGGGATCCCCTCACGGGCGAAATACTCCCCGAGCTGGAGGAGCACCCCCTCGTCGATCGGGTTGAAGACCTCGGAGTAGTAAGCCCCATAATCGTTCCAGTAGCTCAGCCGCTCCAGGAGGAGATCATCGAGCGGCCCCGGGCGGCCCTTCCCGCCGAGCTCGAGCAGCAGCTCGCCCAGGGAGTAGAGCGCGGCGATCGGGTCTGGTTTCTCGACGACCGCGAGCCCGCTCCTCAGGATCGTCCCTTGGGGGATTCTCCTCACGGAGCCATGGAAGCCGTGGGCGACGGCCCGCTTCGGGGAGTGCTCGCTCGCTTTCTCTTCCCCTGATGCCGGCGCCGGCCAGGGGCGCAGCGGGCTGGTGAGGAAGTAGCTGAGCGGGGCGAGGGCCAGCGCACCCTCATCTGTCCAGATCGAAACGGGCGCGAACGGCTCCTCCGGCAGCTCCTCCAAGCCTTGGCCGACCCTGCCCTCCGGCCAGCGGCCCCCCTCATCGGCGTGGCGCAAGCCCCAGGTGTAGAGCAGGAATTTCCCATCACATAGGTGGAAGATCAGGTTGAACGTCGTGTGGAGGAAGCTGTCGGCGACCGCGGTCCCCTCCAGCTCCTGGAGCGCCTCCAGCTCGGCGACCGCCCAGCCCCTCTCGGGATAGGCCCTAAGCCGCAGCTCGAGCAGCTCGGTCGTCCCCGAGGTGTATACCAGCCCGAGCCCCCGGTAGGAGCCCAAGGGGTCCTCGCCGGCGAGCGGCCAGCTACCCGCCACTCGGAGACCCCCATCGGCGGTGGTGAGCCGCCGGCCCCCCACCTGGAGGTCCAGCTCCAGCCGGTCGATCAGCGGCCTCCCCTTCCAGAGCAGGGAAGGGCTCCCATCCTTGAGCAGGAATTCCAGTTTCGGCATTGAGCATCTATACTCAACCCTACCCTAGCCCTCCAGCTCCTCGAGCAGACCCTCACTCCTCAGGAACTCGAGGTCGTTGAAGCTTTCCGTCCGGTCGGCGAAGACCTGCGTCCGCTCGTGGCCCTTCCCCGCGATCAGGACGACGTCGCCCGGGCGGGCCAACGCGATGGCCCGGCGGATCGCCTCCCGGCGGTCGACGATCGCCTCCCAGGAGGCGCGGATGCCATCGCCCTTCAGGCCGGCTACAACTTGAGCGATGATCTCCTCCGGGTCCTCGGACTTGGGGTTGTCGCTGGTGACGATCACATAATCGCTCAGCTCACCGGCGATCCGGCCCATCACCGGCCGCTTGCTGCGGTCAGATTCGCCCCCACAGCCGAAGACCGTCAACACGCGGTGATAGTAGGGTCTGAGCGCCTCGATAGCCTGGGCGAGCGCCGCGGGCGAGTGGGCGAAGTCGATCACCACGTCGAAGCCCCCTCTCGCGCGGTGGCGCTCGAGCCGGCCGGGGATCGGCCTAGCCCGCCCCAGGCGCGCGGCGATCTCCTCTAGAGGTATTCCGCGGACGAGGCCAACCCCTGCGGCGGCGAGTGCGTTGTAGATGTTGAACCTCCCCGGCAGCTTGAGGTGGACCTCGGCCGAGCCAGCCGGCGTCCGCAGGATGAAATGGGCACCTTCCAGCTCGAGCTCGACCCGCTCAGCTCGCACCTCAGCTCCCGCGCTGAGGCCGTAGCTCAGCAGTTTAGCTCGAGTGGCCCGCACGATGGCCCCGAAGCGGGAATGGGGCTCATCGCGGTTGACCACGGCGGTGGCCTCCGGCCTCAGGAGAGCGAAGAGCTTGAGCTTGGCCTGGAAGTAAGCCCCCATGCTCCCGTAGTAGTCGAGGTGGTCGTGCGATAGGTTGGTGAAGACGGCCACGTCGAAATCGACTCGGTGGACCCGCCGCTGGGAGAGGGCATGAGCGGAGACCTCGAGCACGTAGTTTTGCTTCCCTTCTCGGAGGGCGCGGCGGGCGAGCCCCTGGATGGTGAGCGGGTCCGGGGTGGTGTTCGCTAGTCCCAATTCCAGGTTGGAGGTGACCGTGCTGATCAGCTCCGTCTCCTGAGGGCCGAGGACCTCCGCTGCGAGGTGAGCGGTGGTGGTCTTCCCCTTGGTGCCGGTGATCCCGACGGTGAAGAGCTTCTCCGTGGGGCGGCCGAAGATCTCCGCGGCCAGCTCGGCCAGCGCACGGCGGCTCTCCTCCACCTGGACGTAACAGCGGGGCTTGTTATAAGGTGCAGATCCATCCGCCTCCAGCTCAGCTAGGGGGCGCTCGCCCACGACCGCGACCGCCCCTCGGGCGAGCGCCTCCTCGATGAACCGGTGGCCGTCGTGCTTCGTGCCGGGGATCGCCACGAAGAGCGAGCCCGGGCGGGCCCTGCGGGAGTCGCTCACGATGCTCGTGACCTCGACGGTGGGGTCGCCGCTGACTTGATACCCCTGCTTGAGCGCGCGGAGGAGGTCCCTAAGCTGCATCAAATCATCAAATATCGAGGTTGGTGAACTTGTCGGCGTTCTCCTTGATGAAGTCCCGCCGGGGGCCGACCTCGCTCCCCATGAGGATGGTGAACAGCTCATCGGCCTCGAGCGCGTCGTTGATCGTGACCTGCTTGAGGACCCTCCGCTCGGGGTTCATCGTCGTCTCCCATAGCTCGTCGGGGTTCATCTCTCCCAGGCCCTTGTATCGCCTCACCTCGTAGTGCTTCCCATCGGCGGTCCGGCGGAACTCCTCCAGCTCCTCCTCGCTGTAGAAGTAGAGCTTCTCCTTGCCCAGCTTGACCTGGTATAGCGGCGGCTTGGCGATGTAGATGTGGCCGCGCTCGATCAGCGCCCGGAAGTTCCGGAAGAAGAAGGTCAAAAGCAGGGTGCGGATGTGGGCCCCGTCGATATCCGCATCTGTCATAACTATAATTTTATGATATCTTAGCTTATTAGGATCGAAGCCCTCCCGGATCCCGCATCCCAGCGCGGTGATGATCGAGTTCAGCTCCTTGTTCTCCAGGAGCTTGTTCAGGTTGGCCTTCTCCACGTTGAGCACCTTCCCCCGCAGGGGGAGGATCGCCTGGAACTCCCGGTCGCGCCCCTGCTTGGCCGAGCCGCCGGCGGAGTCGCCCTCGACGATGTAGAGCTCGCACTTGGCCGGGTCGCGGCTGGCGCAGTCGGCCAGCTTACCCGGGAGGGCCGTCGAGGTGAGGTAGTTCTTCCGGCGGGTGAGCTCACGGGCCCGCTTGGCCGCCTGGTTGGCCCGCGCGGCGAGGATCGCCTTCTCTAGGATCTTCCTTGCGATCTGGGGGTTCTTGTTCAGGTAGCGGGCGAAGTTCTCTCGGACGAAGCTGTAGACCAGCTCCTGCATCTCGGGGTTGCCGAGCTTGGTCTTCGTCTGGCCCTCGAACTGCGGCTCGTGGAGCTTGACGCTGATGATCGCGCAGAGCCCCTCGCGGACGTCCCGCCCCTCGAGGTTGGGGTCGTCCTTGCCGAGGATGCGCTTCTCCCGGGCGTATTCATTGAGCACCCGGGTGAGGGCCGACTTGAAGCCGGTGAGGTGGGTCCCGCCCTCCTTGGTGTTGATGTTGTTCGCGAAGGAGAAGATCAGCTCGTCGTAGCTCGAGGTGAACTGCATCGCCACCTCGAGCTGATAGTTGTGGTCGACCTGCTGGCTGAAGTAGATCGGCTCCTCGTGGAGCGGCTCACGCTCGGCGGCCAGCGCCTGGACGTAGGCCGCGATCCCGCCCTCATACTTGAAGGTCTTCCGCACCTCAGCGAGCCGGTTGTCCAGGGTGATCTCCACCCCGGGGGTGAGGTAGGCCAGCTCCCGCAGCCGGTGGGAGAGCTTGGCGAAGTCGTAGCGGATCTCGCCGAAGATCTCCTTGTCGGGGAGGAAGGTGACGGTCGTCCCAGTCTCCTCCGTCTCGCCGACCACCTCCACCTCGGTGAGCTTCTTGCCCCGCTGGAAGCTCTGCCGGTAGACCTTCCCCTCGCGGCGGACCTCGACCTCGAGGTATTCCGAGAGGGCGTTGACCACGGAGACGCCGACGCCGTGCAGGCCGCCGCTCACTTTATAAGCCTGCCGGCTGAACTTGCCCCCGGCATGGAGGGTGGTCATCACCAGCTCGAGGGTGTTCACCCCCGAGGGGTGCATACCCACGGGGATGCCCCTCCCGTCGTCGATCACCGTCACTCGGCGGTCAGGGTGGATGATCACCTCTATCTTGGTGCACCAGCCTGCGAGGGCCTCATCGATGCTGTTGTCGACCACCTCCTCGATCAGGTGGAGGAGGCCCTCCGGGCCGGTGCTACCGATATACATCCCTGGCCGCTTCCGGACCGCTTCGAGGTCCTCCAGGACCTTGATCTCCTCGACCCCGTAGTCCGCCCATGCCTCCGACGAGATCTGATCCATCTTCATGGCTTCTGAATTATACCATCTGCTGATCTGATTAGCAAAAGTGAGTTTGTGACATCTGTCACCCGCGGTCAAGGTCGGCCATCAACTCCCTAGGGGAAAGCGATCACCCCTATCTGCTCCGCTCAGGTCAGGGGTGCTTGCACCCGGAGGGCGGGAAAATTAGCATTTCATTTAGCATGGGCATTGGGAGCGCACTCGGGCTGGATGAAGATGAGAATGAGATGCAAGACAAGAGGAGCTGGCGGCTGCTCGACACCGGCGCCCACAGCGGCGTGTGGAACATGGCCCTCGATGAGGCCCTTTGGCGGGTGCTCTCCCAGAGGGGGACCGCGCCGGTCCTGCGGCTCTACCGCTGGAGGGAGCCGACCCTCTCCCTCGGCCGCTTCCAGAGCTTGGAAGCCATCAACCTGGAGGCCTGCCGGCGGCTGGGGATCGCGGTGGTGCGGCGGCCGACCGGCGGGCGGGCGATCCTCCACCACGAGAGGGAGCTGAGCTACAGCTTGGTCCACCCCCTCGAGGGGATGGGCTCGGTCCTCCAGAGCCACCGCCGGATCAGCGAGGCCCTCCGGCTGGGCCTGCGCCGGCTGGGCATAGAAGCGGAGCTGGTGAAGGCAGGGGCAGAGGCAGGGCGAGGGACCTCCTCCACCGGGGCTGAAGCGGCCTGCTTTGCGACCCCTTCTTGGTGGGAGCTGACCGCCCGTGGGCGGAAGCTCGTCGGCAGCGCCCAGGTGCGCAGCCAGCGGGCCCTCCTGGAGCATGGCTCCCTCCTGCTAGAGCTGGAGCTGGAGAAGCTGGCCGAGATCCTCACCCCCGATGGCTCCCCAAAGGGGAAGCGCGAGCTCGAGCGGGTCCTCCGCCGCCAGGCGAGCGGCCTCTGGGAGGCCGCCTCCCGGGAGATCACCCTGGAGGAGCTCAAGGAGGCGCTCACCGCCGGCTTCGCGGAACGGTTCGGGGTGGAGCTCCTCCCCGATGAACCGACCCCGGAGGAGCTCGAGCTGGCTGCCACCCTGGTGGAAAGGTATGCCATGCCGAGGTGAGCCGGTCTTTTGACCTCCCCGGGCCCGATCCGGCATCTTAGATTAGTTGGGGTGAGGCCAGCCGGGTTTTGTGATATGCTATGTTAGAGTTAAAGGACGAAGGGAAAGTGAAGGGAGGAGATGCGGATGTTCGGCAACATCGGGCCGACTGAGCTGATCCTGATCTTGGCGATCGTGCTCCTCCTCTTCGGGGCCAACAAGGTCCCCGAGGTGGCCCGCTCGCTCGGCAAGGGTATCCGGGCCTTCCGCGCGGAGGCCTACAAGATGCGTCAGGAGCTCGAAGCCGGGGCCAAGCTCGAGGAGGAAGAGAAGGAGAAGGAAAGGAAAGAGAAGGAGAAGTCCAAGTCCAGGGAGAAGGAGCCGGTCGAGGAGGCCGAGCTCGCTGAGTAATAGATGAAGCTCTACGAATACCAAGGCCGGGAGCTCTTCAGGCGGGTCGGCATCCCCGTCGTCGAGGGAGGGCTCGCAAGCTCACCTGAGGAAGCCGAGGAGGTCGCCCGCTCGCTCGCCAGCCAGGTGGTGGTCAAGGCCCAGGTGCTGGTGGGCGGCCGGGGGAAGGCCGGCGGGATCAAGCTGGCGGCCACCCCCGAGGAGGCGAAGGCCCATGCCGCGGCGATCCTGGGGATGACGATCAAGGGTGAGCCGGTCCGGAAGGTGCTAGTCGCCGAGGCGGTCGAGATCGCCCGGGAGCTCTACCTAGGTGTCACCATCGACCGCTCCCGGAAGATGCCGGTGATGATCTTCTCCACCGAGGGCGGAGTGGAGATCGAGGAGGTCGCCCGCTCCAAACCCGAGGCGATCCACCGGCTCTGGGTGCACCCGCTCGAGGGCCTCCACCCCTACCAGGTGCGGAAGGTGCTCTTTCAGGCCGGGGTCGAGCGGGTGCTACGCACAGCTAATTTAGGCCAGCTCCAGGGGCTCTTCCACAAGCTTTATGAGGCCTTCGTCCGGTATCAGGCGAACCTGGCGGAGATCAACCCCCTCGCCTGCACGCCCCAGGGCGAGCTGGTCGCGCTCGACTCCAAGTTCATCATCGACGATGATGCGCTCCCCTACCTTGACCTATCCGATGAGCTGCCCGGCTGGCAGGAGGAGGGGCAAGCGGGAGGGGCAAGCGGGGGTGAGGACCCCCTTGAGCGCGAGGCCCGCGCCGCCGGGCTGCACTACGTCAAGCTGGACGGGGAGATCGGGATCATCGGCAACGGCGCGGGACTGGTGATGGCGACCCTCGACCTGGTCGCCTCGCTCGGCGGCCGGCCGGCGAACTTCCTCGATGTCGGCGGCGGGGCGAGCGCGGAGCAGATCCAGAAGGCGGTGGAGATCGTCCTCTCCGATCCGCAGGTCCGCGGGCTCTACGTCAACATCTTCGGGGGGATCACCCGCTGCGATGAGGTCGCACGGGGCCTGGTGGAGGCCAAGGAGAGGCTCGCGATCGGGGTTGGAAAGCCTCTGGTAGTCCGGCTCACCGGGACCAACGAGCAGGAGGGGCGGGAGATCCTCCGCCGCGGCGGGCTCGTCCCCGTCGCGGAGATGGAGGAGGGCGCCCAGCGGATCGTCGAGCTCGTGCGGCAGATGTCTCAGTCTCGGTCTCAGTTTCAGTCTTGAAGCGGGCTCAAAAGCGGACTGCAAATGTGACCGAGATCACCGTCGGGTGGATCGCCGAGGTCACCGGGGGGAGGCTCTATCGCCCTCGGCCCGCTCAGGATAAGCTTACCGGCTTCGCGATCGACTCGCGGAGGGTCTCACCTGGGCAGTTCTTCATCGCGCTCGAGGGGGAGCGGACCGACGGCCACCTCTACCTCAAGGAGGCCTTCGCTCGGGGGGCGAGCGGGGCCCTGGTCGAGCGGGCGAAGCTGGAGCTGGCCTGTGATCTGTTCAACATCGTCGCCGTCGAGGACACCAAGGCCGCGCTCTGGCAGCTCGCCCGCGCCTGGCGGGAGGGCTTCCGAGCCCGAGTCCCGATCATCGGGATCACCGGCTCCTCGGGGAAGACCACCACCAAGGAGCTGCTCTGGCAGATGCTCGCCACCCGCTTTAGGGCCTACCGCTCCCCGGGGAACTACAACACCGAGTATGGCCTCCCGCTGGCGATCCTGGGGATGCCACCCGATGCCGAGGTCGGCGTCTTCGAGCTGGCCCTCCAGCGGCCGGGTGAGATCGGCCGCCTGGCGGAGCTGCTCCGGCCCCAGGTCGGGGTGATCACCACGGTCGGCGATGCTCACCTTGGCTTCTTCCGCTCGCGAGAGGAGCTAGCCGCAGCTAAGTGGGAGCTGGTAGAGCGCCTCTCCCTCGGGGATTCGATGATGGCGATCGTCAACCTGGACGTGTCCCACCTGCGGGAGAGGGCGGAGGGGCTCGCCAAGGGGAAGCCGAGGGTAATCGGGTTTGGCCTCTCATCGCTAGCTCCCTACCGGGCCACCGAGATCGACGACACCTGGCTGGAGGGGCTCCGGTTCACCCTGAGCACGCCTCGAGGTGAGCTCCCAGTGAAGACGAAGCTCCTCGGGCAGCTCAACGTCGTCAACGCCCTAGCTGCGGCCACGGCGGCGATGGAGCTTGGGGTCGAGCTCCGCCAGGTGGGGGAGGCCCTTGAGGGGTTCCGGCCGTTCCCCCACCGGCTGGCGCTCGTTCACTCGCCGCTAGGCCTGATCATCGACGACTCCTACAATGCCAGCCCGGCGGCCGTCCGAGCGGCACTGGAGGCCCTAGGGCGGCTCAAGGCCGGGACTTCCCGGCGGAAGGTCCTCGTCCTCGGGGATATGCTCGAGCTGGGCCGGTGGGCCGAGATGGCCCACCGGGAGCTAGCCCGGGCTATCGCGGCCGCGGGGGTCGAGCTCTTCTTCGCCCTGGGTGAGTTGACCCGCCTGACCGCGCGGGAGCTGCTCGAGCTCGGCTGGGCCCCCGAGCGGGTGGTCACCGCCTCGTGCCTGGCCGAGCTTGTGAGGGCCCTCCGTGAGCGCCTCCCCGATGAGCGCAACCTGATCCTGGTCAAGGGCTCGCGGGCGATGGAGCTGGACAAGCTGGTAGTGGCCCTCACGGGCGGGGCTTGCGGCTCGGACTTGGGCCTTGCTGAGAATGAGGAGAGCTAGCCAGCTTCGTGGCCAACTCTCGAGCTGCCTCGAGCGCCTCTCGGCGGCTCTTGATCTTGCCGGCGAGGATCTGGTCGTAGACCTCGTTTAAGATCTTCCCCACCAAGGGGCCTTCCTCCACCCCCATCCTGAGGATATCGTGCCCGTCGATCAGCCTGCGGGCTGACTCTAGCTCCTCCAGCCGCTTGAGGTGCGGGAGGAGCCCCACCGCGTGGTGGACCACCGGTAGCCAGCCCGATGACCTGTGGACGCTCGCCTCGCAGTCGGCGATCAGGAGCTGGAGGAGCTTGCTGAAGAGGGGGAACCGCCGGCGGAAGTCGAGGAGATCAGCCCCGGGGGCCTCACCCTCCTTGAGGAAGCGGACCTGCTTGGCGAGTGCCATCTGGGGTAGCTGGGCGACCCGCATATGCTGGCGGACCAGATACTTCACGAGCTTGGTCTCATCGTTGCTCAGCCGCAGCCGGCGGCAGACCCCCTCCGCGAGCCGCTCGCCGATCACCTCATGTCCGGCCATGTTCTCGCCCTTGCTCCTCTTGAGCGCGAGCGGCTTGCCCACGTCGTGCAGCAGGATGGCGAGCTTCACCAGCGGCTCGAACCCGAATCGGTCGGCCACCTCCAGCGCCAGCAGGGTGTGGGTGAAGACGTCCCCCTCGGGGTGGTATTTCTCCGGCTGGGCGATCCCCTGGGTCGCCACCAGCTCCGGCAGGATGTGCTGGAGCAGGCCGTGCTCGTCGAGCAGCCGGAAGCCCCTCGCGGCCCGAGGCGTCCCCAGGATGCGCAGCAGCTCATCCCGGATGCGCTCCCAGGAGATCTCCAGGATCTTGGAGCTGGTCCGCTTGATCGCCTCGCTCAGCTTCGGATCGAGCCTACCGTCGATCTGGCAGGCGGCGCGGATCGCCCGGAGCATCCGCAGGTAGTCTTCCCGGAAGCGCTCCTCGGGCTCGCCGATGGTCCGAATCAGCCGGGCTTTGAGGTCCTCGACGCCGCCGACGAGGTCGATCACCCGGCCGTCCTCGCGGGCGGCCAGCCCGTTGATCGTCAGGTCACGCCGACGGACGTCATGCTCGAGGTCGCGGACCAGCTCCACCTTGGCGGGCCAGCGGCCGTCATACTCCCCCTCGGTGCGGAAGGTGGCCACCTCATACTCCCGACCGTCGGGGGCGATCAGCTTCAGGACGCCGAAGGCCTCCCCGACCTCGATAGCGGTCCAGCCGGGTCCGGGGAAGAGCCGCTTGATCTCCTCCGGCCGGGCGGAGGTGGCGATGTCCACGTCCTTGGGGTGGTATTCCCTTCCCCTCCGGTTCCGGTCGAGCTGGGCGAGCAGGGCATCGCGGACTATCCCACCGATAAGGACCGCATCGTGGCCTGCCGCCCGCAGCCGCCGGAGGATCTCCCGAGCGAAGGGGTGCCGAGCGAAGATCGCCTCCACGTCGATCCGCAGTGGGCTCTCCTTGCCCATCTTGGTCACCGAGCGAGCTCAAACTCCAGCCTATCCCCCGGTTGGAGCCCCAGCGCCTCGGCCGCGCTCCCCTGGTTGACCGCCAGCTCCACCAGCCCGTGGCTCCCGACGAGGAGGAACAACTCTCCTAATTCAGCTCGGGCATAGGTCTCGAGGAACCGGAGCCGCCATGTCCGGCCGCCTTCTCCCCTCGCTTCTGCCCCCGTCCTGGCCTTAACCCTGAGCTTTAGGGTCGCACCTTGGAGGAGGTCCCGGACCAGCTCGCCCGGGATATTGGTGATCACGTTGCCGAAGGGATCGATGTAGATGACCTCGCCGACAAGCCGCTCGCCGCTCCGACGGCCCTCGCCGAAGCTCAAGTCCACCCAGCTCCGGTCCTCGAGCCTCCTGCCGAGCTTGAAAGGCGGGACCCCTCGGGCGAGGTGGGCCGCCACCGGGGCGAAGATGTCCCGTCCGTGGAAGGTGGTGGAGACTTGCGGCAGCCAATAGCCCTCCTCGGTCAGCTGGTAGACCGCCTCCAGGCCGAGCCGCTCCGCCGCGGGGATCAGGAGGCCGTTGTCCGGCCCAACAAGGTAATGCCCCCCGGCGGCGATGATCAGCCCTCGCCGCTCGGTGCCCACACCGGGGTCGACCACCGCCAGGTGGATCGTCCCTTCAGGAAAGTATGGAACGACCGACCAGAGCAGGAAGGCCCCAGCGCGGACGTCATGCCGGGGGACCTCATGGGTCAGGTCGACCAGCTCCACCTCCACGTCCATAGCTCCTCGGGTGAGCCCCAGGATGACGCCTTTCATCGCCGCGGCGTAGCCGCCCTCCGCGCCGAAGTCGGTGAGCAGGGTGATGATCGCCCGTGCTCGCCGCTTGCCCTCGCCGGTGGCCATGCGGTCCTCATCCATATTCATTCATATCCGTAAACTTAGCTTAGCCAGCCCCAACTGGGCGTGCAATGCTTGGGGGTCTATTCCCTTTCCGCTTGATCCTCCGGTTCCTTCCGATCTATAATTCGACGGAAGCCAGCGAGGTGGTCGTGATGGTCGAGGTGATCGAGAGACTGCTCCAGGAGATGCGCTCCCAGATGGAGAAGACCATCCAAGCTCTAGAGGATGAGCTGCGGCGGATCCGGACCAGCAGGGCCAACCCTGCGCTCATCGAAGACGTCCGCGTCAACTACTACGGGGTCCCCACCCCCCTCAAGCACATCGCCTCCATCGCTGCGCCCGATCCGGACCAGCTCATCGTCCGGCCATTCGACCCGACCCAGAAGGAGGCGATCCGCAAGGGAATCTTGGAGGCCAACCTGGGCCTGAACCCCTCCGTGGAGGAGGAGTTCATCCGGATCAGGCTCCCACGGCTCTCTCAGGAGCGGCGCGAGGAGCTTGTGCGGATCGTCAAGGAGAAGGGCGAGGAGACGAAGATCTCCCTGCGGAACATCCGCCGCAACACCAAGGAGGAGGTCGAGAAGCTGGAGAAGGAGGGCGAGATCAGCGAGGACGACCTCTTCCGCACCCGGGAGGAGCTGGACAAGATCATCCACGAGTTCACCGCCCGGGTCGACCAACTGATCCAGGAGAAGGAGCGGCAAATCCGGGAAGTCTGATTTAATGACCAGGGGGCTCTACGCACAGTTCTTCGAGACCATCGGCCTGCGGACGATCTGTCTTGTGGGAGTGGCCCTCGCGGCGGTGCTCTATCCCTTCGGAGCGGCCCTGAGCCTGGGCTTGCTCTACGGCATCGGGGTGGCGCTCCTCGAGCTCTGGGTGATGCTCCTCGGGCTCAAGCGGGTCTTCCTGGGCCCGCCGGACCGGCCACGAGCCCTGCTCCAGTGGTGGGCGGTCCAATCCTACCTGGGGCGATACCTGCTGCTCGGGGTGCTCCTCTGGGTGAGCCTCAAGCTCGAGGCGCTGGACTTCTACGCCGCCGCGGGAGGGGTGCTCCTCCCCCGGGTGGTCCTGTGGGTCAGGAACGCGAAGGTGAGGAGGAGCGGAGCTGGTGGATAGCTCGAACTCTTCGTGGAGGTCAAATTCAATTTGAGTTGAGATTGAGATGGGCGAACACCTGGGCGAGAAGCTGATCCTGACCGTGAAGATCGGCGGGTATCCGATCAGCCTTGACCTGATCACGGTGCTCACCTCCTGGCTGGTGATGCTGATCTTGGTCCTGGGGGCGCTCATCCTGCGGCGGGGGCTGCGCCCACCCGAGGAGGAGCCCACCAAGGCCCAAGCCTTCCTCGAGTGGGTGGTGGGGACGCTCCAGCGGCAGCTCGGCGCGGGCTTCGGCTCACGGGAGCTCGGCCGGCGGCTCTTCCCTCTGGTCGCGACGATCTTCCTCTTCGTGCTCCTCTCGAACTGGCTATCGATCATCCCGGGGCTGCAATCGCCGACAGCCGACCTGAACGTCACCTTGAGCTTGGCGATCATGGTCTTCCTCCTCTCGCACTACTTCGGGATGCGCCAGAAGGGGCTCCTGGGGTATGCGAAGGGCTTCATCGAGCCGAAGATGATCTTCCCCTTGAGCTTGATCCTCAACTTCGCAGGGGAGCTGGCCAAGCCGATCTCCCACTCCTTCCGCCTCTTCGGGAACGTGCTCGGCGGGGGGATCCTCATCGGGATCATCTTCAGCTTCATGCCGCTGGTGGTGCCGGCGGTCCTCCATGCGGTCTATGACCTGTTCATCGGGGCGGTCCAGGCGATCGTCTTCGCTTTTTTGGCCGTGACCTATATCAATATCGCAGTGGAGCGCTAAAGCTGGAAAAATCCATGAAAGGAGGCGAGCTTGCCATGCAGGGGATAACCGGACCGGAGATCATCGCAGCGACGAAATACCTAGCAGCGGCCCTGGCTATGGGGTTAGGTGCGATGGGGCCGGCGATCGGCGAGGGCTTCGCCGCGGGGAAGGCCCTCGAGGGGATGGCCCGCCAGCCGGAGATGCGCACTGATCTCCTGATGAGTATGCTCATCGGGCAGGCGGTCACCGAGTCGACCGGGATCTACTCGTTGGTGGTGGCCTTGATCTTGCTCTTCGTGGTCGGCTAGAGCCGCGCTTATGCCTGTGGAAGTGGAGCTTTCCTGGGGGACGATCGTCAAGACGATCAACTGGACCTTCGTCATCAACCTGATCAACTTCGCATTGTTACTGTTCGCGCTGGATAGGGTGCTATTCCGGCCGATAGCCCGCCTCCTGGAGGAGCGGGAGGCGCGCCTGCAGGCCAGACTGGCTCAGGCGGAGGTCCGCCGCCGCGAGGCCCAAAAATTAAAGGAGCAACGCGAACGGGAGCTGGCCGCCGCGCGGGCGGAGGCCCGCCGGCTGCTCGAGGAGGCCCGCCGCCAGGGGCTGGAGCTCCTCCGGCGGGAGCGCGAGCGGGCGCGGCTCGAGGCGCGGAGGATCATCGCCGCGGCGGAGGAAGAGGCCGCGCGTGAGCGGGCCCGCCTGCGGGAGGAGCTCGCCGCGGAGCTGGAGGAGCTGGCGCGGGCGAGCGCCGCCCTGATCCTGGGCAGGAAGCCAGCGTGATCGATCATGCTTGAGAAGCTCTTCGAGGTGGTCAACTTCTTCCTGCTGGCCGGGGGGCTCTGGTGGCTCTCCCGCCGGCTGCGGCTGGGACGGTTCGTCCATGGCTATCGGGAGCGGATCGCCCGGGAGCTTGAGCAGGCCAGAAGATTGGAGGCCGAAGCGGAGGAGCTTCACCGCCAGGCCGAGGAGGAGCTCGCCCAGGCGGCCGCCCGCGCCGAGGAGATCTTAGAGAGCGCCCGGCGGATGGGCGCCCGGGCGGTCGAGGAGGCCCGCCGCGCGGCCCACCTTGAGGCGGAGCGCTTGCTCGCCCAAGCGCGCCAGGAGGCGGCGCTCGAGCGGGCCCGCGTCCTCGAGGAGCTCCGGCGGGGCCTGGTCGCGGAGGTGATCGGGAGAGCGCGGGCTCTGATCGAGCAGGAGATGGACGAGGAGGCCCACCGCCGCCTGGTGGAGGAGTTCCTCGCGGGGCTGAGCCCGGGGGAGCTGCAAGCGGGCCTGGCAGGGGTCACCATAGGATCAGGCTCAAGAGATGCGAGCAGCTAGGACTAGAAGAAAGGGGAGAGGGAGAGGGGTAGCCCACAGCTACGCCGAGGCGCTCTGGGAGCTCGGCGCCGAGGCCGGCCGCGAGCGGCTTGACCGGCTGGAGCGCGACCTCGAGCGGGCTTGCCGGCTGATCGAGGAGAGCGAGCTCTACGAGGCGCTCCGCCACCCACTGATACCCAAGCGGGAGCGGCTGGCGCTCGCCCGAGCGGCGCTGGAGCGGCTCGGTGTGGACGAATACGTGCGCAACCTGATCCTACTCGTGGTCGAGCGCGGCCGGGTGAGCTACCTCAGCGCGATCCTCCAGGAGCTGCGCGAGCTGCGCCAGGAGCGCGAGCGGCTGATCTACGGCGTGGTATATACGCCCTATCCGCTCGATGGGCTCCTCGACAGGCTAGAGGCCCGCCTGGCCGAGCTGACCGGCCGGGAGGTCCGGCTCGAGGAGCGGCTCGCTCCGGAGCTGATCGGAGGGATCAAGCTGAAGCTCGGCGACCTGGTGCTCGACGGCTCGGTCGCAGCTCAGCTTGAACGCCTCCGGGAGCAGCTCCTCGAGCGGCGGCTAGAGCTGGAATAAGTAAAGGAGTGAGCGAAGATGGCTGAGGCGAGGACGGATCTGAGCGCCGCGGAGATCAGCGCGTTGATCCGCGAGCGCATCCGGGACTTTGACAAGCGAGCCCGGCTGGAGGAGACCGGCGTGGTGGTCGAGGTCGGCGACGGCATCGCCCGGATCTACGGGCTGGAGCGGGTGATGGCCGCGGAGCTGCTCGAGTTCCCCCACGGGGTGATGGGCCTCGCCCTCAACCTCGAGGAGGACCACGTCGGCGCGGTCCTCTTCGGCTCGGATGAGCTGATCAAGGAGGGCGACCTGGTGAGGCGGACCGGCCGGGTGCTCGAGACCAAGGTGGGCGAGGAGCTCCTCGGCCGGGTGGTCGACCCCCTGGGCGAGCCGCTCGACGGGAAGGGCCCGATCCAGACGGACAAGACGAGGAAGATCGAGATCAAGGCCCCGGGGGTCATCCACCGGCGGCCGGTGGACACCCCCCTCCAGACCGGCTTGAAGTCGATCGACGCGCTCACGCCGATCGGCCGCGGCCAGCGCGAGCTGATCATCGGCGACCGTCAGACGGGGAAGACGGCGCTGGTCGTGGACACCATCATCAACCAGCGCGGCCAGGGCGTCTACTGCATCTACGTCGCCATCGGGCAGAAGGCCTCCACCGTGGCCAAGGTGGTCGACACCTTCCGCCGCTACGGGGCGATGGAATACACCACAGTGGTGGTGGCCGATGCGAGCGCGCCGACGCCGATGCAGTGGATCGCGCCGTATGCCGGCTGCGCCATGGGCGAATACTTCATGTATAAAGGCCAGGATGCGCTGGTGGTCTACGACGACCTCTCCAAGCACGCCGTGGCCTACCGGGAGATCTCGCTGCTGCTCCGGCGGCCGCCGGGGCGAGAGGCCTACCCTGGCGACATCTTCTACACCCACTCGCGCTTGCTGGAGCGGGCGGCCAGGCTGGCTCCGGAACTGGGCGGCGGCTCGCTCACGGCCCTCCCGATCATCGAGACCAAGGCCGGTGACATCTCCGCCTATATCCCGACGAACTTGATCTCGATCACCGACGGACAGATCTACCTGGAGACGGACCTATTCAACGCCGGGTTCCGCCCCGCGATCAACGTCGGGCTGTCGGTCTCGCGGGTCGGCGGTGAGGCCCAGATCCCCGCGATGAAGGAGGTCGCGAGCCGGCTGCGGCTGGAGCTCTCCCAGTATCGCGAGCTGGAGGCCTTCGCGGAGTTCGCCACCGAGCTGGACGAGGCCTCACGAGCGCAGCTCGAGCGCGGGAGGCGGGTGATGGAGGCCCTCAAGCAGGACCAATACCAGCCGCTGCCGGTGGAGGAGCAGGTCGTCGTCCTGTATGCGGCAGTCCATGGGTTCTTGGATCGGCTGGAGGTGGAGCAGGTGCGGGAGTTCGAGCGGGTCCTCCTTGAAAGGATGCGCACGGAGCGGCCGGAGATCCTCCAGGAGATCCGCAAGACCGGCGAGCTGAGCGAGCAGACGAAGAGGGCCCTGGAGGCGGCGCTCGAGGAGTTCCTCGCTGACTTCGCCGGCGAGGAGAGAGGGCGAAAAGGGAGCTAAAAGAGGAAATGGGCCAAGCAAGGGAGGGCAAGCGAGTGATGCAGGATGCAGCAGCTACGTGAGATCCGCCGTCGGATCGCGAGCATCGAGGAGATCCGCAAGATCACCAAGGCGATGTATACGATCGCGCTCTCGCGGACCTTCCGCTTGAAGGTGAAGCTCCAGGCCGCGCGGGCCTACGCCGCCGCGGCGGAGGAGGCCCTGGGAGAGCTCCTCCGGGAGCTGGCAGGGGAGCAGCCGCCCCATCCGCTGCTCGTGGCCCGGGAGGGCCCGGAGGCGATCTTCGTGGTCAACTCCGACCGGGGGCTCTGCGGGCGCTTCCCTGAGGAGCTGAACCGCCGCGCGGAGGAGCTGCTCGCTAGCGCTGGTGCCGAGGCCGATAAGGCCGTGATCATCGCCGGGGGCGAGCGCGCCCGGCGGCACTTCGCCCGCCGTGGCATCAGGATCATCAAGGCCTACATCAACTTCTACGACCGGCCGGAGTGGCCTCACGCCGCTCAGATCGCCCGCGAACTCCTTGAGCTCTTCCACGCCGAAAAGATCAGCGGCGTCAGCGCGATCTACATGCGCTTCCTGAGCGAGCTCCGCCAGGAGGTGGCCCAGGAGCGGCTCCTGCCCTTCTCCCCCCCTTCTAGCTTTAGTTCTAGTGAGGGTGAGGGCGCTCGCCGGCCTCAGCGATGGCGGCCGCTGACGATCTACGAGCCTGGACCGGCGCAGATCCTGGAGGGCTTCGCTTGGCTCTACCTCGCGGCGAAGGTTTACAATATCCTGCTCGAGAGCAAGACGAGCGAGCAGGCGCTCCGCCGCCAGACGATGAAGGCCGCTACCGACAACGCCGATGAGCTGATCGAGGAGCTGACCTTGGAGTTCAACAAGGCGCGGCAGCAGTCGATCACCAAGGAGATCGCGGATATCATCGGCGGGACGGAGGCCCTCCGGGGCGGAGGGTAAGATCAAGATGGAGCACAGCAGATGGAGCGAGGTGAGCGCAAGTGGCCGATGAGCATGGGCACGGGCACGAGCAGGAACAAGAGCGAGCTAATGGAGCTAGGGGCGTGGTGATCGAGGTCAAAGGCCCAGTGGTCGACGTCCGCTTCGACGAGGGCGAGCTCCCCAGCGTGAACAACGCGCTTAGGATCGAGCGCGAGGACGGCGACCTGATCCTGGAGGTGGCCCAGCACCTGGGGGATGACCGCGTGCGTGCGATCGCGCTCGACTCCACGGACGGGCTGGCGCGTGGGACCCCGGTCTACGACACCGGCGGGCCGATCACCATGCCCGTCGGGCCGGAGACCCTCGGGCGGATCTTCGACCTGGTGGGCAACCCGATCGATGGGCTCCCCCCGCCGAAGGTGCGCAAGCGCTACCCTATCCATCGGGCGCCGCCGTCGCTGGTCGAGCAGTCAGTCGAGGACGAGATCTTCGAGACGGGGATCAAGGTGATCGACCTGATCGCGCCCTTCCGGAAGGGCGGTAAGATCGGCTTCTTCGGCGGCGCCGGCGTGGGCAAGACGGTCCTCATCATGGAGATGATCCGCAACGTCGCCTACGAGCATGAGGGCGTCTCGGTCTTCGCCGGGGTGGGCGAGCGGACGCGCGAGGGGAACCAGCTCTGGCTGGAGATGAAGCGCTCGGGGGTGCTCCAGAGCACCGTGCTGGTCTTCGGTCAGATGAACGAGCCGCCGGGCGCGCGGCTCCGGGTGGGCCTCTCGGGTGTGACCCTCGCGGAATACTTCCGCGATGAGGAGGGGCGCGATGTGCTCCTCTTCATCGACAACATCTTCCGGTTCGCCCAGGCCGGCTCGGAGGTCTCGGCCTTGCTCGGGCGGATGCCCTCGGAGGTGGGCTACCAGCCGACGCTGGCCACCGAGCTGGCCGAGCTGGAGGAGCGGATCACCTCTACCCGGCGGGGCTCGATCACCTCGGTGCAGGCGATCTTCGTCCCCGCGGACGACTTCACCGACCCGGCGCCGCACACCACCTTCGCCCATCTGGATGCGACGATCCAGCTCACGCGCGAGCTGGCGGAGAAGGGGATCTACCCCGCGGTCGACCCGCTCGTCTCGACCTCGACGATGCTCAACCCCCAGGTGGTCTCCGAGAAGCACTATGAGGTGGCCCAGAAGGTGAAGCAGATCCTCCAGCGGTATAAGGACCTGCAGGACATCATCGCGATCATGGGTATGGACGAGCTCTCCGAGGAGGACAAGCTGATCGTCCAGCGGGCGCGGAAGATCCAAAGGTTCCTCTCGCAGCCGTTCCACGTGGCGGAGCAGTTCACCGGGACGCCGGGGCGCTACGTCAAGCTAGAGGACACGGTCGAGGGCTTCGCCGCGCTGGTCGAGGGCGAGCTGGACCACCTCCCCGAGCAGGCCTTCTACATGGTGGGGACGATCGAAGAGGCCCTCGAGAAGGCCGAGAAGCTCAAGCGGCGGTAGGGACTAGCCAAACCAAAACCGAAGTCCAGACTGAACCGAATCGAGTGGAAGTGAGCCCGATCTGGCCGCTCTCGGTCCTGGAGGAGCTAGCTGAGCGAGTCGACGGCAAGCTCGCGGTCTTCCTCGGCGGGGTCGACACCGGCAAGAGCACCCTGATCCGCGAGCTGTATGAGCTGCTCGACGGCCGAGCGGAGATCGTCGATGGGGACCTCGGCCAGTCGACGATCGGCCCGCCGACGTGCATCTCCCGGGGGGACTACGAGCAGGTCCGGGAGAGCTACTTCGTGGGGGACATCTCCCCGCGGGGGAACCTCCTCCCCGTGGTAGTGGGGATGAAGCTCCTCGTGGAGCGAGCGAGCCGGCCCTGTCTGGTCGACACCGACGGCTACATCGACGGCGGCGCTGCACGAGCCTATAAGGGCGAGCTGCTCAACCTGCTCCGGCCGGAGGTCCTGGTGCTCCTCCACCGCAGGGGCGAGCTGGACTACTTCAAGCTCTACCGCCGTAAGGGGGTCGAGGTGGTCGAGCTGAAGGTGGCCCACCGCGGGGAGAAGGCCCGCGAGGAGCGGATCCGCGCGCGTGAGGCGGCCTTCCGGCGGTATTTCTCCCGGGCGGAGCTCCGCCGCTGGCCCCTGGTGGGCCTACAGTTCGAGCGGGACCTCCTCGGCCACGGCGAGCCCTTAAACTCAGGGGAGCTGGAGGGGCTGCTCGGCTGCCGGGTGGTCGCTGGCTGGCGGCTCGGCCGAGGCGCGACGGTGATCGTCGAGGGCTCGGGTGCGGGTGGAGGTGGGCTCAGCTTCTCCAAGGCCAAAGCGGCCCTGGGGCTCGACTTCCTGAACTTGGTCAGCGCCCACTCCCTCTCCGGGCTGCTCGTCGGGTGTCTAGCCGGGGGTAGGCTGGCTGGCCTGGGGATCATCAAGGGGGTGCGCGCCGACAAGGGCGAGCTGGAGGTCCTCACCCCCGCGGAGGAGGCCCAGGTGCTCCAGCTCGGCCGGCTCCGGCTGGACGAGGAGGGGCGCCACCTGCGGCTGCGCGGGGGAGGGGCCGAATTCGGCCTGGATTAGAGCCAGCTCAAAGCGAGCGAATGAAAGAAGAGAAAGAGAAAGAGAAAGAGAAGAAGAGAAGATAGAGATAGAGATGAAGAACCCGTTCCTGATCGGCAAGCGGATCTACCTCAGGCCGCTGGAGATGAGCGATCTGGAGAGATGCCTCCGCTGGATCAACGACCCCGAGGTGACGAGGACGCTCGCGATGCATCGCCCCTGGAGCGAGCTGCGCGAGCGGGAGTGGCTCGAGCGGCTCTACCGCGACGAGCGCGACATCCCCTTGGCGATCGTCCTCAAGGAGGACGACAGGCACATCGGCAACGTCGGCCTGCACCAACTGAACTGGAAGGACCGCCACGCGATGCTCGGGATCATGATCGGCGAGAAGGACGAATGGGGGAAGGGCTACGGGACCGAGGCGGTCGAGCTCATGCTCCGATACGGGTTTGAGCGATTGAATCTGCATCGAATATACTTATACGTCCATGAGCACAACCCCCGGGCGATCCGCTGCTACGAGAAGGCCGGCTTCCGCCACGAGGGGACCCTGCGGGAGGCCTACTTCCTCGAGGGGCGCTACTACGACACGCTGGTGATGGGGATCCTCAGGCAGGAGTGGGAGGCGCTCCGCTCGGCGGGAGATCGCCCGCCTCCTGCTGAGGGTGAGACTGAGAATGAGACTGAGGGTGAGAGGAGGGGCAAGCTGGTCTAGTCTGATCGAACCGAGCTGAGCCCAAATGAACAGCTACGGGATGATCAAGACCGAGGGGCTGACGCGCATCTTCGGTGAGCTGGTCGCGGTCGACCACCTGGACCTGGAGGTCGCCGAGGGGGAGGTCTTCGGCTTCCTCGGTCCGAACGGCGCGGGGAAGACGACCACTGTGAGGATGCTCGCCGCGCTCATCGCCCCTTCCGCAGGGTGGGCGACCGTCGCCGGATACCGCCTCGGGCAGGACAATCAGAAGATCCGTCAGGTCGTGGGCGTCCTCCCCGAGACCCCCGGGCTGTATGGCCGGCTCTCCGCTTACCGTAACCTGGAGTTCTTCGCCCGGCTCTATGGGGTGAGGAGGCCGGCCCGCCAGATCGAGAGGTACCTTAGGATGCTCGGCCTCTGGGAGCGGCGGAGCGAGCCGGTCGGGCGCTTCTCCAAGGGGATGTGCCAGAAGGTGGCGATCGCCCGCGCACTGCTGCATGAGCCCAAGGTCCTCTTCCTGGATGAGCCGACAGCGGGGCTCGACCCCGAGGCAGCCAAGCTCGTGCGGGACTTCATCGCGGAGCTGGCCGAGGAACACCGCCGGACGATCTTCCTCTGCACCCATAACCTGGCGGAGGCGGAGCGGCTCTGCGACCGGATCGGGCTGATCAAGCAGAAGCTGGTCGCGGTGGGAACGCCCGAGGAGCTAAAGGACGAGCTCTACGGCCGCCGGACGGTGGTCCACCTGAGGGAACTCCCCCCGGAGCTGGAGCTGGCGGTCCGCGAGCTGCCGTTCGTGAAGGGCTTGGAAGCCGATGGGAACCGGCTGATCGTGAGCCTCCGCGACCCGGAGGAGGATAACCCCCGCTTGATCAAAAGACTTGTCGAGCTCGGCGGCGAGGTCCTCTGGGTCCGCGAGCTGGAGCACACCCTGGAGGAGGTCTACCTCGAGCTGATCCACGAGGAAGGCAGATGAATCCTTAAGCTCATCAGAGCAAGAGCTGAGGCAGGAGCAGGAGGCGGGTGAACCCGAACTAACATGAGCTACCGTCTGCGAGCGCTGATCCGCAAGGAGTGGGAGGAGGCCTTCCGGAACAAGATGGTCCTCTTGGGGATCACCCTCCTGCCCCTATTCTTCTTGGGGTTTGCGATCTACATGCTGGTCCAAGCCCGGGGGCTCCCACCGGAGGCCCCTCCCGAGGCGAAGTTCATCCTGCTGAACCAGGTGATGTTCTACTTCCTGCTGCTGCCCTTGATCATCCCGCTGTCGATCGCCGTCTATGCCATCGTCGGCGAGAAGGAGCAGAAGAGCCTGGAGCCGCTCCTGGCCACCCCGCTGACGGATCTGGAGCTCTTCGCCGGGAAGGTCCTCGCCGCGGTCCTCCCCGGGATCGCCCTGAGCTGGTGGTTCTTCGGGGTCTTCCTGGGGATTGCCTCCTACCTTGTGGGCCCGGAGCTCACGGGAACGGTGCTCTCTCCCCCTTGGCTTTTAGCGATCTTCCTGCTCTCGCCCCTGGTAGCGGTCTTTACGGTCACGGTCTCGATGGCCATCTCCTCCAGGATGACCGACACCCGCGCGGCTTACCAACTGAGCAGTTTCGCCGTCCTGCCGGTGGTCATACCCATCTTCATCTTCGGGCTGCGGGAGGCCCTCCTCAGCCTCCGGCTGATCGTGATCGAGACGGCGATCGTGGCCCTGGTCGATGTGGGCCTACTGTTCCTCGCGGCGAGGCTCTTCCAGCGGGAGCAGATCCTCGTCCGCTGGAAGTGAGTGGGCAGCCAAGCGAACCTGCACGATGGAGTCCAAGCCGAGGCTGACCTCCCCCTCTGTCGTCAAGGGGCTGCTCGAGGAGCACGGCATCAGGCTGAAGAAGGAGCTCGGCCAGCACTTCCTCTGCGATGAGAACATCCTGGGGAAGATCCTCGCCGCAGCTGAGCTCGAGGGGGATGAGCTTGTGATCGAGCCCGGCGCGGGGCTCGGCACCCTGACGGTCGCGCTGGCCACCCGAGCCAAGGAGGTGATCGCCGTCGAGCTGGATGGGCGGCTGATCCCGCTCCTTCGGGCCAACCTGCGGGAGCGGGGATGGGAGAACGTCGAGGTCCTCCATCAGGACTTCCTGGAGCTGGATCTCGAGGAGCTAGTCCAGGCTAGGGGCTTCGCTGGAGATAAGGCCAAGGTGAAGGTGGTAGGGAACCTCCCCTACGGGATCACCGCGCCGATCCTGGAGCGGCTCACCGCGGCCTGGCGGGCGCTCAAGCTCGCCGTGGTGACGATCCAGCGCGAGGTGGCGGAGAAGTTGCTCGCCCCTCCCGGGCCGGGGGCGAGCGCCCTCGGGGTGCGCGTGCGGGCCTTCGCTGAGGTCGAGCTGGTCGCTCGGGTCCCCCGGACGGTCTTCTTCCCCCCGCCGGAGGTGGACTCGGCGATCGTGCGGCTCGACTTCCTGGAGAGACCGCGGTTCACCGCCGATGAGGAGCTCTTCTTCCGGGTAGTCCGCGCGGCCTTCAACCTGCGGCGCAAGACCCTCCTTGCGGCGCTGAGCCGCTCGCCCTTGCTCGGGCTCCCGCCCGAGCTGGCAAGGAGCGCTCTAGAGTTGGCCGAGATCGAGCCGACCCGCCGCGGGGAGACCCTCACCCTGGAGGAGTTCGACCGGCTGGCCAGGGCGGTTGAGAAGCTCTCTCATGAGTGAATCAGAATCAGTAGTCGGGCTCCTCCTCCGCCTCTGCTGGTGCCAGAGGGCGCCCCTCGAGGAGCGCCCCGCCCTGGAGCTCCGCTCCCCCGCGGGCCCACCGGTAGAGCAGGGAGAGGCCGGCTGGGGGAGCATAGCCATAGCCGGTGCTGGTGCCAGTCCCGCTCCCGACGGAGAGGCCGAGCATGAAGGGCGAGAGCCTCGCGGTGAGGTAGTCCACGA
>CAZCTZ010000001.1:26757-36904 GCA_964501855.1 uncultured Thermotogae bacterium
GCTAGCGACCTGGTGATGCTCGACCACCACCCCCACCCCCGCAGCCGCAGCCGGACGAGCCGCCCTCGGGTCCGGGCGCGAGCGCGCTCCATCTGGGCCAGCTCGGCGGCCCTCATCCGGGCGATTCGCTCGCAGCAGGGGCCGCAGGTGAGCAGGTGCAGGGAGACCTCCGAGAGGCCCCACTCCCCATCGAGCTCGGCTCGGCGCAGCCGCGGGAGGAACTCCTCGCTGATCTGCCACTCATCGTGGAGCTGCCCCGCAAGGTAAGCCCGGAGGACCCGATCGGAAGGGTGATACTCGTAGCTCAGCGGCTCGGGCTTCATGAAGAGCTCGGCGAAGAACTCCTTGTCGTTCATCTTCTTCCTTTTCCTTTCCTCCCCCCTCCTCAGGCTGCCCCGGCCCCGGCCGGCTCCACCTTGGCGCCTCGTTCCATCTGCTCGTAGATCCTCCGGATGCGGCGCTTCTCCCGGGTCGAGTTGATCTCCTTGCCCACGAGCTTCTTGATGTAGCGCCACTCGAGGTGGGTCCCCTCGAGCATCTCGAAGGTGAGGTTCTTCAGGGTGATCTCGCCCCGGTCGATCTTCTCCTGGAGCCAGCGCTTCTTCTCGCGGTTCAGCGGGCCGGAATAGTTGCTGAAAAGGTAGACGAGGAGGCCCCGGACGCTCTGAGGGTCCCCGGTGCGCTTGGCCTTGGCGAAGGCCAGCCACTTGCGGGCGCGGCTCACCTGGCCGTCGAGCGAGAGGAAGTCGAGCATCTTCTCCGGGTCCTGCTCACTGCACCGGATGATATGCTCACCGTAGGCCAGCCGGGCGAACTCGATCAGGTTGTCATCCATCGCCATCAACTCCCCCTGGCTACTCCTGCTCGATCCAGTCTTATCTTATCTTAAACCTCAAGGCCCGAGATCCTGACCGAACCAACTCGACCGACCGCGGCCTCGGCGGTTCCGATGCCAGTTTAGCCATACTCCGGGAGCGGGGCAACTTTTTGCCGCACTATCGAGCTTGACATGGGAGCAGGAGGGAAATATAATTGGAACGGGCCAAGGTGGCGGAACTGGCAGACGCGCGGGACTCAAAATCCCGTGGCTCGGGAGAGCCGTGTGGGTTCGACTCCCACCCTTGGCACCAGGCTTTCTGCGCTTTTTATTTTTGTTCGCTATCGCTCACTGATTTGACCGGTGCTTCCCTGCATGGATGGAAATCTCCGAGCTGAAGCGCCTCGCCGGTGAGCGAGCCGCTGACTATGTCCGGGATGGGATGGCAGTTGGCCTTGGGACCGGCTCGACCGTCTATTTCGCCCTCCTTCGGCTGAGCGAGCGGGTCCGAGCCGGGCTCAAGATCAGGTGCGTCCCTACCTCGCGGGCGACCGAGGAGCTGGCCCGCAAGCTCAAGCTGCCCCTGATGGAGCCCTCCCTGGGGGAGGAGCTCGACCTCGTGATCGACGGCGCGGACGAGGTCGACCCCCACTGCAACCTGATCAAGGGCGGTGGGGGAGCTCTCCTGCGGGAGAAGATCGTCGCCGCCGCGAGCCGAAAGCTCCTGATCGTCGTGGATGAGACCAAGCTCAAGGAGCACCTGGGTGGCGCACCTCTCCCGGTGGAAGTCGTCCCCTTCGGCTGGAGGGCCACCCAGCGCCATCTCGAGCGGCTCGGCTGTCAGGCCATGAGGCGCGAGCAAGCAGGTGAACCCTTCCTCACCGACAACGGGAACTACATCATCGACTGCTACTTCGGGAAGATCGCCGAGCCGGCCGCACTGGAGCGGGAGATCAAGCTCATCCCCGGGGTGGTGGAGTGCGGGCTCTTCGTCGGCCTGGCGGACAGGATCATCGTCGGCCGCCGATTTGGCCCGGAGGAGCTCACCTGCCCTCCCCGCTCCTCTTTTTAAGTTTGAGTTAAGATCTAGCGCGCCCCGAGCCCGAAGGTCGCCCAGCCGTAGATCAGGCCGAGCACGAGGAGCGGCAGGCTGCAAGTGAAGAGCAAGATGAGCCGCGGGAGGGTCCTGTGTGCGAGCCGGTTCCAGTTTGGATTTAGGTTCAGGTTCATCGGCTGCCCTCACCTCCCTCCACCTCGGTCTTACCTCGATGCGGCGACCTGGCGAAGGAACGGCGGCCGCCGGCGAGGGCTAGCCAGTTGGATCCCCGGGTGACAGCGATCACTTAGGTGACCGGCATCACTGCTTGCTCGGTCTCGGTCTGGGTCACCACCGGAGGAGGCCCGCGAGGAGGAAGCCCCCTGCGAGCAGCAGGTCGGTGCCCAGGACCACCTGGACGTTGGTCGCCAGCGCGGGGACCAGCTCGGTGAGCTGCTCATGGTGGGCCAGGGCCCCTCGAGCGGTGATCCAAGCCAACGGGAGGGAGACCAGCCCCAGGAGCGCTCCTAGGGGGAGTGCCCCTCCGGCGACGCCCCCGAGGATCGAGAGGTAACATAGCAGGAGCAGCAAGATGTAGACCCAGACCGCTCGCCGCCGGCCGAGCCAGATGACCAGGTTATCCCGCCCGCCGGCCTGATCGGCCTCCACGTCCGGAAGCTCGTTGAGCAGGAGCAAGTTGGCCGTCAGGAAGCCCGGTGGGAGTGCCGCCACCCCCGCGACAAGGCTGAGCTGACCGGTCTGGATGAAGTATGCCCCGAGCACGGGCAGGCTTCCCAGCCCGAGCCCCGCAGCCAGCTCGCCCAGCCGCCGGCAGGCAAACCACGGCGTGTAGAAGTAGACTATCGCGCCACCGGCGAAGATGAGGAGGAGGAGCATAGGCCCTGCGATGACGGTCAGGTAGAGCCCGACGGCGAAGGCGCCGAGGAGCGCGCCCATGCCGGCCCGCCAGACCGTCTGCGGCCGCAGGAGCCCCCGGGGGAGGACCCCGCTGCCGCCGCTGAAGGGCGTCCGCCGGGTCCTGAGGTCCACACCGCTCCTATAGTCGAAGTATTCGTTGAGGAGGTTGACGCTGATGTGCGCCAGGATCAGCCCCAGCCAGGTGAGAAGTAGCCTTTCCGGGTAGAGCTCACCGGTCTCCCACCAGGCGGCCAGCGCACCCACCGGCGGGAGGACCACCGAGAGCAGGAGGAAAGGGGCCCTGATCTGCTGGGCCCAGACCTTCAGCCGCTCTGCGAGCGCCATCTGCTTATTCTATTCCCCGCCCTCCCCCGCAGCCAGCTTATATCCGAACCCGCGGACGGTGAGGATAAGCTTGGGGGATTCGGGGTCCTCCTCGATCTTATTCCGCAAAAGGTAGATATACTTCTTCACGTCCTCAGATGAGGCGAAGCTGCTCCCCGCCCAGACCCTCTCCAGGATCTCCCGGTGGGAGAAGACCTTCCCCGGGCGGGAGGCCAAGAGCCGCAAGAGTTCATACTCCTTCGGGGAGAGCTCGACCGGCTCGCCGCGGACGCGGACCTCCTTCTTCTCATCGTCGATGACGAGTTCGCCCAGCTCGAGCCGTGGCCCCGGGGCGGAGCGGCGCATCACCGCCTCGATTCGCGCCTCGAGCTCCCGCAGGTCGAACGGCTTGGTGATGTAGTCGTCCGCGCCGAGCTGGAGGCCCCTCACCTTGTCCTCGGTCGCATCCCGCACCGTGACCATGATCACCGGCACGGGGCTCCGCCGGCGCTGGCGGAGCTCCTCCAGGACGGCCCAGCCGTCGATGACCGGCATCATCACGTCGAGGAGCACGAGGTCAGCGCCGCCCTCCTCGAACCTCTCCAGGGCCTCCGCGCCGTCGGCCGCGGCGATGACCTCGTGGCCCTTCGAGCGGAGGAACCGGACCAGGAGCTCCCTGGAACTCGGGTCGTCCTCAGCGATCAGGATCCTCATCCATTCCTCCTCGATCAAATTGAGGGATAGTAAAGTAGAAGCGACTTCCCTCTCCAGGGGCGCTCTCCAGCCAGACCCGCCCGCCGTGCAGCTCGACGTATTTCTTGACGATCGCCAGCCCCAGTCCGAGCCCCATCGTCTCGCGGGTGCTGGAGGAGTCGAGTTGGGTGAACGGCTCGAAGATCCGCTCCTGGTCCTGAGGTGGTATCCCCGGGCCGGTGTCCGCCACCACGAAGAGAACGTTCCCATCGCGGGCCTCCGCGGCGATCTCGACGGTGCCCCGCTTGGTATACTTGACCGCGTTGCTCACCAGGTTCATGAGGATCTGCCGCAGCTTGGTCCCGTCGGCCTGGATCCTCATCGGATTGACATGCAGCCGGAGCTCTAGGCCCTTCTCGCGGGCGAACCGCTCGAACGCCTGGGCCACCTCGGCGGCGATGGTCGCGGGGTCGACCTCCTCCAGGTGGAGCCGCTCCTCGCCCGCCTCCAGCTTGGAGAACCGCAGCAGGTTGTCGATCAGCTCGAGCAAGTGGTCTCCCGAGGCGAGGATCGATTCCACGTCCTCCCGCTGCTTGGGGGTGAGCGGCCCGTCGATCCCCTCGAGCAGGAGCTGGGAGAAGCCCCGGATCGCATGGAGCGGGGTCTTGAGCTCATGGCCCATCATCGCTAGGAATTCCGATTTGACCTGGTTGGCGCGCAGCAATTCCTGGTTGATCCGCTCGAGGTTCCTGTCGCGCTCCTCGATCGCATCGGCCATCTTGTTGAACTCCTCCGCCAGGAGCTCCAGCTCGTCCCCGCTGCGGACGCTCGCCCGCGCCCGCCGGTCGAGCCGGAAGCGCTTCACCGAATCGATCAGCCGCTCCACTGGCCCGAGGATCATCTGGTAGAAGAAGAAGGCGACCAGGACGCCGACGATGATGTAGCCTAGGGAGACGAGCGAGATGGTGAAGATCTCCTGACGGACGGCTTCCCGCACCCCCGCCAGCGAGAGCCCGACGCCGATGTAGTTCGGCCCGGAGCCGAGCGTGAGCTCCCTCAGCCCGCCGGGGGTGGGGATCAGCCGGCGCACCTCAAGGTATGGGGTCCCATCCTCCAGCCGCCGGCGGCGCACCCCCTCTTCCACCACGGGCTCGACCGGCGGCGACTTAACCCGCCCGAAGCTGTAGTTCTGGCCGTTGAGCACCACCTGGAAGTAGAGCACATCGTTGGAGAGGTTCTCCTGGAGGAAGCGGAGGTTCTCCAGGTAGGCGAGCAATTGGAGGGTGGGGCTCTCGAGCGCGGCGACGAAGGCGAACTTCTCGACCAGCTTATCGGCCAGATCCAGCCCGTTCTGAACCACTTGGGCCTCGAGCTCGCTCGAGAGCCGCTTGATCGAGATCATCCCGAAGGAGAGTGCCACAATGACGGTGAAGGCCACCAACGGCAGGATGAACTTATACTTGAGGCTGAACCTGCCCCGCTCCCTCTCCACCTTCACCTTCGTCTCCGTCTTCACCTTCATCCTTGTTTAATCTTTATTCCGAAGGGGAGTTTAACAGAGGGAGGGCCGGCCCTTCAATCCACCTGGAGGAACGAGGGGCCAAAAGCTAGGGGGCTTGGCCGGGGTTCCTTCCCTCGCCTCGCCGGACTTCAGCCCAGCATCCAGGGTTTTGCCCGCTCAGGCGGGTCCCCTCACCTTACCTTCATCCAAAGGACGCGGTTCGAATCCGCCCGACCAAGCCCCGCCAACCTCCTGGCTCACTTGACTGACTAACCATAGCTCAAACTTCGGCGAAAATCAAGACCCCCCACCCGGAATCCTCGAGGTTTGCCCCTCCTGATGGGTATTGACACCATCAAGGCCCCATGATACAATCTCACCAAGACGAGGTGATCCGGTCTGAAGCGCAGATACGAGGTAATGTATATCCTGAAGCCGGACATCGAGGAGGAGACCTACGCCCAGGTGATCAGCAAGTTCGAGCAGCTTGTCAAGGAAGACGGCGGCGAGGTCGAGACCATCGAGGAGTGGGGCAAGCGCACCTTCGCTTATGAGATCGACCACTACGACCAGGGCTACTACGTGCTGATGAGCTTCACCTGCGACGCCGAGCGGGTGCGCGAGCTCGACGAGAAGTTCAAGATGGAGAGCGCGGTCCTGCGCCATCAGATCGTGCGGCTCGACGAGAAGGGGGAAGGGGGATGAGAGCTCATCCAAGGAGATGATCCAATTTGGGGTTGAATAGGGTGATCTTGACGGGGAGGCTCACCGGCGATCCCGAGCTGCGCTATACCCCCTCGGGGCGGGCGCGGGTGCGGTTCAGCATCGCGGTCAACCAGAAGTATCGCGATCAGGACGGCCAAATCCAGGAGACGACGACCTACGTGCCGATCGTCGTCTGGGGCGCTCAGGCGGAATCCTGCGCTAACTACCTGGAGAAGGGGCGGTTGGTCGCCGTCGATGGCCGGCTGCGGATCGACACCTTCGAGACTTCAGATGGGGAGAGGCGCAAAGTGGTCGAGGTGGTCGCCCAGCGGGTGGAGTTCCTCGGCGGCCGCCGTGAGGAGGGCGTGATCAGCGAGGAGGGCTTCCAAGCTATCGAGACGGAGGAGCTCGAGGAGCCCCTGGAGCCGCAGCCGCCATCGCCACCGCCATCGGCAGGGAGCGGCCTGGATGAGGAGATCCCATTCTAGTCTAGGGGAGGGAGGGTGCAGCTCATAGAGGCGAAGGCAGGTGCTATCTAGCATGGCTGGCAGGAGATCTTCATCGCGAGTCAAGGTCCGCTGTAAGATCTGCGAGCACAATATCGAGTTGACCTACAAGCGCCCGGAGGAGCTCAGGCGCTATATGAACCGCCTGGGGAAGATCCTCCCCCGGCGGACGACCCACCTGTGCATGAAGCACCAGCGGCAGCTCGCCCGGGAGATCAAGCGGGCGCGGGTGATGGCCCTCTTGCCCTATGTCGTCGAGCCCTAGCCCTGGCTGGAGCTGGAGCCGGCCTGGACTCCGGGTGTGAGTCTGCGGCAATGCTGCCTGTCCTCGCTCTCGCCCCGCTTCCGGCTTTGGATTCGGGCTTGAGTTTGAGCTTGGGTTCCGGGCTCTGCCGGGCGGGGACGGGGATGTGATCCAGATGAGGGAGCTTGAGCGGTTCGCCCAGCGATTCCGCCGCCGTGCGGAGGAAAATCTCCAACGGGAGCTCCTCCGCGGCGAGGAGGAGCTCGGGCCGTTCGTCCTCGCCCGCCTCTCCTATCAGGAGGTTGCAGCGGCCTTCGCTCTCAAACGGGTCCTCCTCGAGGAGTTCGCCGGGGCCAAGCTCGAGGAGCTCTACGAGTGCGAGGAGCGGGAGAACGAGCTCGGGCGGGTCCTCCGGCTGGTGGCCTTCCATCCGGAGCTGCCCGCGCTGCCGGATAGGCACCAAGCGGAGCGGCTCATCGCCAGTGAGCTGCGGCTGCTGTGGGGCGTGGGGCCGTCGACCGCCGCTCGGCTGCGCGCTCAGGGCTACACCGCGCTCACCGAGCTGGTGAGCCACCCTCGGTTCGGCCCCCAAGCCCAGGCGATCCTAGAGGATCTGCAGGCGGGAGACCTTTCAAGATTACTCGGCCGGATCTGCAGGTTCTTCCCCCAGTCGCACCCGCTGGCACTCAGCTTGCTCGGGCTGGTCCGGCCGGAGCGGCTCGTCCTCTTCGACCTCGAGAGCTTGGGGCTCTTCGGCCGGCCGCTAGTCCTCCTCGGGCTCGCCCGACCCCATGATGGCGGCCTCCTTATCGAGCAGTATGTGATCCGATCGATCGTCGAGGAGCAGGCCGCGCTGGTCGAGGCCGCAAGGGCCCTGGAGCGGGCGGAGGCGCTGGTGACCTACAACGGGCGGGCCTTCGATCTGAACTACCTGGAGGAGCGGCTGAGCTACTACGGCCTCGATGGTATGTGTCGTCCACGGCCGAGACCGAACTTCGACCTCCTGCACCATGTTCGTCGGCGGTTCGGCGGCCTCCTGCCGGACTGCCGCCTGGAGACGGTTGAGCGCTACCTGCTCGGGCTCGAGCGGGCGATCGATGTGCCGAGCGCACTGGTGCCCGACTTCTACAACACCTACCTGGAGGAGCAGAACGTCGGCCCGTTGGTGGCGATCATCGAGCACAACCGGCAGGACCTGGCCAGCCTGGCGAGGCTGCTCGGCCGGCTCCGCCCTCCGAGTTGACCGCACTTGTTTCCGGGGTCTGCTGCACTCATGTCGAGGTTAGGACGAGGAGGTAGAGCTCACTATGACGGTAGCATGGGACTATACCCATCTGGAGTTCACCATCACCGACCATTACTTCTTCTCAGTCCTCCAGGGAGAGTGCGCGAAGGAGGGCATCCAGGTGGATGAGGTGCGGGACTGGCGGAAGCTCAGGGAATACGAGGTGATCGTCTTCAACTACCCGGAGAGGCCCTTCACCGACCGTGAGGTCGAGGAGGTGGCCCAGCTCGTGGAAGAGGGGGGCAAGCGGGTGATCCTCCTGGGCTACTACAAGAACGAGGACGGCGTCGCGGACGCCTGCAACAGCCTCGCCGCCCGGTTCGGGCTCCACCTCAATCCCGATGTGGTCCTCGATGAGGGCTCGAACCACCGGGGCGATCCCTACTTCGTGGTGACCTCCAGGGTCTTGCGGTTCAGCCGGGGCGTCGGCAGGGTCCTCCTGCCGTGCACCTCCTCGGTGGGGCTCATCCCCGGGAGGGGCGAGCCGCTCATCGAGGCGGAGCCCACCGCCAGGTCCGACAAGGATTTCCCGCCGATCCTGGCGGCGAGCTACCGGAGTAGGGCCTCCGGGGGCGAGTTCATCCTCTTCGGGACGTGCGTCTTCTGGAGCAACCACTCCATAAACCTGTATGACAACAGGGAGCTGGCGCTCAACCTGCTCCGGACCCCGGATCCGGAGGGTTAGGTTTAATAAGGCAAGGTTGAGCTGAGCGCTCAAAGCTCGGCTATCGCCATGGAGAAGCCCAAGATCGAGCGATTGATCGAGCGGCTCAAGCAAGAGGGGTGGTATTCCGGCCAGATCGTCGCCATCCATGAGCTCCCGGCGAAGGAGCCGGAATATGCCGGATTGAAAGAGCCCCTCCCTGAGCCCCTCCGCCGCTACCTTGACTCCCGAGGGATCAAGCTATATACCCATCAGGTCGAGGCGATCGAGCGGATCAGAGCCGGCGAGAACGTGGTCATCGCCACCCCGACCGCCTCGGGGAAGACTCTGGCGTTTAACCTGCCGATCTTCGAGCGGTTGTATCACGACAGGGAGGCGACCGCGCTCTACATCTACCCGCTGAAGGCGCTGACCAACGACCAGCTAGCCGTGGTGCGGGAGCTCGAGCGGGCGGTCGGGCTCGACCTCGGTGCGAGCGTCTACGACGGGGACACGCCTCAGCACCTCCGGCCCAGGATTCGCGAGCGGGCCCGGCTCGTGCTCACCAACCCCCATGCGCTCCACCAGTATCTGCCGTGGCACCACAAGTGGCGCCGGTTCTTCAAAAACTTGAAGTTCGTGGTGATCGACGAGGCCCACCGCTACCGGGGCGTCTTCGGCTCGAACGTGGCCTTGCTCCTGCGGCGGCTCCGGCGGATCCTCAGCTACTGGGGCGCGGACCCCCAGTTCATCCTCTCCTCGGCGACGATCGCCAACCCCGCGGAGTTCGCCGAGAAGCTGACCGGGAAGGGCTTCACCGTGATCGACCGGGACGGGGCGGCCCGCGGGCCGCGCTACTTCATCTTCTGGAACGCGCTCAAGTGCCCGAAAAGGTCGGTCCACCGCCAGACGAGCGACCTCCTCGCCTTGCACACCCAGATGGGGCTGCAGACCCTCTGCTTCACGGTCTCCCGCCGGCTGGCCGAGCTGGTCGCCCGCTGGGCCAGGGAGGCCGCGCCGGGCAGGCGGATCACCTCCTACCGGGCGGGCTACCTGCCCGAGGAGCGCCGGGAGATCGAGCGCGCCCTGAAGGGGAGGGAACTCGACGGGGTGGCCGCGACCAACGCGCTCGAGCTGGGGGTGGACATCGGCGGGCTCGATGCAGTCATCATCTCGGGCTATCCCGGCACGGTGATCTCCACCTGGCAGCAGGCCGGCCGCGCGGGGCGGGGGACCGACCCGGCGGTGGTAACCCTGGTGGGCTTCGAGAACCCGCTCGACCAGTATTTCATGAACCACCCCGAGGAGCTGCTCACCAGGCCGCATGAGCACGCGATCATCGACCTGGAGAACCGCTATATCCTCGCGGGCCACCTGCTCTGCGCCGCGGCGGAGCTGCCCCTGCGCCGGTCGGAGCTGGCCTTCCTGGGCGCGAGCGAGGAGCACCTGCGGCCGCTGGAGGAGGCCGGCCTCCT
>CAZCTZ010000002.1:0-27373 GCA_964501855.1 uncultured Thermotogae bacterium
CTCGACTTTGATCTTCAACAGCGCGAAGTCCTTCCCCTCCTCCGGCTCAAACTCCAGCTTGTGGAGCTCCACGGGGAGCCTCTCCTCCTCGCCCGACAGGCGGACCTCGACCTTGGAAGCGTCCTGCACCACGTGCGCCGCGGTGATCAGATGCCCCTCCGGGCTGACGAGGAAGCCCGTCCCCTCGCAACTGCCGTCTACCCAGATGGAGACCACCGCCGCCTGGAGCCGGTCCGCCTCCACCTCCGGCGCTGGGTGGGCCTGCGGCAGCCCGGCGGAGGCCACCAACCCCAGCAGGAGAGCCAACCCCAGCCTCCTCAGGGTGGAACTCACCACCTCCATCTCGAGCTCACCTCACCCCCGCCCTGGGGCCTCCCAAGCCTAAGAGCACCCTTCCAGCTCACTTATCACACTGGTCATGAGGCTGGCCGCCTCGTATGAAGTCATCTCGCCCTCGATGAACTCCCTGAGTATCTTGGGCACGATGAGGCTCCTGTAGATGGACATGACACAGGTGCCGCGGCCGGCGGCGAACCCCCACCGGTCGAGCCTCTCCATCCCCTGCAGCAGGGCCTCGACAGCTTCCTTGCCGTAGAGCTCGACGAGCTTGGCCCGCCCCATGAGCCCTATCCAGCCATCCGCGAACTCGGGCCGGACGGGGAGCTTCCTCTCGGGGGCCATCCCCAACCACCTCAGGTAGCCCTCCGTCAGCAGGAACTTCACCCACTCCCTGGTCGGCTCGACCTCGGCAGCGGTGGTGATCCCTAGGTAGTTCACCCGGCCCCACTGCACCGGGGTCGGGGTCCCGCGCGGGCCGGAAAAGGCCGTCACGATCCCCGTGCGCCGATAGAGCGGCGGCTCCATCGGCAGCGGCACCGGCTCCCTCCGCAGGCCCGCAAGCTCGTCCAGGATGGCTGGCGACCAGAGGATCATCGCCGCTCGGCCCGTGAGGTAGTCCAACCGGGCGTGCTCCTGGTGGAGCGCCCCCGGCGGGGTGAACTCGGTGGCCAACAGCCTGTAGAAGTCCAGCGCCTCGATGAACTCGGGGGTCACCAGGTTGATCTTGCCGGCCTCATCTACCAAGCGCGCTCCGTTGGACAGGGCGATGTGCTCGAAGACCTGTTGCGTGTAAACCGAGCTGGGGTCGGTGGCCACCTCGAACCCCCAGAGCAGGGGTGGCTCGTTCAGGGCATCGGCGGCCTTCAGGATCATGTCCCAAGTGGTCGGGGGGCTCAAGCCCCGCTCCTCGAACAGGTCCCTGCGGTATAGCAGGAGCAGGCCCCAGCCGTCGGCGGGGACCGCCGCCCAGCCGCCCCTGACCGCCGCCAGTTTCAACGAGCTCGTGAAGAAAGTGTCCGCTCCCAGCTCGCGGATGGTGGCTGTAGCCGCCCTGACATCTAGGATTCCCGCCTCAGCCCAGCCAGCCACGAACTCCAAGGGCACGAGCACGAGGTCGGGCAGGGTCCCGGCGGCGAAGGCCGCGAGGACCCTCTCGGGGAGCTCATCTTCCTTGACGGGGATTATCTCGACCTCGATCCCGGTAGCGGCCGCAAACTCCTCCGCAAGCTCGATTTGGATGCCCACCTGCTCTGGCCCGATCTCCGTCGTCCAGAAGGTGACCACCGGGGCCTGAGCGGGCGAGCTTAACCCCCCGAGGAGCAGGAGCCCCACGAGCAGGAGACCGGCCGCCAGTCCCCCCTTCACCGCGGAAGCCATGGTCACCATATCATAATACCTCCTCATCGGTCTGCCTAGCGCCTCCTCTAGCCCGAACCCGGATTCAGATCTCAGATCACGGTCAGGACCTGTGTGAGCTGGTTGTTGGTCTCATCGACCTCCTTCACCAGGTCCTCGGGGTCCACCCTCACGATGATATCATAGTTCCCCGGGGCAAGCCCCTTGGTGTCGAGCCTGGCCGAGACCCTTACCCGCTCACCCGCCTCCATCACGGGCACGGTCAGGGTGGCGAAGCGGACCTCCCTGCCACCTCCCCAGGGCTTGTAGAGGAAGCCGACCTGGAAGGAGCCCACGGCCACCTCGCCAGCGTTGGCAAGCTCCGCTATGACGGTCACTGCATCCCCAGACATCGCTATGTAGGGCTTGAGGATCAGGCTCAGGGCCTCAAGGTCGACCTTCCCCTTGGGGAGGACCTCCAGCCGGGCGAGGAGCTGGTTGTTCCCCTCCTCGGTCTCGGGGATCTCGTCCTGGGGGTCGACGGTCACCCGCAGCTCATAGACACCCGGGGCGAGCTGGGAGGTGTCCAGCTCGGCCTTGGCTGCAGTCCGCTGGTCCGGCTCCAGCCCGGGGAGCACCACGGTGCTGAAGGGCATGAACTCGCCCAGGTCCTGAGCTTGAGGATCGACCCACCGGTAGGCGAACTCCACCTGGAAGGGCCGGATCGCGGCCCCCGGCCCGCGGTTCAGCAGGTTCGCGATCAGCTTCACCACCGTCCCATGCGGGACGGGCGAGGGCGGCTCCAGGGTGACCTCCTCGAGCTCGAGGTCCGGCCGGGGGAGGAGCTCCAGCGGCGTGATCCGGGAGTTGTTGGCCTCATCCAGTTCGTCGAGCTGTTTGAAGGGGTCGGCGGTGACCCGGAGGAGGTATTCCCCCGGCTCGAGCCCTGTGGTGTCCAGCACCTCCTCGAGGGTGACGCATTCACCTGGGGCTAGGCCCTCCAAGAGCTTGATCACTACCGGCCGGAACTCCTCGGGCTCGCACCGCGGCTGTCCGCAGAGGGCGAGCTCCATATGGAAGGGCCCGGTGTCGGCCTCACCCGCGTTGCAAACTTCCACCGTGAGCTGGGCCTCCTCCCCCCGGATGAGAGGCGAGGGCGGCTCGAGCGCCAGGAGCTCGAGGAGCAGGTCGGGCTTGAGGACGACCTCGAGCAGGGCGGAGATCCAATTGTTCTCCTCCACCTCCTCCTCCACCTGGCCGTAGGGCCTCGTCGGCTGAGGCGGGTCCACCTCCACGACCAGCTCGTATGAGCCCGGGGCCAGCCCGCTGGTGTCGAGCTCCGCCGCGACCGTAGCTGCGACACCCGCTCCCAGGCCTGGCAGGGACTCGCAGGCGATCATGAGCCCCTCGAGCTGACCCGCAGGGCGGTAGGAGAAGCAGACCCTGAACCCTCCCGCAGCCTCCACCCCGATGTTGACCACATCCACCGCCAGCTCCACCGGCTCGCCTCGCCCCACACGGGCCACCTCACCAGGGGGCACCTCAGGGCGGAGGAACCGCAGGTTCTGGGGGATCAGGTCCGGCCCGCGGACGAAGAGCTGCTGCGACTGGGGCGAGGACGAGCCTACAGTGCTAGCCCCGGCGCCGGCGAAGAAGTTGTTCCCCTCATCAAGCTCATCGATCCGGTCGTCGGGGTCGATCGAGAGCCTGAGCTCGTAGAAGCCAGGCCGTAGCCCCTTAGTGGAAAGAATTTTTTCCAGGGTGAGGTGCTGGCCGACCTCAAGGCCCGCCAGCTCCTCCCTCACAAAGACGGTGAACTCCTCCTCACCTGCCCTCCGGTAGGCGAACTCGACCAGGAAGGGCCCAGCTGGCGCATCGCCCAGGTTGGCGATCTCCGCTGTAATCCTCAGGTCCTGGCCCCTGCGGACCTCCAGCGTGGGCGGCTCGAACAGGACCCGCACGAAGAGCAGATCGGGCTTGCGGGCAGGCAGCAGGGTGAAGAGCGTGACAAGCTCGTTGTTCGTCTCGTCCAGCTCCTCCACCTGGCCCTCGGGATCGACCAGGACCCGGATCTCGTAGGTGGCGGGGGCCAACCTCCCGAGGTCCAGCTCGCCCTTGACCTGGACCGTCCCACCGGGCTCCAAGTCCATGACGGTGCAGTGGGCCACGCAGGGGAGGGGGATCCACCTCACCCTCCCTGCTTGACGGTAAGCAAAGGCCACGGTGAACCGCTCTGCGGCCTCCTTGCCGGTGTTGGCCACCTCGGAGATGATCACGACTTTATCCGCCCTGCCCGCCTCCACCGGGGAAGCCGGGTTGAGCTTGAGCGACCTCGGGTGGAGCTCCGGCAGCCTCGGGAGCGCCGGCTGGACCGATAGCAACACCGTCAGCCGGTTGTTGGCCTCGTCCAGCTCGGGGACCTGATCGTCGGGGTCGACCTCCACGGTGATCCTATAGACCCCCGGTGCCAGCTCCAGCGCGGCGGTGTCCAGCTTGGCCGAGACCGCTTTCTCTCGCTCCCAGGTGGCCATCCCGGGGACCGACACCTGGGCGAACCTGCGGCCCTCGACGAGGAAGGCCACGTTGAAGCCGCCCACCTCGACCTCCCCCTCCTTGACGATCAGCGCCGAGACGGTGATGGTCTCGCCCTGGGCCACCCGCGCCGGGGAGAAGCTCACCCCCTCAGGATGGAGATCCAGGGCCTGGACCGTGAACAGTGCGGTGAGCTCGTTGTTCCCCTCGTTCAGCTCCTCCACCTCACCTTGAGGATGTTCAAGGGTGGGCGGGTCCACTACCACCTTAATGAGATAGATCCCCGGGGTGAGCCCCTGGGTGTCCAGGATGACCGCCTTGAACTCACCCGTCGCCCTGCGCTCACCGACCCCTAGGCCCTCCTCGAACCGGACGGTGTCCAGCTCGGTCTCGACCTCCTCGTCGATCCGGCGGTAGAAGAACCTCACGTCGAAGGGGCCGGCGGGCCCCTCACCGATGTTGGCCACCTCGGCGGAAAGATACACCAAGGCACCCCTGATCACCGGGGGCTCCACATCGAACTCCAGCCCCTGGGGGTGGAGATCTGGCAGCCTCACCTTGGCCGGCAGCACCGTCAGGGTGGTGGCCAACTCGTTGTTGGCCTCGTCCAGCTCGGGGACCTGGTTCTCAGGGTCGACCCTCACCCTCACCTCCCAGACACCGGGCTCGAGCTCGGAGGCGTCCAGCTTCGCCTTGGCCTGGGCCTGCTCGCCCCTCCTCAGCCCGGGGATGGTGACCGTAGCGAACTTGGTCCAAAGCTCACCTCCCCTGGGCCGGTAGGCGAAGTCCACCTGGAACTCGCTCGGGACGCCCTCGCCGGTGTTCTCGATGATCGCCGTGATCCCCACCACCTCACCCTGGCTCACGGGCGAGGCGGGGCTCAAGATGAGCCCCTGGGGGTGGAGCTCAGGCTGGGATTGGGGATGGGATTGAGATGATTGAGATTGGGACCCCATCACCCCGATCAGGGCGCCGATAAGCAATAGCACTAGAATCGAGAGCGGAAGGGCTCTCAAGCCGGAGCTTCTCCCTCTCCCCCTTCTCTCCTTCTCCATCTCATTTACCCCCTTTAATTTATTTCCTTCTCTTCTTTCCTCCTCTGGCCTCCCACCTCCCCAATCCCTCTTGACAAAAAGGACCCCCAAGTATACCCTGGAAGGGATTCGAGGACAAAATCGGAATCGGAGGTGAGGACCTAAGGCGGGATCAACCCGAGATCGAAAATCCGACCAGAGGAGGTAGGAATCGGAGATGAAGCTCAAATTTAAAATTTTCGGGCTGGCAGGGATCTTAGCAGTGGTCCTGTTCATGTTGGCCTTCGGCAGTCAGAACCCCGTGTGGATATACTGTCCTGAGGCCCCCGAGAGGCTCTTCTGTCCCCCGATCAACGTCTCACTGAGCCCTGAGGTGGCCTCCGGCAGGCCGGATATAGCGATAGATATGGGGGAGATCTACATAGTCTGGGAGGAGGAAGACCCCTCAGGATCGGGAAGCTCCCAGATCCTCTTCAGCCGGGCGGCCTTCGGTGGTGAATGCCCCGCAGGGGAGGAGATCTGCTTCCTCAGGGAGAACATCCGACCGGTCTCAGATCCAAAGGTCCCCTCAAGGAAGCCGGCCATCGCCGTGGGACCTCAGGGGGATATACTCGTAGTCTGGGAAGGCGGCGAGGAAGAGGAGAGGGCAAGGGAGATCTACCTCAGCCGATCCATCGATGGAGGCGAGAGCTTCTCCGCTCCTGTGAACGTCTCCAACACCCCTGAGGGGGACTCCCAAGACCCAGCCATAACTGTAGATCCAGCTGTGGGGAACGTATATGTGATCTGGTCGGACAATACCACCAGGGCCAATCCGGAGAAGGACTTCGAGATCTTCCTCACCTCCGCCCCCATACCGCCTGAAGGAGAGCCCTTCGCTTTCACCCCTCCCCTCAATATCTCCAACAATACCACTCGCTCCTTGAATCCGGATATCGCCGTGGGAGCCAGGCCGGCCGGCGAGCCCCCAGGCCCCGGGGACATCTATGTGGTCTGGGAGGATGAGCAGCGGGGCAGGATCGCCATCCTCTTCAGGCAATCCGCGGCGTTCTCCTCGCCCATGGAGATCTCAGGGGATCGGATCTATAGGAACCAGAGTCCGGCGATAGCTACCGGCCCTGAGCCCGGCCACATCTTCGTGGTCTGGCAGGCCGCGCTGACCAGCTTGGCGAATCCCGAGATCCTGCTCACCGGGGCCGAGGACGCAGGTGAGGACCTCCGGACCCCCTCCTTCTCCGTGCCCTTCAACCTATCCAACACCGCCGGCCCCTCCCGAGAGCCGGCCATAGCCGTGGACGAGCAAGAGGAGAGGTTCATCGTGTGGGAGGAATCCAAGGGGCCTTACGATCTTGAGCCCGAGATCGTCTTCAGGTCCTCGCTCCTGCCCTTCATCCTCCCCTTGGAGGTCTACGACAGCGATGAGCGCTCCTCCCTCAACCCGGCCATAGCGGTCTATGCCGGCGAGATCTACGTGGTCTGGGAAGAAGAGGGCTTTGAGCAGGGAGAGGAACAGCCGAAGAGCGAGATCCTCTTCGCGAGAGCGAGGTATGAGACCCGCTAAATCGCTCATCGATTGAAACCTCATGGGCCGCCGGGGCATACTTTGAACGTGGGAGAGGAGATGAAGGGGGTAAGGCCCGATGAGAAGGCCAAGGTCATGGCTCGCGATCCTTCTGCGCTTGCTCTTGGTGGCAGGAGTGTTAGCTGCCCCCACCCTGACCCAGCGGGTGCAAGGACAAGGGCAGGGACAGGGGCAGGAGGCCCTTTCCCCCTTCATCCGCGGCCGCGGTCTCGGCTACGGCTGGAGCATCGATATCCAGGGCCCCTCCGGCACCTTCCAGGCGGATGGGCCCACCTGGAGGGTGGAGCTCATCTTCCAGCAGGAGAATTCGGTCAGGTCATCGCCTTATACGCTCTGGTTCCTCGGGCGGAAGCCGGACAACTTCATCATGCTCTATATCGATCTCGACCACCAGAGTGGCGATACCTTCTTCGTCCACTACTACAACTATAGGGAGGGGAGCTATCGAGTAGAGCAGTTCAGCGGCGGCTATGATCTCAGCGGGTTCTCAACATCAACGTCAGCACAGGCCGGCCCCTCTCCCACCTTCATGGCGGGCTATGCCCCCCGCGGTGAGATCCCCGATTACGAAGGGCGGGACTTCCTGATCGACTCGGAATATACCCACCTCACCCCGGAAGGGGGCCGGGTCACCTACGAGGACGAACTCCATCTTGCGGTGTATCCCGTCTTCTATGCGGCCGTCACCCCATCATGGCGCGAGGTATGGGCTATCGCCGTGGAGCCCAGCAGCCGGCACGTCTACTTCCTCATCTTCTACACGATCACACCCAACGCCTGGGTCCTGGACCTCTGGAGCGGAGAGCTCCGATTGCTGCCCCTAGGGCAGGTGGTCATCACCGGGGACTTTGTCACCGTCTCCCGGGACGCTCGGCTATAGCCTGGCCTAGTCTAGTTTAGCTGGCTTGACTATCTATGGAGCCGGCTTCGCCTCCACCGCGACATCGTAGTATTTGACGATGATCTCCCCCAGGTCGGGGAGGAGCTCGAGGTCGTTGTGGCGCACGGTGATCCAGATGGTGATCAAGACCCTGAGCTTCTGCACCTTCCCCTTGGCGATGAAGCTGTTGATCCCCTCCAGCTCGAGCGGCCTAAGCAGCGACTTGGAGAAGGCCAGTTCCTCAGCGGGCATCGGCACGGTGAAGGGACAGCCCTCCACCATGCTTTGGGGATCGGTGTTGAGGGTGCAGAACTGCCGCCGGATGGAGCCCTGCTCCTGGCCGACGGCATCCAGGAGGCGAAGCTCGACCCGGACGCCTGAGTCGCCATCGAGCCAGCCCTCCCTGATGCGCTGCTCGGTGAAGTTGAACTTCCTGTAGAGGGCCTTGAAGTTGAGCTTCAGGTCCTCTATGGGCGCGGTGAGCGGTAGCTCGCACTCGACCGTGGAGGGGCCGATCTGCACCCGCGGGGGGCTCTCCACGATGGTGAACTCGACCGAGTCCAGCTCGCACGCCGGGAGCGGCTCGGGCTCGGGCTGGACTGATTTTATCTCCACCTCGCGGGTGACCCGGCAGAGGGTGCTCTCCCTGGCGGTCGCCGGGCAGTATTTCGGGGTCCTGTAGACCACCGCTAGCGTGACTTGGTATTTGCCCTCGGCTCTGTAGCAGTGGTGGATGAGGGGCTCCTCGACGATCTCCGTCCCCGTCCCGTCGCCGAAGTCCCAGATGAAGACGAGGGCCTCCGGGCCCGAGCGGGTGGCGTCGAACTCGACGGTGCTGATGCATTCAGGGTCCGCTATGGGGTTCCTCCACAGGAAGTGGGGGAGGCCCTCGAGCTCCAGCCGATCGAAGTAGACCAGGACGGACCTGCCAGGTGGACAATAGATGCTCTTGGGGGATGGGCTCTTGTAGCCGGCGAGCGAGGTGTCGGCGCGGACGGTGTATCTCCCCGGGTCGATGGTCTTCCAGTTGAAGAGCGCATCGGAGATCTCTACCTCCTGGCCCTCCTCAGCCTCGGGCTGGATGAAGACCCTCACCGGGGCGAAGGGCTCGCTGTAGATGGGCTTGCCCCTACCGTAGCGTCCCTCCCAGGTCTCCACCCGCAGGAGGCACGGGGCGGGAGCAGCGAAGGGGACCACCGTCAGCACCCGGTAGGAGGTCCAAGCAGCGCCCCACTCCGCAGAGCTGAGCCCCTGAGCCTGGATCTCCGCTAGCAGGCTCTCGATCACCTGCTCGGGGCTCCCCTGCAGCGCAGGCGGGATGATGGGGCTCGCCGTGACCACGGCTTGGATGTAGGCGGTCCCATCCCCTCCTCTGATGGGGAACTCCACCCGGCCCTCGGAGAGGAAGTTGGCCATCAGGGGGACATCGGGATTGGGCAGCAGGAGGGTGGCCTGACCCCTCGGATCGAAGTTGAGAAGGTAAACATACGCAGGCTTGGCGACCTCTCCGCCCTCACCCTCTCCCTCGCTTTCCCGAGCGAATACCCGGAAGTGGACGACCCCGGGTATCCCGATGACATAGCTCGGTGCTCCCGTCCTGACCTCCACTCGATAGATGGAGATGGGCTCCGCCGGGGACTTGGCGATGAGCCAAGAGGGCGGCTGAACTTGAGGCTGAGCCGGGCCCTCTTCCTGGGCCTCAGCCAGGGTGATCATCGCTCCTACCACTATCAGCAACGCTACCACTAGCAGCCGCAGCAAGAGCAAGAGACGCTTCATCTCCGCATACCTCCTTCGTTCTTCATCTTAATTTAATACACTTGAGCCTGGGACTCGTTCCATCACCTCCTCAAGGCCAAGTTAGAGTATCTCACGGCTCCATCCCCTTGACAAACCCGCCAGCGCCGGCATCGGCAGGGTGAGGTAGGGGTAGGGGTAAGGGTAAAGGTAGAGAAAGGAAAGGTAAGGCAAGTTGACGGACAGGGGCGAGATGGTTAACGCTTGAGGTGTGGGGTCATGCCTGAAGCTGATGGAAAGGAGGCGATGGACTTTGCCGGCAAAGCTGGAGGTGAAGGTGGAGCGGGGCGATATCGCCTCGGTCGAGACGGAGGCGGTCGTCCTCGGGATCTTCAAGGACACAAGAGAGCTGAGCGGTGCGGCCAAGGCGGTCGATGACCGCCTGGAGGGGCAGCTCACGGCGGCGCTCCGGGAGGGCGACTTCACGGGGAAGAAGGGCGAGACCCTCCTCCTTCGCACCTTCGGGAAGCTCCCTGCCAAGCGGGTCCTGCTCGTCGGGCTGGGCGAGCGGGAGAAATTCAATTTGGAGGTCGTCCGCGAGGCGAGCGCCGCGGCGGCCAAGGCCGGGAAGGGCTTCCCCGAGCTGGCGAGCGTGGTCCACGGCGCGGGCGTCGGCGGGCTTGCGCCGGATGAGGCCGCTCAAACGGTGGTCGAGGGCGCCCTCCTCGGGCTCTACCGCTTCGACAAGTATAAGACCAAACCGAAGGAAGAGGAGGAGAAGCCGAAGCTCGAGCGGCTCCGCTTGGTCGAGTTCGACCCCGGCAAGCTCCCCCAGGTGGAGGAGGGCGCCCGCCGGGGCGAGATCATCGCCGAGTCGGTAGTGGTCGCGCGGGACCTGGCCAACGAGCCGGGGCTCACGCTCACCCCGACGGAGCTCGCCCGTCGCGCGGAGGCGCTCGCCCACGAGTTGGGCCTGGAGGTCCGGGTGCTCGACGAGCCTGAGCTGGAGCGCGAGGGGATGGGCGGCCTCTTGGGCGTGGCCCGCGGGAGCGATGAGCCGGCGAAGTTCATCATCCTGGAATACAACGCCGATGCTAAGGCTAAGGCCAAAACCGAGCTGGACACGATCGTCCTCGTCGGGAAGGGGATCACCTTCGACTCCGGCGGGATCAGCCTCAAGCCCGCCGAAGCGATGGGCGACATGAAGTTCGACATGTCCGGTGCGGCCGCCGTCCTGGGGACCCTGCGCGCCGCGGCGCTGCTCAAGCTGCCAGTGCACCTGGTAGGCTTGATCCCCGCGACGGAGAACCTACCCAGCGGGAAGGCCCTCAAGCCGGGGGACATCGTCCGATTCGCCAACGGGAAGACGGCCGAGATCGTCTCCACCGACGCGGAGGGGCGGCTGATCCTCGCCGATGCGCTGGCCTACGCGAAGCGCTTTGAACCCAAGGTGGTGATCGACCTGGCGACCCTCACCGGGGCGTGCATCGTCGCCTTGGGGCACCACGCCAGCGGGCTCTTCAGCAACGATGACTCGCTGGTGGAGCGGATGGAGCGCGCCGCGGAGAAGAGCGGCGAGCGGGTCTGGCACCTCCCCCTGTATGAGGAATACTCCGAGCAGATCAAGAGCGAGGTCGCCGATATAAAGAATACGGGCGGGCGCCCCGCCGGGGCGGCCACCGCGGCGGCCTTCCTGAAGGAATTCGTCGATTACCCCTGGGTCCACCTGGACATCGCCGGGACGGCCTTCAACGTCGAGGGGAAGAAATATATCGATAAGAAGGGCGCCACCGGCGTCGGGGTCCGCTTGCTCGTGGAGTTCCTCAGGGATTGGACCGGCGCCAGCGAGGAGGGTGGCAAGCGCGACCGATGAGCAAAAACGACCTGAACAGGGGGCGGAACGAGGGATGGATGGAATAGCGAGCTACTCGGTTACCGGGGCGAGCTTACACCGGGCGAGGAGCTCCTCCCACTCGCGGTCGACCTCCTCCTGGAGCTTGTCGATGACCCAGCGGTTCTCCGGGGTGAACAGGTGCCTGAACCGCCCTTGGAGCTTGAGCCACTCGACGAGGTCGACCCGCTCCTTGGGGACGTAATTGAGCCGCCACTCGCCGTCCTCGATCTCATATAGCGGCCAGAAGCGGGTCTCCACCGCCAGGCGGGCGACCTCGGTGGTCAAGTTAGGGTCATGACGCCAGCCGCGGAAGCAGGTGGACATGACGTTGATGAAGGCCGGGCCGTCCTTTGCGACCGCGCGCTTGACCTTCTCGGAGAGGTCATACCAGTGGGAGATCGACGCCTGGGCGACGTAGGGTATGTTGTGGGCGGCGATGATCTTGGTGAGGTCCTTCCGGTTGCGGCGCTTCCCGATGCTCTCCTTCCCCGGCGGCTCGGTGGTGGCGAAGGCCCCCAGGGGCGTGGCCGAACTCCGCTGGATCCCGGTGTTCATGTAAGCTTCATTGTCGTAGCAGACGTAGAGGAAGTTGTGTCCGCGCTCGAGCGCCCCGGAGAGGGCCTGCAGGCCGATATCGTAGGTGCCACCGTCGCCGGCGAAGGCCACGAAGACGATCTTCCGGTCGCTGGGGAGCTTCCCCCGGCGCTTGAGCACCCGGTAGGCGGTCTCGACCCCGCTGATCACCGCCGCGGCGTTCTCGAAAGCGACGTGGATCCAGGGGACGTTCCAAGCGGTGTAGGGGTAGAGGGTGGTCGCCACCTCGAGGCAGCCCGTGGCGTTGGCCACCACCACGGGCTCCTCGATCGAGTTGAGCACTGTTCGCACGACGATCGGGATCCCGCAGCCGGCGCAGAGCGCATGGCCGCTGTCGAACCGCCGCTCGGCCTCCTCACGCGCCGCTAGGGTCTTGATATCGGGCATAGGGTCTCACCTGACCAGTTTATCCCCGCAGGCCGATGTAGCGCATCCTTCGGTCTAGCCTCTCATCCTGGATCTCCCGGAGGACCTCCTCGAGCTGGCCCGCTGAGGTATCCCGCCCGCCGAGGCCGTAGGTGTAGTTGTAGAGCCTGGGCCGCCGCTCGGGGGCGTGCTCGTAGAGCGCCGAGCTCACCTCCAGGTAGAGCGGCCCGCGGCTCCCCAGCGAGAAGGCCCGGTCGAGGACCGCCACGGCCTTCTTGTCCTTCAGGGCCTGGGCGACCTCCTCCCGGGGGAACGGCCGGAAGAGCCACAGCTTGAGGAGCCCCACCTTCTCCCCGCGAGCGCGGAGCCGGTCGACCGCCTCCTTGGCCGTGCCCGCGGTCGAGCCCATCACCACCAGGGCCCACTCGGCATCCTCCAGAGAATATGGCTCGAAGAAGCCCTCATACCGGCGGCCGGAGAGCTTCGCGAACTCGACCTGGACCTCCCCCAGGACCCTCCTAGCGCTCTCCATCGCGTCCACCTGCTGGCGCTTCAGCTCGAAGTAGTATTCAGGCAGGGCGAACGGCCCCTGGGTCGTCGGGTGGTCCACATCGAGCAGAGGGTGTCTTGGCTTCCACTCCCCGACGAATTCCTTCACCACTTCATCCTCGAGGAGTTCGACCACATCGGCAGTGTGCGTCAGGGTGAACCCGTCTAGGTTGACCATCACGGGGAGGAGGACCTCGGGGTGCTCCGCCAGCCGCTGGGCGATCAGCATGAAATCATAAGCCTCTTGGGCGTCCTCGGCGAATAGCTGGATCACACCAGCGTCCCGGGCGAGCATCGCATCCGAGTGGTCGCAGTGGATGTTGATCGGCCCGGAGAGCGCCCGGTTGGCGATCGCCATCACGATAGGCAGGCGCATCGCCGCGGCGATGTAGACGATCTCGATCATCAGGGCCAGCCCCTGGGAGGCGGTCGCGGTCATCGTCCGCGCCCCGGCGGCGGCCGCGCCCACGCAGGCGGACATCGCCGAGTGCTCCGACTCGACCGTGATCAGCTCGCTCTTCACCTTTCCGTCGGCCACGAACTCCGCGAAGTAGTGCATGATCTCCGACTGGGGGGTGATCGGGTAGGCCGCGACGACATCCGGCTCGATCTGGCGCATCGCGTGGGCCACCGCCTGATGGCCGGTGAGCACCTGAAGTTTCGGCTTGGACTCTACTGCCTGCTCTCGCTCACTGACCGCCATCTCCGCCCCTCTCCTCCTTCGTTTCCGTTCCCGCTTCCGCTTCTGCTTCCGTTTCCGCTTCCGCTTTCGCGCCCGCCCCCGCTCTCACCTCTTCGGCTTCCGCCTCCACCCGGCCGAATGGCGGGACCTCTTCCTCCTCGGGGACCATCTCGATCGCTCCGCTAGGGCAGGTGTGGGCGCAGATGCCGCACCCCTTGCAGTAGTCGTAGTTGAAACCTCTCATCCGCCCGCCCTCGGTGATGATCGCCACCTCGGGGCAGCGGACCCAGCAGAGGAGGCAATTGACGCAGATCGCCTCTCGATAGGTCGGCTTCTGATCGCGCCAGTCCCCGGTCTTCTTCCGGGGGCGGTCCGGGGTCGCCGGGATCACTCCGCCGAGCGGGAGCTCCTTGTAGCTTTCAAGCTTAAGCTCGGGCTTCGGCTTTGGCATGGACTCCCTTGAGCAGCGGCTCGCCCTCGTATCTGGAGTCGGCGGCCGCATACCCCTCCTCTAGCGCACGTAGGTTGGCACGGAGGGCCTCCTCGGGGAGCTTCTTCCCCAGCTCGGCGGCCAGCTCCCGCTTGACCGCCTCCAGGGGGAGGCCGACGATCCGGGCGATCGCGCCCAGCATCGGGACGTTGGCGAACCGGCAGCCGGTCTCCTTGGCGATCCCGCTCGCATCGACGACCACGATCTTCCCGGCAAAGCCGGTCTGCCTGCGGACCTCCTCGGGGGAGAGGCGCCCGTTGACCAGGAGGACCCCCTCCTCCTTGAGGCCCTCGGTCAGCTCGACGCCCTCCGAGTAGAGCAGCGAGTCATCGACGACGGCCACGACGTCCGGCTCCTCGATCCCGTGGTGGAGCCGGATCTTCCGGGCATCGACCCGGTTGAAGACCCTCATCGGGGCGCCGCTCCGCTCGGGGCCGTATTCCGGGAAGGCCTGCACGAAGAAGCCCTCACCGAGGGCCGCCAACGCCAGGACATGCGAGGCGGTCTTCGCCCCCTGCCCTCCGCGTGCATGCCACCTGATCTCAAGCATCTCGAGATCGCCACCTCACTCCGGCTTGATCCCATCGCGAATCAAAATTATAGCTCGCATGGAGAACTCTTGCCACCGCACCAGTCAGGCCAGTGCCCAGCTTAGCCAGGGGGTCCGCCGGCTTCTATGATTTTAATCATGGTATTGGTTGATCAATATCAATTCATTGGCTCACTTCACGAAGAGGAGCGAGCAAGGCGAGCCGGCCAGGACCCGCTGGCGGATCTCCCGCCGGAAGGGCCATCCCCCCGGCGGCTCCAGCTCCTCGCCGAGGATGAGCAGGTCCGCCTGGAGCTCGCGCGCGCGGGTGAGGGCCACCCGCTCGAGCCGCCCGCGCAGGAGCGCGCAGGTGAGCCCGAGCCCTGGCAGCTTCGGCCGGAGCTCCCGCTCGCACCGGCGGAGGAACTCCTCGCCCTCCCGGAGGGCCCTATCGTCGCCGCTGGCAGGGTCGAGCACATACTCCATGTAAAGCTCGGCTCCCAGCCGCCGGGCGAACTCCAGCGCTATCCCGGGGAGCTTCCGATTGGGCGAGAGGCTCGAGGGGAGCGCCAGGATCCGCTCGACCCCCATCTTCATCTTCAGGCCGTCCTTCTCCACCCAGATCGGCGGGGAGTCCCAATCCAGGATGGCATACCGCAGGAGCGCCGCCCGGGTGAAGCTCATCACGATAAGATCGACCCGCCGGCGCTTGCAGTAGTCCAGGATCACCTGGCCGTATTCCCCTTGCTCGATCTCCCACCGGGAGATCGCCGCCCCCTCCCGCTGGGCGAGCAGCGCCGCCCGCTCGAAGAGCATCTCCTTGGCCCGGCCGCGGATCCCCTCGATCAGCTCCTCCTCGGTCCGCTCGATCTCCTCCGTGGTCATGATGTATTCCGCCGTCCGGTCGATCATTCGCAGGACCGCCTCCTCGATGATATAGAGCAGGGTCAGCTCGCCCTCGAACCGCTTGGCGAGGAAGGCTGCGCGGCGGATGGCCCCCTCGGAGAAGTGCTCCGAGGAGACCGTCACCAGGATGCTGATCTTCAGGCCCATCTCACCTGGTTGATTACCCTCTGACCGCATTCTACCACAACTACCACAGCCCGATGAACCTCCAATAGGTCGTGGCCACGAGGAAGATCACCCCGACGCACAAGACGACGGTCCAAAGCCCCGTGCGCAGAAGGTCCCGCGGCGAAAAATATCCCGAGGAGTAGGCGATCGCTGCGCTGGGGGTGGCCGTCACCAGGAGGAAGGCTCCCCCGCCGGAGAGCGCGATGACGAACGATGTCGCGATCGGCGAGAGCCCGGGGATGCTCCTCGCCAGCCCCAGTCCGATCGGGAGCATCAGCGCCACCGCCGCGGTGTTGCTCATCATCTCGGTGAGGAGGAAGGCGAAGATGATCACGATCAGCAGCGCAAGGTAGGGGCTATCCCCCGCGAGGAAGAGCAGCCCCCTGGCGAGCCACTCCGCCGCGCCCGTCCTTTCCAAACCGATCCCCAGCGTGATCGCCCCGCCGTAGAGGAGGATGATCCCCCAGTTGACCCGGCTCTCGATGTCCTCCCAGCTCACCAGCCGCAGGAGGAAGAGCAGCGTCGCGCCGATCATCGCCACCACCGCCACCCCGAGGTGGGAGGAGAGCCCCATCCACATCCCGATCGTGAGGAGGTAGACCCCCAGGGTGAGCCACTCCGGCCGGCGGAGCGGCCCGAGCCGGCGGACCTCGCGGCTCACCTCCTCCCGGGCCCGCTGGAGCTCGCCCGCCTGGACCTCCGGTGGGAAGAGCTTGATCAGGATCAGCCAGACCAGCGGCAGGGAGAACAGAACCACAGGGAAGCTCATTCTCATCCAGCCGAGGAAGGTGACCTCATAGCCGAACATCTCCGAGAGGAACCCCACGGTGAGGGGGTTCCTCGCGCCCCCGAGGAGCGTCCCCCAGGAGCCGATCGAGGTCCCATAGGTGAGCGCGAGCATGGTGGCCTTCCCGAAGTTGCTCTGCCGGGGGATGAGCCTCATCGTCACCAGGATGTGCATCAGGATCGGCAGGAGCAGGGCGGCCACGGCGTGCTCCTCGATGGCGAAGGAGAGGAGCGCACCGACGGCCATCACCCCGAAGATGAACCACCGGGGGCTCCGCTCGAAGTAGGCCAAGGCCCAGAGGGCCACCCGCCGATGGAGCCCGTGCTTCTCCACCGCTGAGGCGAGCATCAGCGAGCCGAGGAGGAAAAAGACCGCGGGGTTGCCGAAGTTGGCGAAGACCTCCGCGGCGGTCATCGCCCCCAGCAGCGGCTGGAGGAGCATCACCAGGAGGCCGGTGACCGGCAGGGGGATGACCTCGGTGATCCAGAAGATCACCGCGATGAGCATGATCCCGACCATCCGCTGGCCCGAGGGGCTCAGCCCGGGGAGCGGCGGGGCGAAGCTCGCCAGGAGCAGAATAAAAAAAGCACCCGATAAAATGAAAAGCTCCCTCCGGCGAAGGGCCAGCACTGCGGATAACCTCATCCTTATCTTTGTCCTTTGACTTTGAACCTCCAGGGGAGGGCGCTGGAGCCGGCGAGAGGATTCGAACCTCCGACCTGCGGTTTACGAAACCGCCGCTCTACCGCTGAGCTACACCGGCTCGCATTAAAATTATAGAGGATCGCCGCATTGGGTGCAAGAGCCCAAGAGGGGCTAGCCGCCTTTGCCCCTGCTCCTGAACCGCTGGTGGAACCGCTGGAGGTGCTCATCGCTCCCGGAGAGGATCAGTAGGTCTCCCTCCTCCAGGCGGAACTCGGGGCCGATCTCCGTCTCGGGGTGGCCATCCCTCCCGCGCTCGACGGCGAGCACGGTGCAACCGGTGGCGGTCCTGATCCGCGCCTCGCCGATCGTCCTCCCTGCCAGCCCCGGCGGGACCGCCACCCGCTCGAGCCGCACCCCCTTGCCCAGGGCGATCACTTCCTTCCCCAAAAGGTGAGCCGAGAGCGCCCGAGCCCCGACGGTGGCGAGCGAGAGCACGTAGCTCGCCCCGGCACGATACATCCGGCTCACCATCTCCTCCTCGTTCGCCCGGGCGATCACCTGCAGCTCGGGATTGAGCCGATGAGCAATGAGGATCAGGAAGATCGCCTGGACGTCCTCATCGAGTGCGACGATGAGTGTGCTCGCCTCCTCGAGCCGGGCCTCCCGTAGGGTCCGCTCCTCCAGGGCATCGCCGACCACATCTACTCCGGGCTTCCCCTCCTTGTCCACGGCGATGACCTCGAGCCCCCTCTCTACCAAGAGCCCCTTCACCCGGCGGCCGACCACCCCGCAGCCGGCGACGACCACGTGCCCCGGCCGGAAGGGGACCTGCCGCCGGGAGAGGGTCAGCTCGCGCAGCCGCTCCAATTGCTCCCGGGTCCCCGTAGCGACGAGCACGGTGCCCTCCTCGAGGGGCAGCTCCGGCCCCGGCGCGGGGAGATACTCCCCGCGGGCCCAAGCGCCGATCACCCGGGCACCCGTGCGGCTGCCGACCTTGGCCTCGCCGAGGGTCCGCCCGACGAGGGAGCTCCCCGGCTGGATGGGCAGCTCGGCGATCTCCAGGTCCGGGCTGATCCGGGTGAGCTCCCCCATCTGGAAGCTGGCGGGGAGGAGGGCCTTCCCTGCCAGCGCCAGGCCCATCGTCTCCCGCGGCAGGACCGTCACCTGCGCCCCGGCGTAGCGGAGGTAGGGCTCATTCCGGGGGTCGCTGACCACGGAGAGGACCCGCAGCTCGGGGAAGGCCCCGGCGGCCAGGGCGATAGCAGCGTTCCGCTCATCGGACTCGTTCGCCACCAGGGCGCGCGCACGGGCGGCACCCGCCCGCCGGAGGTCCTCGATATGGCCCCCATCGCCCCAGATCGCGGGGTAGCGCCTCTGCAGCTCGGTGACCAGCTCCGCATCGCGGTCCATGATCAGCAGCGGCTGACGGGCGAGCGCCAGCTCCCTGGCCAGGGCCTCAGCTAGGGGCGACCAGCCGCAGATGATCACATGAGCTCGGAGGCCGCGAGGGGCCCGCGTGGCCATGACCAACCGCTCCCGGAAGCGCTCCTCCAGCCAGGGGAGGACGAAGAGCGGCAGCAGCATGAAGAGGGCGACCAGCCCGCTGACCTGCATCGCGATCGCCAGCAGGTTGAGCTGAGGTGAGCGCCAGGGGGCGTCTTCGCCGTAGCCGGTGGTGGTCATGCTCTCGACGACCACCTGGAGCGCCTGGAAGAAGCCCCGCTCCCGGCCCTCATAGACCCACATGAAGTGGCGATAGAGCAGGGTGTAGAGCAATATCAGGAAGAGGAGGCCGAAGAGGTAATAGAGCACCAGCCGCCCTCTGCGGCTCAGCATGGGCTGCTCAGCTCAATCCGATCCAGTCCTCCAACTCGATCTCGGCTCGGGCTCAACGGAAAGTGTGTGAGCTGGCTAGCCTTCCTTCTCCCTCTCCACGGGCTCCTCCTGGGGGAGTTCCAGCTCCTGGACGTAGATGTCCACACCGCTGACCCGCAGGCCGGTCATCTCCTCGACCTTCTGGGCGACCGCCCGCTGGATCTCCTGGGCGACCTCGGGGATCGGCTGACCATACCTGAGGGAGACCTTCAGTGCGAACCTCACAGAGTCGTCCTCGATCGTCGTCTCCACGCCCTTGGCCCGCCCGCCGAAGACCCGGGCTACCTGGTTGGCTAGAGACCCTTTCACCTCGCCGAGCCCCTTCACCTCGGCGACCGCCAGCTCGGCGATCGTCGTGATGACCTCCTCAGCGATGCTGATCTTCCCTAACTGGCCCGCTACCTCGCTCACCCGGCGGCGCTCGCGCTTGGGCTCCTTCGCTTCCTTCTCCCTCTCCCTTTCCTTCTCTCTGGGCTCCTTCAGCTCGTTCGCTCCCATCTCTTCAGCTCCCCTTTCCCCTCGCTCTGCTCTGCTTTTACCTTGCTTTGCAAGGTTTCCTAGAGGCATTATAGGCTCACGGGCAGGCCGAGCGCAAGCTCTAGATCCGATCGATGAGGTGATGGGCTTGCACCTTCTTACGCTCCTCAAGGAAGTGCGCTGGCTGCTCTTGGGGGTCGGAGCCCTCCTGCTCCTCCTCTTCCTGCCGCCGCCGGAGGGCCTTCCCCCGGAGGGGATGCGGGTGCTGGCCATCCTGGCGATGGCCACGATCTTCTTTGTGACCGAGCCGATCCCGCTCCCGGGGGTGGCACTCCTCATCGCCGTCCTCCAGGTGATCCTAGGGGTGGGCAGCTCGAGCGAAGTCGCCAGCACCTTCATGAGCGATGCGGTCTTCTTCATCATGGGCTCACTCATGATCTCGGTGGCCATCGTCAAGCAGCGGCTCGACCGACGGCTCGTCCTGTGGCTCCTTCAGCTCACCGGCCCGCGAATCGGGTGGATCTCCTTCGGATTGGTGGGGATCTCAGCGATCTTCTCCTCCTTCATCGGCACCTATACCATGGCCGCGATGATGCTCCCCGTGGGGCTCACCCTCATCTCCCTCGCTCAGGAGGACCAGCCCCAGGTGAGGAACCTCGCCGCGCTGATCATGCTCTCCATCGCTTATGGTTGCACCGTCGGCACGCTGGGGACCCCCTCCGGCGGTGCGCGCAACGCGATCATGCTCGACTACTGGCATAGGCTCTATCACCTCGATGTGAGCTATCGCAGTTGGATCATGCACGCTTACCCGCTAGTGCTGATCCAGATCCCGGTCGTGGTGGGGGTGCTCCTCTGGAGCTTCAAGCCGGAGACGCGCGACCTGAAGGGGGTCCTCCTGAAGCTGCGGGCGCAAATGGAAGAGGGAGGAGGGAGGAGGCTCAGCTCGCGCGATTGGCAGGTGATCGGAGTCTTCCTCCTCGTGCTCCTCGGCTGGATCACCCTGGGAGAGCGGGTAGGACTGGGGACGATCGCCCTCGCGGGCGCCTTCCTTTATCTCACCTTGGGGCTCGTCACCTGGGAGGACCTCAACGGCGGGGTGAACTGGGGTGTGGTGCTGCTCTATGCAGCTTCGATCTCCCTGGGACATCAGATGAAGGAGACTGGCGCGGCGGCCTGGCTCGCCCAGAGCTTCCTGGGGGGACTGCGCCCACTGGGGGTGGCCCAGGGCCTCCCGCTGCTCGCCGCGGTGAGCCTCCTGACCTTGCTGCTCTCCAACAGCATGTCCAGCGGGGCCGCGGTGGCGGTCCTCGGGCCGATCACCCTGAACATGGCCGCCATCTCGGGGGGGAGCCTACTCGAGGTGGGCTTCGCCACCATCATCTCCTCGACCTTCGCCTACCTCACGGTGATCGCCGCCCCGGCAACCACTATCGTCTACGCCAGTGGCCACCTGAGACCGCGGGACCTCCTTCGGGCGGGCTGCAAGCTGGCCGCGGCCTCGGTTATAATCTTGATGGGATTTGCCGCGCTCTATTGGCCCCTGCTCAGATGAGATGGAATGGAATGACATGACATGATGGTGAGGGGCCAGTAGGCATAGCGATAGGCAGGAGGCAGGGAGGGGGTCGATGCGCAGGATACTAGTCCCCATCGCTTACTTTGAGAGCTGCCGTCGAGCGTTGGAGTTCGCCGGGCGGCTGGTCAAGCTGGTCCACGCCGACCTCACCGTGCTCCACGTGCACAGGCCGCGGCTCCGCGGCGCCCCGATCGGTGTGGTGATGATCCAGGAGAAGCTAGCCGAGTGGGGCTTGGAGACCGGGCCGTTCAAGCTCCTGCGGCAGGCCGAGGAGGCCCTGATCGAGCTAGGTGCGGTCAAGCTGGACGAGCAGATCAACCCCGTGCAGAAACACTCGCTCAGGGCCCTGGCCAAGGGGCTGTATGAGGTCCACCTCCTCGGCCCCCACGGGGAGGACCTCCGGTTCCGCCTCCGGGAGGGCGAGCCCGTCAGGGAGATCCTCCGGGAGGCGGAGGAGGGCGAGCATGACCTGATCATCACGGGCACGCGGGGCTACCGCGGCCTGAAGCGGTGGCTGATCGGGAGCATCGCCCAGGAGGTCGCCTTCCATGCGCCCTGCTCGGTCCTGGTGGCCAAGAACCTCGCCCCCGGGCAGGGGGTCCTCGTCGGGACCGACGGCTCGGATCACGCCCAGGAGGCCGTCCGCCAGGCGGGCGAGCTGGCCGAGGCCCTCGGCGTCCGACTCAAGGTCCTCGCGGTGGCTGAGAGGGAGGACCAACGCGGATGGGCCGAGGAGAACCTCCGCCGGGCGGTCGAGCTCCTGGCCCCGCTGAAGCTGAGCGCGCTCGAGCCGGTGGTGCGGACGGGCGACCTGGAGCGGATCATCATCGAGGAGGCCGGGAGGGACTACATCATCGTCCTCGGCCGGAGCGAGCGCTCCAAGCTGGAGAAATACTTCTCGAGCAGCCTGCCCTTGAGGGTCCTGGAGCAGGCCGAGGTCTCGGTGCTGATCGCTCAGAAGGGTCGGCCAGTTGAGTCCTAGGCTATCACTTCACCTCTCCTTACTTTACTTTACTTTATATTCCACATTTAGCCAGGAGAGTCGCTCCTCTTCCATCCGGGCTCAGCCGAGCTTCCTCCAGAGATCAGCCCCCTAAAGATAGGGCTGATCGCCCACCCCCGGATCTTGCGATGGGGGTTTTTTCGATCCAGTCAGTGAAATCATCCCCGGGAAGATAGCTTGCAAGGGGACTTGCATTCCTCATGGGATGGTTGTATAATAGAGCCAATCTTAGAAAGAGGGAGTGAGGCGGATGAACAAGAAGGAATTGGTGGAACAGCTCGCGAAGCGGACGGGCTTCACCAAGAAGGACGCACGGACGGCGCTGGACGCCTTGGTGGAGGTCATCACCGACGCCCTGGCCAGCAACGAAGAGGTGACGATCACCGGCTTCGGCAAGTTCGCACCCAGGCCGCGGCGCTCCTCCCGCCGGATCAACCCCCAGACCAGGGCCAAGATCACCGTCCCGGCAAAGGTCGTCCCGGGGTTCAAGCCGGGCAAGCACCTCCGGGAGAAGGTCATGGAGAGCCTCAGGGCGGTGGAGTCCGCCGGCCGGATCGAGGTCCGCAGGAAGTAGGAATAGGGCGTCGGGCCAGCCAGGCTGAGGGCGAGGCCGAGGTGCGATGGCAGTGGGTGGGCAGGGGGTGGGGGTTCGCCCTCCTCGCTTCCGCCGCTAGCCTAGCCCCTGGCCTCGGTCGGGTAGCTTAATCAATAGGAGCGGGTTGGCTGACTGACCGATCAGATCGGAGAGCCCTAGCCGGGAAGGATAGGGGGCGGCTTCCAGAATCAGGATGTAGCCGCCCCCTCTGGCTAGGGAGTGAGAGGGTTCTCCTAAAGATTACCCTCCTGAGCTGGGAAAGTCAAGTCCTCCTCAGCCAGTTTCCGTCCCTAGGTCTACTTTTTGCCCTCCTCCCGCTCAAGGTATTCCAGGATCGCCTTGACTACAAGGTAGTTCACCGAGCGATCCTTCTCCTTGGCCAGCTTGATCAGCCGCTCGATCGGCTTCTCCTTGAGCTTGTCCTGGGGGATGTAGATCGAAAGCTTGTCACGCCGCACCTCGGCCATATCGAACCTCCTTATAAAATTTAGTGTACCTTGCCCCTTTCACTACGAGCAGGCTAGGGCAGGGGTTATTATAACATAGGTGCTTGATATTGTCAAATTGGGCCTGCGGCTGGGCGATCTATAGACATAGGGCCGGTCGCTGCAGGGGGCAGGAGAGGCGTAAACGTTGACCTCTCATGCGCTATAATTGGGTTGAAACCCGAGTCTATCGAGGGTCTAGGTCTAAATGCTGAAGGGCTTGTCGAGACGAAGGTTGCTCCTCCTCGGGCTGGGGGTGGTCCTGCTCACAGCGGTGATCCTCCTCGCGGCGAACCTCTCCCAGGTGCGGTTCAGCCCGGGCAGGCCGCTCTCGCTCGGCTTGGGGGAGCCGCCCCAAGCCGGCCCCATTCCCGAGGTGAGCTTGGACTTCCTCTGGCAGTTACTCAGCTGGGCCTTCGTCGTCCTGCTGCCGGTCTCGCTGGTCGCGGCGCTCATCTGGCCGCGGACCTTCAAGTGGGCCCTCATCCGCGCGGTGGCGATGGTCGCCGTGCTGATCCTCACCTACCTTGCGATCCACGCCCTGCGGGACTTCATCGAAGAGTTCCTCGCCGCACTGGAGAAGGTCGGCGGCGCGGGGGAGGCGCCCCTCCCAGGGGCGGACATCGCTGGGGAGCTCGGCCAGGTGCGCGCACCGAGCTGGTCAGTCTACCCCTTCCTCGTGGTGGGATTGGGGCTGCTCGCCTTGGGCGGATGGCTACTCCACCGGCGGTGGCTAAGGTTGAGGCTCGCCCGGGAGGACCGACTCGCCGAGCTGGCCGGGCTTGCCGGGGCGGCCGCGGCTCAGCTCCGCCGGGGGAGGGGGCTACGGGATACGGTCCTGCGGTGCTACCGCGAGATGAGCGAGCTCCTCTCCGAGCGCGAGCAGGTCCCCTTCGGGGAGGCGATGACCCCGCGGGAGTTCGAGCAGCAGCTCCGCCGGGCCGGCGTCCAGGACGAGCACGTAGACCGCCTCTCACGGCTGTTCGAGCTGGTCCGCTACGGCGGGCGAGCCCCCACCGAGCAGGAGGAACGTGAGGCCATAAGCTGCCTCGAGGCGATCGAGCAGGCTTATGGCCGGCCACAACAGCAGGGAACAGGCTCACCAAGGAGCAAGGGAGGTGGAGCGGGCTACCTGAAAGCTCGAGCTTCAACTTTAGAGCAAGGCTAGCCAAGCCAAGGCCCATGCTAATCTAATGGGGCGAAAGGACCTGAGGCGGAAGCTGCTCGTCCTCCTGTTAGCTTCGGTAGTGCTCGGCTCACTGCTCGCCTTGGCAGCGGGGCTGAGCGGGCTCCAGTTCGAGCCCGGCCGGGTCCTCAGGCTGGGGCGGCTCCCCTCCAGGGGCGAGGCACCTGCCATCCCGCGGCTCGACTGGTGGATGGACTGGCTTAACCACATCTTCTGGGGCATTGCAGCCCTCTTGCTCCTCGGGGCGCTCATCGCGATGATCCTCTTTAGGGAATACCGCCGGGAGCTCCTGGCCACCGCGCTCATCGTGGCGCTCATCGCCAGCTGGGGGCTGCTGGGCCGGCGGATGCTCTGGGAGCGGCAGAGCGACCGATCTGATGTTATCAAGCCCCTCGTGGAGGAGCTCCCCCCTCGGGGGACCCAGATCTCCCTGGAGGGGGTGAAGCCCCCGCCGTGGAGCTCCCTCTTGCTGTGCGCGCTCATCTTGAGCGCTGCGGGGGCTTTAGCTTGGTGGCTCCTCTCACGATTACATCGTCCTGGGGAAGAACTCGCCCACCTCGCCGAACTGGCCGGGGAGGCCGCAGCGGATCTGCGCGCCGGTGCGGACTTGCAGGATACGGTCCTGCGGTGCTACCGCGAGATGAGCGAGCTGCTCGCCCGCAGGCAGCATATCCCGGAGGAGCGCCGCCGGGTGCTCACCCCGCGGGAGTTCGAGGCGCTGCTCCGGCAGGCCGGGGTGCGCGATGAGCACATCACCCAGCTCTCGCGCCTGTTCGAGCGGGTCCGCTACGGCGGTCGGCGGGCCACCCCCAGGGAGGAACGCATGGCTATCGAGTGCCTCGAGGCGATCGAGCGAGCTTATGGAAGACGAGCCCACGGCTACAAGGGCAGGGATAAGGACAGGGATGAGGAGGGCAAGGAGCTAGATGTCGAGCCGGAGCCGAGGCCGAGCTAAGCTGAGATTGCTCCTGGGGCTCGGCGGGCTGATCATCCTCCTGCTCGCGGGGGCGCTCACCCTCGTAGCCGGGGAGTTCGTCCGTGAGCAGCTCATCCGCCCGCTGCTGGTCCTCTTCGCGGTGATCGGGCTCTACCTGGGGGCGATGCCCCAGCTCATGCTCTGGCTCTTCGTGCTGCTCCTGCTCGCCCTCGTCGGGCTCTTCACCTTGCGCGAGCTGGGCAGGAGCGGGGGCAAGGGCAGGGGCAGGGATGGGGAGCTCCGCTGGCGCCGGCAGGGGCCCTCAGGGGTAGGAGAGGAGCTCGAGGGAGCCTTCCCCAAGCTGGGGACGCTCGAGGACCTGGCCAAGCGGATCGCCCTCGGCGCCGAGGGCGAATACTTCAGGTGGCGCATCCGCCGTGAGCTGCAGGACTTCCTGGTGAGGCTGATCGCCTGGCGGGAGGGGCTCGAGCCCGAGGAGGCTCTCGAGCTGGTCCGCTCCGGCAGGTGGACCGGTGAGCCCCGCGTGCGGGAGTTCTTCCAGCGGGGCTTCACCCGCAGGTATGGCCCTTTGAGCTGGTGGTTGGAGGCTCTCCATCTGCGCCCGCGCTGGCTGAAGAGGGCCAAGGAGAGGGAGTTCGAGCAGGAGCTGGCCTTCATCGTCGATCACCTGGAAGCTTACGCCCGAGGGCAAAGGGGGCATCCGTAATGAAGCTGGAGCTCTCGCTGAGCGAGGTGAGTGAGCGCTGCTCCCAGGTCATCGCCGAGGTCGAGCGGGCGGTGATCGGGAAGCGCGAGGTGCTGGAACTGGTGATGATGGCAATCCTCGCCGGTGGGCACATACTGTTTGAGGACTACCCCGGCTTGGCCAAGACCCTCACCGCCAAGTCGTTCGCCGCCGCTTTGGGGCTCAAGTTCAAGCGGATCCAGTTCACGCCCGATCTTTTGCCCGGCGACGTCACCGGGACGCACATCTACAACCAGAAGACGGGCGAGTTCGAGCTCAAGCTCGGCCCGATCTTCGCTAACATCGTCCTCGCCGATGAGATCAACCGCGCCCCGCCGAAGACCCAGGCGGCCTTGCTGGAAGCGATGCAGGAGTATCAGGTGACCCTGGAGGGGGAGACCTTGAGGCTCCCTGAGCCTTTCATCGTGATCGCTACCCAGAACCCGATCGAGTATGAGGGCACCTTCCCCCTCCCGGAGGCCCAGATCGACCGGTTCCTGGTGCGCCTCCAGCTCGGCTACCCCGCCCACGAGGAGGAGGTGGAGATCCTCCGCCGGCGGCGGGCACGCAAGGAGGACGAGGTCCACCTCGAGGCGGTGACCAGCGCCGAGGAGCTCCTGGCGATGCGCCGCGCCCTGGAGGAGGTCTATCTCGACCCGGACATCGAGGACTACATCGTCTCGCTAGTGGAAGCGACTCGTGAGGCCCCGCAGGTCTACGTGGGAGCTTCCCCGCGGGGCTCGCTCGCGCTGATGAAGCTCGCCCGGGCGCGAGCCGCCCTCGACGGGCGGGACTACGTCCTCCCGGACGACGTGAAGGCGGTGGCCAAGCCCGCGCTGGTCCACCGGATCATACTGAAGCCGGAGCTATGGATGCGGGAGGTGGCCGCTGAGGAGGTGATCGAGCGGGCGCTCGAGACCGTGCCCGTGCCCAAGGTCGACTGAACCCGTGAGCTTGGCAGATGCAGATGGCCATCCTGGACCAGCGGCGGTATAGCCTCTTCCTCGGGACGGTCGGGCTCCTTCTGCTCCTCGGCGGGCTGCTCCTCCGCCGGGGTGAGCTCCTCCTGCTCGTGATCCCCTTCACCGTCCACCTCGTAGCGGGGCTCTGGCTGAGCTTTCCCCCCGAGGAGGTCCGCCTCGTGGCCCAAAGATGGATCGAGCCTCGCCAGGTCCGGCTCGGCGAGGAGGCCGAGATCACGGTAAGGGTGACCAACGAGGGCCGCCCGCTGGCCGAGGTGCACCTCCTCGATCAGCTCCCGCCGGGGCTGGAGCCGGTCTGGGGCGAGCGGGAGCTGGCGACGGCGCTCGGGCCGGGCGAGCAGGCGGAGCTGCGCTACCGGGTGCGGGCCCGGCGGGGCCGGTTCGAACTCCGGGGCCTCCGCGTCCGGGTGGCTGACAGCCTCGGGCTGAACCTCCTCGAGCTGGAGGTCTCCTGCCCGGGGGAGCTGCTCGCCGCCCCGC
>CAZCTZ010000002.1:27383-36096 GCA_964501855.1 uncultured Thermotogae bacterium
AGGAGGTTCAGCCCGAGGCTGTCAGCCACCCGGACGCGGGTCTACTCCGGGGTGGTCAAGGCCCACCTGGGCGGGACGGGGGTGGAGTTCTTCGGCACGCGGGAATACGCCTGGGGGGACGAGTTCCGCTGGATCGACTGGAACGCCACCGCCAGGCTGGGCCGCCCCATCACGACCGAGTTCGAGCAGGAGCGGGTGGCCGACGTCGGGCTGATCCTGGACGCCCGCGCACGGGCCGACATCACCGTCCGGGGCGAGTCCCTCTTCGAGCATTCGGTCCAAGCGGCGGCCTCCCTCGCCCGCTACTTCATCAAGGAGGGGAACCGCGTCGGGCTCCTGATCTACGGGCGGTATTTGGACTGGACCTACCCCGGCTACGGGCGGCTCCACCTGGTCAAGCTGCTGGAGGCGCTCACCCGCGCGGAGAAAGGCGACAAGGCGATCTTCGAGGGGCTAGAGAACATCCCGAGGCGGCTCTTCCCCGCCGGCTCGCAGATCGTGCTCATCAGCCCGCTGCTAGAGGGCGACGTGGAGGTGCTCCGACGGCTGCGGGCGCTCTACTCGGTGATCGTGATCTCCCCGAATCCGCTGAAGTTCGAGCTCGCTCGCTTGCGCCTCCAGGGGAAGGAGAAGAGGGAGCACCGAGGGCGAGGCTACCGAGAGAGCTCGCTGCACCTCGCCCTCGCCGAGCGCATCCTGCGGCTCAAGCGGGAGCTGATGCTCAACCAGCTGCGGGAGGCCGGCATCCGGGTGGTCGATTGGGACGTGGCGGAGCCGCTCAAAGGGGCTGTAAAGGCGCATCTCTCCCGCCCGCCTCGCTGGAGATGATGGGATGGATGGCCGAGAGCAGGACTAGAAGCTGGCTTAAGGGGCTCAGATGGTTCACTTGGGGGCTCATCGCCCTCGCTGGGGGGCTGCTCGGGCTCGGGTGGGCTGCGCTCCCCCTGGAGTCGTGGGCTCGCCCGGCGGGGCCCTGCCTGATCTCCCTCATAACGGCACTCTGGGTGGGGAGCCACTTTGGAAGTGGCTCCCTCCGCTGGGAGCGGCTCCCCTCGGCCGGGCTGGTGGGCCTGGTGCTCCTCGCCGCGGGGGAGCTCTACCTGGGATCAGGGAAGGTGCTCCCCGCCCTGGCGGTGGCGGTGGCGCTCCTGGGGTGGGAGCTAGAGCTCTTCCTGCGGCGGCTGTGGGGGCTGGGACGCGTCAAGCCGAAGCTCATCCTGCACCACCTGGTTGCCAGTGGGCTCACGGTCGGGACGGCTGTAGCACTGCTCCTTGTGGGCTTCTACCTCCGGCTGGGGCTCACCTTCGGCCTGACCCTCCTCCTCGCGGTGGTCGGCTTCGCCAGCTTGGTGGTGATCCTCCGGCTGGCTCGCTCTGGAACGTAGGCTAGAACGCAGATAGGCCGCCCTCCCCGGCCCTAATTATCCAGCGAACAGAACGAATCGAGACGATGGAGCTCTCATCCCAGCGGGGCCGTCTGGGGGTGCAAGAGCTCTTTCACCTTGCCGAAGTGGTAGATCCGGCCCTCATCCGAGATGAGCCAGGCCTCCAGCTCGCCCAGCTTCGAGCTATCGATCAGCGGTGAGATCACCTCCTCGCGGGTGATATCGCTGCCTTTGACTAGGAGGTTGAACGAGGGCTGGACGAGCAGCCCCCTCCCCCGGTAAGTCCCCATCAGGAAGGCCTTGTAGACCTCGATCCGACCGGTCACCTCGCTGCGCAGCCCGACCGCGGGGTGCTCATGCCCGATGATGATGAGCTCGACCCCGGCCAGCTCCTCCTCGCTGGGGTGCTTGTCTCCATGGAGGATGAGGAACTCGCCCTCCTTCAGGCTCCTTCGGGCCCTGACCTTGGGGAACTTGGCGGCGAGGGCCACCAAATTCAAGTTCAGGTCATGATTGCCCTCGATGAGGATGAGCTCCTCGAGCTGTTCGTGCTCACTCAAGGAGCTGAGGAGCTCCTCAGCCTCCTTGAGCTCCTCGAGGGAGAGCGGGCCGAACTGGTGCCGCAGGTCGCCGTTGATGACAAGGCGCCTCACCTTGCCTAGCCGAGCGAGGATATTTCCCAAACGTTCAAGGAGCCCTTCCAGATGGCCCCGCGGCACCAAGACGCCCTCCTGGGCGAGCGCCTCCTCATAGCCCAGGTGGAGATCGGCGATGACCAGGCTCCCCGAGCGCGGAAGGTAGAGCGCCAGGTCGACCAGCCAGAGATCCTCCCGGAGTTCCACCGGCTCCATCGCCATCTCGTCCCAGGACCATTATATGACCTGGAGGAGCCGGAGAGGAAGGGGGATTTGACCTGCTCCCCGCCGAGGGGGTAAGCTGAGTGAGCTGTCATGTCATATAGCTATACCCTAACCCCACGCCAAGCTGGATGGGAAGCGAAGGGGGCAGGCCAGGTTGGCTGACCTCATCGAACGGGTTGACTGGGGTGCCTATCGCGAGGAGGCCGCCGAGTTCCTCTCGGAGCTGATCCAGATCGACACGACCAACCCTCCGGGGAATGAGACCGCCGCGGCACGGTTCCTGCTCGAGCGGTTCACGAAGGAGGGCATCCCCGGCGAGATCCTGGAGGGGGAGCCCGGCCGGGGGAACTTCATCGCGCGGCTGACCGGCCGGGGTGGAGGCGCGGGCCCCAAGCTGCTGTTCCTCTCCCACACGGACGTCGTCCCCGTGGCCGATCCGAGCAGGTGGACCCATCCGCCCTTCAGCGGCGTGATCGCCGATGGGTGGGTGTGGGGCCGCGGGGCGCTCGACATGAAGGGCCAGGCGGTGGTGGAGGCGCTGGTGATGTTTCTCTTCAAGCGGCTGGGGGTGGAGTTCCACGGCGAGCTGATCTACCTCGCCGTGGCCGATGAGGAGCGCGGCGGGGGTAAGGGCGCCGGCTGGCTCCTCGCCGAGCACCCCGAGCTGCTCAAGGTGGACTACGTGATCAACGAGGGCGGCGGCGCTCCACTGAAGCTCGGTGACAGGATTTTTTACCCGATCGAGAACGTCGAGAAGGGGGTGCTCTGGCTGGAGCTCAAGGTCCGGGGCCGCTCAGGGCACGGCTCGATCCCCCATGAGGATAACGCCTTGGCCAAGGCCGCCCGGCTGATCGACCGGGTGGCCAGCTACCGCTTCCCCAAGCGGATCGCGCCCTCCGTCGAAAAATTCATTACCAAGGTCATGGAGGCGATCGAGCCCGCGGGCGCGGGCCGGCAGGCCGCTCGGGCCATCCTCAGCCCCGGTGAGGAGCCCGAGCCGGCCGAGCTAGCGAGGCTGCTTGAGGGGACGCCGCTCGGGCCCAACCTGGTGAACGCCTTCATCCGGACCACCATCTCCCCGACGATGGTCCGCGCCGGGGTGAAGGAGAACGTCATCCCCGATGGGTGCGAGCTGGTGCTCGACTGCCGGCTGATCCCCGGCTCCACCAGGGAGGAGGTGCTCGCCAAGCTGGAGGAGCTCGCCCGCGAGGCGGGCCTCGCCCCCGAGGACCTCCAGGTCGAGGTGCTCCAATATCATCCTCCCTCGGAGTCGCCGGTGGAGACGGACTTCTACCGGGCGATCGAGAAGGCCCTCCTCGAGGAGCTGCCCGAGGTGGAGGCCGTCCCCTTCCTGCTCACCGGGGCGACCGACTCGCGCTTCCTGCGGGAGGCCGGCGCGCTCGCCTATGGCTTCTGCCCGCTCTCGACCAAGATGGACCTCAGCGAGCGGATGAGGCTGGTCCACGGGGATAACGAGCGGATCGACCTGGAGAGCTTGGAGCTAGGGGTGAGGGTCCTCGCGCGGCTCGCCTGCGAGCTGCTCGGCGCCCCTACTTAGCGGTCTCCTTCTTCGGGCGGATGATCTCGTCGATGATCCCATACTTTAGGGCCTCCTCGGCGTTCATGAAGTAGTCCCGGTCGGTGTCGCGCTCGATCTTCTCCAAGGGCTGGCCGGTGTGCTTGGCCAGGATCCGGTTGAGCTGGTCGCGGATCTTGAGGAGCTCCTCCGCATGGATCTTGACGTCGATCGCCTGCCCCTGGGCGCCGCCCATCGGCTGGTGGATCAGGATGCGCGAGTTGGGCAGGGCGTAGCGCTTCCCCTTGGTCCCCGCCGCGAGCAAGACCGCGCCGATGGAGGCCGCCTGGCCGATGCAGATCGTCTTGACGTCGCACTTCACATACTGGATCGTATCGTAGATCGCCAGCCCCGCGGTGACCAGCCCCCCGGGGGTGTTGATATACAAGCTGATGTCCTTATCGGGGTCCTTGGACTCCAGGAAGAGCATCTGGGCGATCACCAGGTCGGCCACATAGTCGTCGATGACGTCCTTGAGGAAGATGATCCGGTCCTCGAGCAGCCTGGAGTAGATGTCGTAGACTCGCTCGACCTGGCCGGTGCGGTCGATCACGAAGGGTATCTGCAATTGCTCGCGCCTCCTCATCTTCTCATTCCCCCTTCTACTCCTCGGGCTCAGGCTCTGGCTCGGGCTCGGACTCTGGCTCCGGCTGCCGGCGCTCCCGCTCGGTCTTCTCCCTGATGATCGCGTTCTTGTAGAGGAAGTCGAGCACCCGCTCCTCCTCCAGCTCGCGGCGGAACCGGTCGAGCCCCTCCTCCCGCTCGAGCAGGGCTCGCAACTTCAGCGGGCTCAGCCCGCGCTGCTCGGCCTCCTCAGCCAGCCGCTGCTCGAACTCCTCCTCGGTGAGCTGGAGCCCCTCGCGGCGCTTGATCGCCTCCAGGACCAGCTCGCGCTTGAGCTGGCGGATCTTCCGCTCCTTATAATCGGCCAGCTCCTCCTCGGTGGGGGTGTAGCCGCTCGCCCGCAGCGCCTCGAGATCCCTCTGGATGAGCTCGTCGATCAGCCGCTCGGGCAGGACCACCGGCGTGCGGGCGACCAGCTCGTCGAGCACCTTGAGCTTCATCTTGCGCTCGTATTCGCGGTCGAGCTGGGCTTGCAGCTCCTCGCGGACCTTCTCCTTGAGCTCCTCCAGGCTCTTCTGGCCCAGGTCGAGCGCGAACTCGTCGTCGAGCGGGGGGAGCTCGACCCGCTTGATCTCCTCGATCTTGAGGTAGGCAGTGTGGTCCTCGTCGAGGGGGACCTCCACCTCATCGCCGACGCGCTTCCCCAGGAGCTCGGCGGAGAGGCGGTCGCCCCTACCTCTACCTTTACCTTCACCTTCGCCTTTACCTTCGCCCTCCCGCGGCTCGGCTCCTACTTCTATCTCGACGTTCTCCTCAGTGGCCACCTCGCCGCTGCGGCGGTCGACGACTCGCCTGGTGGCGATCACCACATCCCCCGGCTCGACCTCCGCGGTCTCCTCGGCCTTGGGGACGAGGGTCGCCTGCTCGCGGCGCATCCGGGCGAGCTCGGCCTCGACCTCCTCCTCGGTCACCTGGAGCTTGGGCTCGGGCTCGACCTCGATCCCGAGATAATTCTCGACCTCCACCTCGGGGAGGACCTCCACCTCGGCCTCGAAGATGAACGGCTGGCCCTCCTCGAACTGGATCACCCGCGTCTGGGGGCGGCTGACCGGGCGGAGCTCCAGCTCCTCGAGCGCTCGGGGGAGGTATTCCTCTATCAGCTCCTCCTGGGAGTCATTATACAAGATCTCCTTGCCGAAGCGGGCCACGAGCAGCGGGCGGGGTATCCGCCCTCGGCGGAAGCCGGGGAGCTCGATATCCCGCACCACCCGCCGGTAGACCTCATCCAGCTTGCGGGCGACGACCTCCTCGGGGAGCTCGACCTCGACTACCCGGGTGGTCGGGCCCTTCTCTTTCACCTTGGTTTTCAGGATGGGTTCCATAGGCCGCGGGTCACCCGCTTCCGCCAAATTATACAGCTGCTCGTAAATAGCCGCAAATCAACAGCTCAATTATCCCCGGAGGTGCTCCCCAGGACGGCGTGCTCGGCATCGACCAGCCCGTAGCCCTGGGCATAGGGCTCAAGGCCGAGGTCCTCCGCGGTCGAGATGAGCCGCCGGCGCACCTCCTCGTTGTCCTCCACCCCTGCGGAGATGAGGAGCGCGGCCACCCCGGCTACATGTGGTGCGGCGAAGGAGGTCCCGCTGGCCAGCCGGTAGCCCCCCTCGAGGTAGGTGGTGGGGATCTCCTCCCCGGGTGCGACCAGCTCGACCTCCGGTCCGGTGTTGCTGAACCAGGCCAGCTCGCCCTCGCGGTCGATGGCCCCCACGGCGATCACCTCGGGGTAGGCCGCGGGGTAGAGCACCCTGCCGGATTCGTTCCCTACGGGGGCGATCAGGACCAGCCCGGCCTCCCAAGCGGCGCGGACGGCCTCGCGGAGGGTCCGGGAGTCCTCGGGGGTGCCCAAGCTCATGTTGACGATTTGCATCCCGTGCTCCAGGGCCCACTCGAGCCCCCTCACCACGTCGCTGATCGAGCCCTGGGCGTGGCTGTCGAGCACCTTGAGCTCCCAGAGGTTCACCCTGGGTGCGACCCCCACCAGCCCGAAGCCGTTCTCACGCGCACCCAGCACCCCGGCGACCTGGGTTCCGTGGCCGTTGTCATCGCGGGGGTCGGGGTCGCCGTTGACGAAGTCGTAGCCGCCGCGGTAGTTGGCCCGCAGGTCGGGGTGGTCGGGGTCGAGCCCGGTGTCGAGCAAGGCCACGTTCACCCCCTCGCCACGGGGGCCCACGGTGCTCGGCCTGATCCGGATGTTGAGCAGCTCACAGCCCCCGAGCAGGACCGCCAAGGCCAGCGCTAGGACAGCTACTCCGACTCCAACCCCCAGGCCTGGACCTAGAGCGAGGGGGAGGGGCCCACGCCCACGCCGGCTCATCCGCCTCGAGCTAGAGCGCGCCCGCACTCGCATCCTGACACCGGCGAGAAAAGCAACTAGCAGGACCGATCCCAGCGCTAGGGCCCCGGGGTGAGCTGAAGGCGGGTGGTGGACCACCTCGGCATCGATCCGGTCCACACCCCAGGGGAGCCACTCGAAGGTGATCCTCAGGCCCTCCTCCCTCGGCGTCAGCGGCTCCGGCTCCGGGGCGCGGACCTCGCCATCCGGCTCGATATAGCTCACCCAGGGGGCGGTCTCGAGCTCGCTCAGGCTGTCGTAGGGGACCTCGGCGAGGAGGGCGCTCACCACTTGGAACCTGTGCTCGACCCTCCCGCCCAGGGCTTCTAGCTCCGCTTCCATCTCCTCCACCGGTGCCGATATCAAGTGCGGCAAGTGCCACCCTTCAGGTTCCCTTCGCCCTCCGGGCCTCTCGGAGGGGGCCTGGAGCCCGATGAGGACCCTCACCCTCTCCTGCTCCTGCCCCTGCTCGCCGGCGCTACCACTAGCGGCAAGGGCGAGGCCCGACGAGCTTAAGCCCAAGAGGATGACCAAGAAGGGGAGGAGCGATAGAAGTAGAACCAACGGAAGGCGCTCGCTAGCCAAGCTGTAGCCTCCGGTCTTGGAGCACCGGGAATTCCTGCCGCACCCGCTCAAGCTGGGCCAGCTCCACCCGCGCTCGGAGGATCTCCTCTCCCTCTCCGGCCTCCGCTAGGAGCTCCCCCTCCGGGCCGACGGCCAAGCTGTGGCCACCGTAGCGGACACCTCGCTCTGTGCCGGCGGCATTGCATCCCAGGAGGAAGCATTGGTTCTCGAGCGCGCGGGCGCGTGCCAGCAGCCGCCAGTGGTCCACCCGCGCGGCGGGCCAAGCCGCCGGCACCAGGAGGAGCTGGGCGCCCAGCTCGACCTGCTGGCGGTAGAGCTCGGGGAAGCGCAGATCGTAGCAGATGGAGAGCCCCACCGTCCCCAGCTCGGTCTCCGCCACAACTACCCGATCCCCGGGGGTCAGGAGCTCCTTCTCTCGAGAGCAGTAGTCAAAGAGGTGGATCTTCCGGTAGACGGCGAGCCGCTCCCCCTGAGGGGAGATGAGCACGCTGGTGTTGTGGAACCTGTCTTGTGAGCGCTCGAGGATGCTCCCCGCGAGGATGTAGCTCCCGAGCTCCCGGGCCCAAGCGGCGATCATATCGAGCGACTCGCTCTCCTCGAGGGGCTCGCTCTCCTCCAAGTGCTCCGGGAAGGCGAAGTAGCCCACGTTCCAAAGCTCCGGCAGGAGGATCAGCTCCGCACCTCTAGCCCGCTCGAGCAGCCGCTCGGCATGTTCCAGCCGCTCCCTCTTGGCCTTGGAAGCCCCATTGGACTCGATTTGGATCAGGGCTACCTGCATCTCTTCAAGCTCAAAACTCCCTAAACCGGTTGGTGATCGGCAGCCGCCAGTCCTTCCCGAAGGCCCGCGGGGTGATCTTGATCCCCGCGGGCGCCTGCCGGCGCTTGTATTCATTGCGGTCGATCAGCTCGATCACCCGGCGGACTACCTCGGGCTCGGCCCCCTGAGCGACGATCTCCTCGAAGCTCCGGTCCTCCTCGACGTAGGCCTGGATGATCGGGTCGAGGACCGCGTAAGGGGCGGGGAGGTCGGCCTCGTCCTGCTGGCCCGGGCGGAGCTCCGCTGAGGGGGGCTTCTCCAGGATCCGCTGGGGGATCACCGGCTCGGGGCCCAGGCCGTTGCGGTGGCGGGCGAGTTCGTAGACCAGCGTCTTTGGCACGTCCTTGAGGACGGCGAACCCGCCGGCCATATCGCCATAGAGCGTGGCATACCCCAGGCTCAGCTCGCTCTTGTTCCCCGTGGTGAGGACCAGCCAGCCGAACTTGTTGGAGAGGGCCATCAGGATGTTCCCCCGGATCCGCGCCTGGATGTTCTCCTCGGTCACATCTGGCTCCTTGCCGGCGAACGCCTCCG
>CAZCTZ010000003.1:0-36040 GCA_964501855.1 uncultured Thermotogae bacterium
CGCCGCCGCTCAGGGGGCCCAGGCCGCCCTGAGCGCCTACCGCTACCTGATCGAGGCGCTAGATAGCGCAGACTCAAAGCGTTAGATAGCGCAGACCAAAAGGCTAGAGCCAGATAGCCCCGATCCCGGGGGTTAAATAGCCTGAGGGGACCAAAGGCCAAACTGAGCAAAACCAGGACGAAAAAGAAAAAGGAGGGGGAATGCCGCCGCTGGTCGCGGTCTTCATCGGGGGGATCTTCGCGCTGGTCGGGCTTTTCATGACGAATTTATTCTACCGGCGGGTGCCATTTTGGCTCCCGGTGGTGGTGGCCATCTCGCTAGGGCTGCTCGTGGGGTGGCCTTGATCTTCTGGTGGGATTAGCTCCTGGGAAACTATTCCTCGGCTTTAAAGCCGATCTCCTCGCCTCTCTCTTCCCTCAGCCCAGGTCCGGGGAAGCCCAGCCCCAGCCGCCGCTGGAGGAGCCACTGCCCCTGGAGCAGCGACTTGTAGACCTCCCTCATCCCCCGGAAGAGCTCATGCTTGTTCAGCCCATCCTCGAAGATCTCATACGAGAAGGTGATCTGCTGCAAGACCCCGTCGGGGTGGATCATCCCGTATTCCGTCGGGCGGCGGTTCAGCTCCATCCGCAGCTCGAGTAGGAGCGCCTCCCGGGCCTTCCTGTCCATCTTCTTGAAGAGATTCCGCACGTCCTCGGCGAGGTTCAGCACCATCTGGAGGACGACCCGTGAGGGGCTGGTGATCGGGTTGAAGATCGTGATCGTCGTCGGCTGGTTCTTCGGGTGGTTCGCCAGGATCACCCAGTTGGCGTTCTCGTCCTTCAGGTATTTGGCGAATTGGCCCTCCTCCCGCAGCCAGCCCTCGATCCGCCGGCGCATCCGCTCGCTCATCTGGCTATCACGGTCGAGAGTATAGCGGGGCCTAGGGCAGGGAGCAACCGCTGAAACCATCGACTGAACTGAGAAAAGCTGGTGGGCTCAGCACCTCCAGAAGGCGACCAGCTCGCGGCGGTAGCCGAGCAGCTCGCTGAGCCGCTGTGAGTTAGGGCTATCTAGCCCCCCGAGCTGGAGCAGGCGGCGGAGCAGCCAAGGGAGGTGCCACTTGTCGATCAGATAGAGGCTCGTCTCGGTGAGCGCCTCGGCGATGAACTCCCGTGGGCGGGCGCCGTCGAGGACCAGCTCGCCGAAGAGCTCCCCCTCACCGAGGAGGGCCACCGTCTGGCGCTCCCCCTCCTCATCGAGGAAGGAGAGCCGCACCTTGCCCTTGCAGATCAGGTAGATGGCATCGCAGGGGTCGCCGGGCAGGTAGATATACTCCCCGGGGCGGTAGTGGACCAGCTCGCATCGGGAATCGAGCTCCTCGATGATAGCTCCCATTCCCGTCCCCGTCCCCTGCTCCTGCTCTTGCTCCTGCTCCCGCTCCTGGTTCTGGTTTTGGTTCTGGGGTCCCGATCGCATGGCCTAACCAAGCTAAGCTCGGGGGGATGGCCGGGGAAGGAAGCCCGCCCGCACCGGAGGGGACATTTGCCCCGCCGCTATCGGGAGCTTGGGGCCAATTCGGTTTGCGAACGAGCTGGCCAGCTCATATAATGGACTAACGAAAGGGGCTAGCCAGCCCGAACTCGCTCCAGATCCTAGTTAGTTTGGGTTAGATAGCGAATTCCTGAAGCGGAGAGGGAACGAAGCGAGAGGCGGATGCGGATACTTCTGCGGGACTTTGTCCTCCTCACCCCTGCTGAAGAGAGGGGGGCCTTCCAGCTTGTGAGGGGCTGCTCGCTCGCGCTCGCTGAGGGGCGGATCGAGCGGATAACTCAAGACCCTAAGGAGCTTGAGCCGGCCCAGGCCCGGTTCGATTTCGATAAGGTCATCGATGGCGGCGGGAGGAAGCTCCTCATGCCCGGGTTGGTCAACGCCCACACCCACCTGGCGATGGTCCTCTTCCGGGGCTATGCCGATGACCTCCCGCTGGACCGCTGGCTGGAGGAGGCGATCTGGCCGGCGGAGAGAGAGCTGACCGCTGAGGAGGTCTACTGGGGCTCGCTCCTCGGCCTGGCGGAGCTGATCCGCTCGGGGACGACCGCGATCGCTGACATGTATTTCTTCATGGACGAGGTCGCCCGGGCGGTCGAGCAGAGCGGCCTGCGGGCGCTCCTAGCCTACGGGATGATCGCCCCGGACCCCGATCCGAGGGAGCGGCTCGAGCGGGAGCTCGAGCGAGGGCTCGAGCTGGCCGAGCGCTGGCACGGCAAGGCAGATGGCCGCATCCGGGTCGCACTCGGGCCCCATGCGCCCTACACCTGCACTGATGAACTCTGGCAGCGGGCGGTCGAGCTGGCCAGGGAAAGGGAGCTGATGATCCACACCCACCTGGCGGAGACCGCCCGGGAGGTCGAGGACTTCCGGGCGAGGCGGGGGCTCACCCCGGTGGAGCACCTCGAGCGGCTAGGGGTCTTCGAGGCCGGGGTCGGGGTCCTCGCGGCCCATGGCGTCCACCTGAGCGAGAGCGATATCTGCATCTTGGCGAAATATAACAACGTGGCCATCGTCCACAACCCGACGAGCAACATGAAGCTCGGCTCGGGGATCGCTCCCGTGAAGGAGCTCCTCGAGGCCGGGGTCGAGCTCGCCCTGGGGACCGACGGGGCCGCCTCGAACAACAACCTGGACCTTCTGGAGGAGGTGCGGCTGGCCGCGCTCCTTCAGAAGGTGAGGGGCGACCCGACGGCGCTCCCCGCAGCGGAGGCCCTCTGGCTGGGCACCCTCGGCGGGGCGCGGGCGCTCGGCCTGGAGGAAGTCGGTATAATCAGGGAAGGGATGAAGGCTGACCTGATCGTCCTCGATCTGGACCAGCCCCACCTCATCCCGGAGTATGACCTCGTCTCCAACCTGGTCTACGCTGCCAGCTCCCGAGACGTGGAGACGGTGATCGTCGACGGCCAGGTGGTGATGGAGGACCGGAAGATCCTGAGCTTCGACGAGGCGGAGGCCAAAGACCAGGTCCGCCGCCTGAGCGAGAAATACAGGAAGATGAGATAAATTGTGCCGTCCGCTAGGACTCCGTCCAAGAGGGCGAGCTGGCCCTCCCCTCCTGGACGGAGGGCTAAGCAAGGAGGAGGGCAAGGAGGAGGGAGTCACCATGGCTTTATCTAAGGAAGAGAAGGCCAAGATCATCGCCGAGTTCGGCCGCGGGCCGGGGGATACTGGCTCGCCGGAGGTGCAGATCGCCATCCTCACGGCGGAGATCCAGCAGCTCACCGAGCACCTGAAGGTCCACAAACATGACTTCCACTCCGAGCGGGGCCTGATGAAGAAGGTCGGCCAGCGCCGGCGGCTGATGCGCTATCTGGCGCGGGAGGACCCCGAGAAGTATCGCGAGCTGATCAAGCGGCTGGGGATCAGAGGATAAGGAGGATAAGGGAGCGGGAGGGCGAGGGAAGGGACAGAAAAAAACGGAGAGAAGAAGGGAAAGAGGGAGAAGATAGCATGAGCAACGGAGAAGTGAAGACGGAAGCAAGGGTAGAAGCGGTAGAGCTGAGCCAGGGCGACTTCACCCTGGAGACGGGCAAGGTCGCCCGCCAGGCTGACGGCGCTGTCGTGGTGACCTTCGGCCGGACGAAGGTCCTGGCGACGGTGACCCGCAGCGAGGCCCGGGAGGATATCGACTACTTCCCGCTGACCGTCGACTACGAGGAGAAGTTCTACGCGGGGGGGAAGATCCCCGGGGGCTTCTTCAAGCGCGAGGGGAAGCCCTCCGACGAGGCCATCCTCAATGCGCGGATGATCGACCGGCCGATCCGGCCGCTCTTCCCCAAGGGGTATCGCGAGACGGTCCATATCGTGGTGACCGTCCTCTCCGCGGACAAGGACTACCCCCCGGAGGTCGCCGGGATGCTGGGGGCCTCCGCGGCCCTGATGATCTCGTCGATCCCCTTCCAGGGGCCGGTCGCGGGGGTGAGGGTCGGTCGAGCGGGCGGCAAGTTCATCGCCAACCCGACGGCGGCCGAGCGCGAGGAGAGCGACCTCGACGTGATGATCGCCGGGACGAAGGAAGCGGTGACCATGGTCGAGGGCTCGATGAAGGAGCTCCCCGAGGAGGAGGTCCTCGAGGCGATCGAGTTCGCCCACGAGCACATCAAGCAGCTCTGTGAGCTGCAGGAGCGGTTCGCCGCCCAGGTCGAGGTGGAGAAGATCGAGGTCCCCGAGCTCGACCTGACCGAATACAAAGAGCGGCTGCAGAGGGTCATCGGCGATCGGTTCGAGGAGCTGCGCCGGCTCCAGCGGAAGCAGGAGCGCGAGGAGCTGATCGACCAGCTCCGCGAGGAGGCCGTCCAGCAGGTCCTGGCCGAGCTGACAGCAGCGGGTGAGGGTGGGGAGGCACCTGAGCCCGAAGGAGAAGGGGAAAAAGAGGGAGAGGAGCTCGCAGCCATCGAGAGCCACCTCAACCAGGCGTTCGACGAGCTCCTGAAGGAGTTCATCCGCAGGACGACCCTCGAGCGGCGGGTGCGGATCGACGGCCGCTCCCCGGAGGAGATCCGACCGATCAGCATCGAGGTGGGGCTCCTCCCGCGGGTCCACGGCTCGGCACTCTTCACCCGGGGTGAGACCCAGTCCCTGGGGACCTGCACCCTGGGCACCACCCGCCAGGACGAGCAGATCATCGACCTGATGCTCGAGGAGGGCCGGAAGCGGTTCATGCTCCACTACAACTTCCCGCCCTACAGCGTCGGCGAGACCGGCCGGCTCGGCCCGCCGAGCCGCCGGGAGATCGGCCACGGCCACCTGGCCGAGCGGGCCCTCCAGGCGGTCCTCCCCACCGAGGAGGAGTTCCCCTACATCATCCGGGTGGTCTCCGAGATCCTCGAGTCGAATGGCTCCTCATCTATGGCGACGGTCTGCTCCGGCTCGCTGGCGCTGATGGACGCCGGGGTGCCGATCAAGCGCCCCGTCGCGGGGATCGCCCTGGGGTTGATCCAGGAGGGCGAGGACTACCTCATCCTCACCGATATCATCGGGATGGAGGACCGCTACGGCGACATGGACTTCAAGGTCGCCGGCACCCGCCGGGGGATCACCGCCTTCCAGCTCGACGTGAAGACGAGCGGCCTCTCCAGGAAGATCCTCGAGGAGGCGCTCGCCCGGGCGAAGAAGGCCCGCGAGCAGGTGCTCGACGCGATGGAGGCCGTCCTCCCCGCGCCGCGGCCCCACCTGTCGCCCTACGCGCCCGTGCTGGAGCTGATGAAGGTCGATCCGGAGAAGATCGGCCTGATCATCGGCCCCGGTGGGCGGACGATCCGCCGGATCCTGGAGGAGACCGACACGGAGATCGACATCGAGGACGACGGCACGGTGAAGATCTCCGGGCCGACCCAGGAGGCGGTCAACAAGGCCAAGGCGGCGATCAACGAGATCGTCGAGGAGATCGAGGTCGGCAAGCGCTACCGCGCCCGGGTGGTGCGGATCGAGCGCTACGGAGCCTTCGTCGAGCTGAAGGGCGGCGTGCGCGGCCTGATCCACGTGTCCGACCTGGCCGATCACTTCGTTAAGAACGTCGAGGACGTGGTCAAGCTCGGCGATGAGATCACCGTCGAGGTGATCGGGATCGACGAGCTCGGCCGGCCGGACCTCCGGCGCATCCCCGAGCCCGAGGAAGAAGGGGCAACCACGAAGGTCGGGGCCGGGGTTAAAGCCCCTACCAAGGCCAAGCCCTCTAAGCCGGCTAAGAATAAGAAGGAGAAGGAGGCGCCCAAGCCCAAGCGCGAGCGGGAGCGGGAGAAGGAGCCAGCCCGGGCTCAGGCTCAAGCTCCAGCGCAGCCTACCGCGGTCAAGGCCAAGGCCCGCCCGGCGGAGGTCAAGGTCGGCGACATCCTCCCCGGCACGGTGAAGAACATCACCGACTTTGGGGCCTTCGTCGAGCTGGACGACGTCGGCAAGGTGGGCCTGATCCACATCTCTGAGCTCGCCGACGGCTACGTCAAGCGGGTCGAGGACGTGGTGAAGCCGGGCGATCGGGTGCTCGCCAAGGTCCTGAAGATCGACAAGGAGGGCCGCATCTACCTCAAGCGACTAGTCCGGGACGACATCCACATTAGGCTCAGCTAATGCGATCGCGATGGAGCAGCTCTACCGGGGGTGCTACCGAGAGCGGCTCGATAGCGGCCTGACCGTCCTCGCCGAGGAGCACGACCAGCGGCCGCTCTCCCTGGGCCTGTGGGTGCGGGTCGGCGGTCGCGACGAGCCCAAGGAGCGGTGTGGCGCCTCCCACTTCCTCGAGCACCTGCTCTTCAAGGGGACAGAGAAGCGGACCGCCTTCCAGATCGCCGAGGAGATCGACGCCCTTGGCGGGGCGATCAACGGCGTGACCCACAAGGAATACACGCTCTACTACGTGGACGTCCTCGCCGAGCACCTCGAGCGGGCGATGGACATCCTCACCGACCTGGTCCAGCATCCGCTCCTCCGCCCCGAGGACATGGAGAGGGAGCGGGGGGTCATCCTGGAGGAGATCCGCCTGGTGGAGGACACCCCCCAGGACAAGGTGTTCGACCTGTTCGCGGAGCAGATCTGGCAGGGGGAGCACCCGCTGGCCTGGCCGATCCTCGGCACCGAGGAGAGCGTGAGGCGCCTGCGGCGGGAGGACCTCCTCGAGCAGTTCAAGCTCTACGGGCCGGGGAACTTCATCCTCGCCGCCGCGGGCGGGATCAAGTTCGAGCGCCTCCTGGAGCTGGCCCAGCGGATGCTGGACAGCCCCAGGGGGGCCTCCCACTCCCAGCTCCAGCCGCCGGAGCGGCGCCCGCCGCGGGTGAGGCGCCACTTCCATATCGAGGACCGTGACTCCCAGCAGGCCCACCTCTGCCTGGGGGTGGAGGCCCTCCCCCGAGGGGATGAGCGCCGCTACGCCCTGGAGGTCCTGAACGCGATCCTGGGCAGCGGGATGAGTTCCCAGCTCTTCAAGCGGATCCGGGAGGAGCTCGGCCTGGCCTACGCCGTCTTCAGCACGGTCAGCTACTACGTCGACAGCGGGCTCTTCGTCATCTACATCGGGACCGAGCCGGGGAAGGCCCCTCAGGCGGTCGAGGTGGCCCTGGAGGAGGTCGAGCACCTCAAGCAGCCGGTCTCAGAGGAGCGGCTCCACCTGGCGAAGGAGAAGCTCAAGGGGAACTTGCTCCTGGGGCTGGAGAGCAGCCACGCGCGGATGGTCCGCCTCGGGCTGGGGGAGATCTACGGCCAGCACCAGCCGGTGGAGGAGGTCCTGAGGAAGATCGAGGCGGTCACCGTCGAGCAGGTCCAGGAGGTGGCCCAGCTCCTCTTCTCGAGGGGGCTGAGCCTGACGGCGATCGGCCCGGGGGAGCCCCTCCAGGCGCTCCAGGGGTTCTTCAGCTGACAGGCAAAAAACAAAAAAGGGAGATGGCAGGGGAAGGATGCATCTTCTGCCGGATCGCCCGCGGGGAGGCCCCCGCACAGATCATCTGGGAGGATGAGCAGACGATGGCCTTCCTCGACATCGCGCCGGTGGCCCGGGGGCACACCCTCGTCATCCCCAGGAGGCACTACCGGGATCTGATGAGCGTCCCGGATGAGGAGCTCGCGGCGGTGATGGCCACGGCCAAGCGGGTCGCACGTGCGCTGATGGAGGGCCTCGGGGCCACGGGGGTGAACGTCCTCCATGCGAGCGGCGTAGCCGCAGGCCAGAGCGTCTTCCACTTCCACCTGCACCTCATCCCACGCCGCGAGGGCGATGGCCTCGACCCCTGGCCTGAGGAGGGCTACCAGGGCCGGGAGCGGGAACGGGAACAGGAGGACGACCCCGAGGAGGTCTGCAAGCGGATCAGAGTGGCCCTGGCCCTGCAAGGCCCTAAACGTTATCTAAACTAAGATAACCGAGCCTAATCCGCCTCCCCATCCGGGGCGGGGCTATCCCGGCAGCCGGGAGAAGTGGCCGTGGATGATCTTCTATTCCCCTTCCTTCTTGAGGAAGATCAAGGTGACCCGGCTTTCGCTCCGCTCGCCCCCGATCTCCTCCTCCCGGAGTGAGACGGTGTAGGCCACCTCCGGTGAGAGCAGGTGCACCTGGGTGTCGTAGAACCGCATCTTCCAGCCAGGCGGGAGGTCGAAGGCCGCCTCCCAGTAGGGGGCGAAGCCCTCCGCTGAGCTCCACCCCCCATGGAGTGTCATGAGCAGGGGCGGTTTTCTCCTTCCTCCTCGTCTTCGGCGGGGCACCAGGAGCTCCGGCTTGGCCTGTGCTTGTGCGGCCCCTTGCTGCTGCCTGCTCACCTCCACGATCTTACGGAACTCCGGACGGTCCCGGATGGGCTCCAGGTTCCAGGTCCGGACCGTCGAGGAGCCAATGCTCGCCCCACCAATGCCCCTTCTCGAGCGCTCTCAGTAGAACATGTAATGCTTCTTCCGCCTCTCCCAGACGGCACTTGAGCAGGCGATCCTCGCTGCTGCTTCCGAGGGCGCTTTATGGGCACGCTCGTTCCCCTTTGTTATTTTAGAATTAAGGAGAGTGCGGAAATTTCGAGCGAGTTGCACTCGGGGATTTAAAACAAAAATTTGGTGCCGAGGGGCGGACTCGAACCGCCGACACCGGGATTTTCAGTCCCGTGCTCTACCACCTGAGCTACCTCGGCAACCCCTGGCGGGGACGACCGGATTTGAACCGGCGATCTCCTGGTTGACAGCCAGGCGTCTTAGGCCGCTAGACTACGCCCCCGACCTGCCTGTATTGTAATAGCTAACTTGAAGGATGTCAACCCGCCCGCTGAGACCCGGGCTCTCGCTCCTTCCCTTGCCGGGGGCGGGCACCAGGGCTTATCATAGCTGGGAGCGGAGGAGGAAGATGGTATCGGAGAGGGCTCAAACCGTCCTGGAGGCGATCAAGAGCCGCCGGACCGTGCGGGAGTTCACCTCGGAGCCGGTGAGCGAGGAGGCCCTCCGGGAGATCCTCGAGGCCGGCCGGTGGGCCCCCTCAGGTAAGAACACCCAGCCGTGGCGGTTCATCGTGGTAAAGGATGGAAAGCGCCGCGCGGAGCTGGCCCGGCTCACCTCCCAGGAGGAGATGATCAGGTCGGCGCCGGTGTGCATCGCGGTGCTGCTTGACCATAAGGCGGGCTACAACCGCGACAAGGATATGCAGGGCATCGGGGCCTGTGTCCAGAACATGTGCCTCGCAGCCCACGCTCTGGGACTGGGGGCCTGCTGGGTCGGGGGCATCACCGGCCGCCGAGCGGAAGCAGAGAGACTCCTCGGGGTCGGAGACGACCAGGAATTGGTCCTGCTGCTCGTCATCGGCCATCCCCGGCCGGGTGCGAGGGAGCGCACCTCCACCCGGCTGCCCCTGGAGGAACTGCTAGTGCAGGAGCTCTAACTGAGATGAGGAAGCGAGCGCACCTTTTCATCTCCGGTCGGGTTCAGGGGGTCTTCTACCGGGCGAACACCCAGGAGCGGGCGCGGCGGCTGGGCCTCACCGGCTGGGTGCGGAACCTGCCCGACGGCCGGGTCGAGGCGGTCGTCGAGGGCGAGGAGGAGAGGATCCGAGAGCTGATCAACTGGTGCCATGAGGGGCCTCCGGGGGCCCGGGTCGAGGACGTCGAGGTCCACTGGGAGGACTACCGCGGCGAGTTCGACGACTTCGAGATCAGGTATTACTAGAAACTAGATGGACGCCCAAGCTCAAGCCAAAGCCAAAGCTAAACCCCAGGCCAAGGCCAGCTTAGCCGAGCTCAAGCGGAAGGTGGAGCTCCTCCCCGCCAGCCCGGGGGTCTACCTCTTCCGGGACGCCCGCGGCGAGGTGATCTACGTCGGGAAGGCCGCCTCGCTCCGCGAGCGGGTCCGCTCCTACTTCAGCGGTTACCATCAGCAGGCCCAGCCCAAGGTGGGAGCGCTCCTGGAGAGGCTAGCCGACCTGGAATACATCGCCACGGAGACCGAGGTCGAGGCGCTCGTCCTGGAGGAGAGCCTCATCAAGAGCTATCGCCCCCACTTCAACGTCCGCCTCAAGGACGATAAGCGCTTCCCCTACCTTGCGGTCACGCTCCAGGAGCCCTTCCCCCGGCTGAGGCTTGCCCGCCGGCCCGCCCAAGACGGCGCGCGTTACTTCGGCCCCTACACCAACTTGAAGCTCATCCGGGAGCACCTGAACGAGCTGCGGCGGATCTTCCCCCTGCGGACCTGCAACGATCCCCTCGATGGGAGGAGGCCGACCCGCCGGCGGCCCTGCCTCGACCACTCCCTCAAGCAGTGCCTGGCCCCCTGCGTGGGCGGGGTCTCCCAAGAGGAATATCGCCAGGTAGCTCAGGAGCTCTGCCGGTTCCTCGAGGGCCGCCGTGCCGACCTGCTTGGGGCCCTGAGAAGGGAGATGGAGGAGGCCGCCGCCAAGCTGGAGTTCGAGCGAGCGGCCAGGCTGCGCGACCGCCTCAAGGCCCTCGAGGGCCTGGTCCAGCTCGGGCTCAGGAGCCGCTCGCTTGGCTCTGTCGCCACCGCTGCTGAGGAGGCCGAACGGGATGTGATCGGGCTGGCCCGCACCCAGGGGCTCTGCGCGGTCCAGGTCTTCTTCGTGCGGGAGGGCCGGGTGAAGGGCCGCGAACGGTTCCTCCTCGAGGTCCCGGCTGACACGCCGACTGAGGAGGCCCTCGCGGCCTTCCTCAGGGGGTTCTACAGCGAGGCCGAGGCCATCCCCCGGGAGGTCCTCCTGCCCCACCCGCTCGAGGATGAGGAGGCGAGGCTGCTCAAGCGCTGGCTGGAGGAGCGCCGCGGAGCCGGAGCTAAGGTCAAGCTCCACCTCCCCAAGCGGGGGTCCAAAGCGAGGCTGGTGCGGCTAGCCACCCACAATGCCGAGCTGACCCTCCTGGAGGAGCACCTCCGCGAGGAGAAGAGGAAGGCAGTGGCTGCCATCCTGGAAGAGTTGCGGCAGCTCCTCGGGCTGGAGCGGCTCCCCCGGCGGATCGAGGGCTACGACATCTCCGTCCTGCAGGGGGCTGAGGCCGTCGGTGCGCTGGTCGTCTTCGAGGATGGGCTGGCGAAGCGCTCGGATTACCGGCGGTTCAAGATCGAGCAGGTCCGCGGGGTCGACGACTACGCCATGCTGCGCGAGGTGCTGGAGCGGCGGATCGCCCACCTGGGTGAGCTGCCGAAGCCGGATTTGATCCTGATCGACGGCGGACGGGGCCACCTCAGCGCGGCCCGCAGGGCGCTGGAAGGGGCCGGCGGGGGCTGGGAGGGGGTCCCCCTGGCGGCGCTGGCCAAGCACAAGCAGGAGGAGAGGGTCTACCTCGAAGGGCGCCCGGAGCCGCTCACCTTGGGGGAGGGGGGCGCGCTCCACCTCCTGCAGCGGGTCCGGGATGAGGCCCACCGCTTCGCCGTCCAGTATCATCGGCTGCGGCGGAAGCGAAGGACGCTCAGCTCCGCGCTCGATGAGGTCCCCGGGATCGGCCCGAAGCGCAAGCAGCTCCTCCTGCGGCACTTCGGCTCGCTCGAGCGCCTCCGCGCCGCCTCCCTAGAGGAGCTCGCCCGGGTGCCGGGATTGCCTCGCTCCGTGGCCACCCGAGTCTATGAGAAGCTCCATGAGGAGGGATAGTAGGTGAAGGCGATCATCCTCGCCGGCGGCTATGCCCGTCGGCTCTGGCCGATCACCCGCGAGCGGCCGAAGCCGCTCCTGCCGGTAGCGGGCCGGCCGATCATCGAATACGTCTTGGAGAGGCTCCCCGAGGAGCTCGGCCCGCCGATCATCTCGATCAACCGCCGCTTCGCCGAGGAGTTCGAGCGCTGGCGCCGAGGTCACCCTCGTGAGGTGGAGCTGGTGGTCGAGGAGACCCACTCCGAGGAGGAGAAGCTCGGCGCGGTCGGGGCTCTGGCCTTCCTGATCGAGGAGCTCAACCTTAAGGAGGACCTCCTCATCCTCGGCGGGGACAACATCTTCGAGTTCGACCTGAAAGAGTTCCTCAAGGCTTACCGCGGCCGGCCCCTGATCGCCCTTCATGACCTCGGCGACCCCGAGCGGGTCCGCTCGCGCTACGGCGTGGCAGAAGTTTGTGACGGCCGGATAGTCGAATTCCAGGAGAAGCCCGGAGAGCCCCGCTCGACCCTGGTGAGCACCGCTTGCTACCTCTACCCCGCTCGGGTCCTCCCGCTGGTGGGGGAGTTCCTCGCGCAGGCCCAGCAAGGGAAGGACGCGCCAGGCTACTTCAACGAGTGGTTGCTCACCCGGAAGCGCGAGCCCCTGGAGGCGTTCATCTTCCGAGAGGGCTGGTTCGATATCGGCGATCGGGCCTCCTACATCGAGGCGAACGCTCGCTATCTTGACGGCCGGGAGCTCTGGACTGGCGAGCAGGTCGTGATCGAGCGCTCCCAGGTGCGCCGCTCGGTGATCTTCGATCGAGTGCGGATCGAGGATTCGCTCATCGAGGACTGCGTGATCGACAGCGACGTGGAGCTTAAGGGAGTGGAACTCCGCCGGGCGCTCATCGGCCGGGGGACCAACATCAGGGGGGAGCGATGAAGCTCCTGCTGCTCACCCCTGAGGGGACGCTCTTCGAGGGCGAGGTGAGGATGGTGATCGTCAAGGGGACCGAGGGCGAGCTAGGGATCCTCCCGGGGCACGCCCCGCTGATCAGCAGGCTCCTTCCCGGCCCAGTCCGGGTGAAGCTCCCCCAGGGGAACGAGCGGGAGTTCCAGCTCGCCGGTGGGCTCCTCCAGGTGAGCCCCGAGCGGGTGCTCATCCTCGCTGAACCTTCCGGGTCCCCTTGATCGCTTGGCAACCTCCTGCTCTACTCAACTCAAAATGGAGTTTCAAACCAAGCTACTGATCGACGGTGAGTGGGTCGAGACCGCCGACAAGCTGGAGGTGCGCAATCCCTATAATCAGGAGCTTCTAGCGGAGGTCTCCCAAGCCGGGGAGGTGGAGGTCGAGCGGGCGCTTGCCGCGGCAGAGCGGGCCTTCCGCGAGCACAAGATGCCGGCTCATGAGCGGGGTGGGCTCCTCCGGCGGGCCTCGGGGTTGCTCGAGGAGCGGAAGGAAGAGTTCGCTAGAGCTATCGCCCTGGAGGCGGCCAAGCCCTGGCGCTACGCCCTCGGTGAGGCCTCCCGCGCCGTGGAGACCCTCAAGTTCGCCGCGATCGAAGCCGAAAGGTTGCACGGGGAGACGGTCCCGATGGACGCCGCCCGCGGCTCCGAGCACCGCCGGGGACTTTTCATCCGCCAGCCCTTGGGCGTGATCGTCGCCATCTCGCCGTTCAACTTCCCGTTGAACCTGGTCGCGCACAAGGTCGCACCGGCGATCGCCGCGGGGAACGCGGTGGTGTTGAAACCGGCCTCGGCGACGCCGCTCACCGCCTTGAAGTTGGGCGAGCTGCTCATGGAGGCGGGCCTCCCACCTGGTTTCTTGAACATCCTTGTCGGGCCGGGCTCGACCGTCGGTGAGAAGCTCTTAAAGGACAAGCGGGTGCGGATGGTGACCTTCACGGGGAGCGCACCCGTCGGCGAGCGGATCAAGCGCGAATCGGGGATCAAGAAGCTGACCCTGGAGCTGGGCTCGAACTCCGGCGCGATCGTCGCCGAGGACGCCGACCTCGAGCAGGCCCTGGAGAAGTGCATCGTGGGCGGGTTCGCCTACTCCGGCCAGGTCTGCATCCACACCCAGCGGATCTACGTGCATGACTCCATCAAGGAGAAGTTCACCCAGGAGTTCGTCGCTCGCGCCCAAAAGTTGAGAAGGGGCGACCCGCTCGACCCAGCGACGGAGATCGGCCCGCTGATCGACGAGGCCGGGGCGATCCGCGCTGAGAGCTGGATCGAGGAGGCCGTCAAAGCCGGTGCGAGGCTCCTCTGCGGCGGGCGGCGCGATGGAAACTTCCTGGAGCCGACGGTCTTGACCGAGGTCGAGCCGGAGATGAAGGTCGTCTGCGAGGAGACCTTCGCGCCGATCGTCGTGATCGACGGCTTCGCCCACTTCGCGGAGGCGATCGAGAAGTTCAACGAGGGCTCGCGGCTGGGGAGCTACGATTATGGCCTTGCCTGCGGGGTCTTCACTCGCGATATCAAGAGAGCCTGGCAGGCGATCGAGGGCCTAGAAGTTGGAAATGTCTTTATCAACGATTCCGCGACCTTCCGCGCTGATCAGATGCCCTACGGCGGGGTGAAGGAGAGCGGACTGGGCCGTGAGGGCCCGCGGTTCGCGGTGGAGGAGATGACCGAGATCAAGATGGTCTCCTTCAGCTTGGACTTTTAATCAAACTAACTACGAGCTCGGTCTCGACCTTCCTTGCCCGAGCCCCCTTCTCAGCGCTTCCCAGCGCTTCAGCCGCTCGGCCACCTCCGCCTCGTAGCCGCTCCCCCTCGGCTGGTAGTATCTCCTGTCCTTCAGCCGCTCGGGGAGGCACTCCATCGGAGCGACCCCCTCGTCGTAGCTGTGGGCGAACTCATAGCCCTTGCCGTAGCCGAGCTCCCGCATCAGCTTGGTCACGGGGTTCCGCAGGTGCAAGGGGACCGGCTCGTTGCGCGTCCGCTCCACGTCCTCCAGAGCGGCGTCGAAGGCCTTGTAGACGGAGTTGCTCTTCGGTGCGGTGGCCAGGTAGACGGCCGCCTCAGCTAGGGCCAGCTCGCCCTCAGGCGAGCCGAGCGCCTCGTAGGCCAGTTTGGCGCTCACCGCCACTTGCAAGGCGTTCGGGTCGGCGAGGCCGATGTCCTCGGTGGCCATCCGGATGAGCCTCCTTGCGATGTAGAGCGGATCGGCCCCGCCGGCGAGCATCCGCGCCAGCCAGTAGAGCGCCGCATCGGGATCGCTGTTCCTCACGGACTTATGCAGCGCGGAGATCAGGTTGTAGAACTCCTCGCCGTGCTTGTCGAACCGGGGGAGCTTCCGCTGGGCGGCCTCCTCCACCGCAGCGAGGGTGATCGTCCGACTTCCACTTCCGGAAGCCCGCCCCCGGGCCTGGGCCTTGGCCAGGGTCAGCTCCGCGGCCAGCTCGAGGAGGTTGAGCGCCCTTCGGGCGTCGCCGTCGCAGAACTGGGCGATGAAGTCGGCCGCCTCCGGCGCGAGCTCCACCCCCAGCTCGCCGAGCCCGCGCTCCCCGTCCTCGAGGGCATTCTTCAGGATCAGCTTGATCTCCTCCTCGCTGAGCGGCTGGAGGGCGAAGACCTGCGAGCGGGAGAGCAGCGGCGGCACCAGCTCCAGGGAGGGGTTCTCGGTCGTCGCCCCCACCAGGACGATGCTCCCCTCCTCCAGGAAGGGCAGGAAGACATCCTGCTGGGCCTTGTTGAACCGGTGGATCTCGTCGACGAAGATCACGTCCCGCTTGCCATAGGCGCGGAACTTCCGCTGGGAGGCCTCCATCGCTCGGCGGATCTCCTTGATCGGCGACAACGCTGCGGAGAAGGCCACGAAGTTGCCCTCGATCCGCCGGGCGATGATCCAGCCCAGGGTGGTCTTCCCCGAGCCGGGCGGTCCCCACAGGATCAGCGAGCGCAGCTCGCCGGACTCGATCAATCGGCGCAACGCACGCCCCGGCCCGACCAGCTCCTCCTGGCCGATGAACTCCTCCAGCGAGCGCGGCCGCATCCGCTCAGCGAGCGGCTGGCGCGCCCGCCCGGAGCTCTTCGAGAAGAGATCGCCCATCTCATGACCATTCTAGCCCCGAAGGATCGGTATCGCAAGCGGCTAGCTCGCCACCAGTCGCTCCAGGCTCACCTGGTGAGACCAGGCCCAGCTTTTGATATTCTATGGGAGGTGATAGAGATGAGGAGATTGTTGCCTCTAGCGATGGCGGTAAGCGTCAGTATCGGCATCGGTCTCGGCCTCCTGGCCTCGGCCCTCTCCGGATGCACCTCCCAGCCGGTCACCACCCAGGCGCTCGCTGCCCAGGGGAAGACCATTGTCGATCAGCTAAAGGCCCAGGAGGAGTCGGTCTTCGAGAGGATCGAGCGGCACTTCTCCGCGCTGAGGGCCCTCCAGGAAAAGCTCCTGACCTCAGAGGTGAGGGACGAGCGCCTCTACGATGAGGTCCTCTCCGAGCTCCGCAGGATCACCGAGGAGTTCGAGGCGCTCGTCGAGGACGAGGGGAAGATCAAGCGCGAGCTGCTCTCCCGGGAGCAGAGCCTGAAGAGGCTCACCCAGAAGGCCAGGGAGAGGCTCGCCGAGCTCAAGGCGAGGAAGTTCGAACTCGAGCGGGAGCTCGCCTCCTTCCACCACCCCGATCCCGAGCTGGTCGAGGACCGGAGGAGGGGCCTCACCCAGGCGATCAAATACGTCCAGAAGCAGATAGAGCACTGGGAGAGGTTCCTGACCACCCAGGAGGGTATCGAGGACGCCGCGGGGGTGATCGAGCAGCACGTCGAGCGGTTCCTGATCATCGCCGAGACCAACGCGCTCGTCTACAGGGAGGCGCTGAACCTCCTCGAGCTCGAGCGGGACATCCGTGAGGCCGCCCGGCTCCTCGCTGAGGTCCCCGAGCTGGAGCGGCTCGCCCAGGAGATGGTCGCCCACTGGGAGGTCCTCGACAACCTCGTGGAAGAACTTTTGAGCATCGGTCAGTAAAATGTTCGCTTCCCTGATCTACCTGAGGACGCTGTAGAGCGCGGGAAAGCCCGGGCCCAGGCCGGCTTGACACGCCCGGGGAGATGCGCTAATATCCAGCCGGTGGGCTGCTAGCTCAACTGGCAGAGCATCCGGCTCTTAACCGGAGGGTTGGAGGTTCGAGTCCTCCGCAGCCCACAAAATTTTTTGTGGTCGCGTTGAGGCTGAGCTCCTCTGGAGGCGAACCAGGTTGGGCGAACTCCCCCTTCTCAAAGGCGAAAGCGAGGAGGAGCTGCTGAGGAAAGCTGGCGAGCTCCTCGACCACGAGCCGAAGCTGATCGAGCTCCGGAGGGGAGCGCGCTGGGCCGTCTTCGTCGGGGACACCCACGGCGACCTGGAGGCGAGCCGGCGGGTGATCGCCCGCTACCTCCGGTCGGAGATGAAGCTCATCTTCCTGGGGGATTACGTCGACCGGGGACCGCATTCCCGCGAGAACATCCGGTATCTGCTCGAGCAGAAGCTCCGCCATCCCGAGCAGGTCTTCCTCCTCCAGGGGAACCACGAGGGCTGGAAGGTGGCGCGCTTCTCCCCGGCCGACTTCTGGGAGGGACTCCCGCCCGAGCTGGCCGCCGCCTACGCGGAGGTGCTGGTCAAGCTGCCCTTGGCTGCGGTGACCCCCTCCGGGGTAATCGCCCTCCACGGCGCGCTCCCGGATGTGCCCACTCTCCATGATATCGACGAGATCGAGCCGGGGAGCGCCCCCTGGCGGCAGATCACCTGGGGCGACTGGCAGGAGCTCCCCGGGCGGGAGCTGGGTGAGCTTTGGGGCCGGCCGCGGTTCGGCCGGCGGTATTTCGAGGAGCTGATGGAGCGCTTCGGAAGGAGGGTGCTCATCAGGTCCCACCAGCCGGACGCACCACCCTTTCTCTTCGATAGGCGCTGTGTCACCATCTTCACCTCCTCAGCTTATGGGGGGCTCCGCCCGGAGCGGACCGTGGCCCTCGCGCCCCTCCAGGGAGCGCTCCGCTCGGGGAGTGAGCTGATCTTGGAGACGGTCTGATCCTAGTGCTCTTGAACCGGGGGGGCACCCCCGTTATAATGGCCTTGAACAATAAGGGCCGTTAGCTCAGTGGCAGAGCACCTGCCTTTTAAGCAGGGAGTCGCAGGTTCGATTCCTGCACGGCCCACAGGTAGTCCCCGTCGTCTAGGGGCCTAGGACACCGGGCTTTCAATCCGGCAACGGGGGTTCGAATCCCCCCGGGGACGCCAAAGTGGGCGGATAGCTCAGAGGGAGAGCGCCTGCCTCACACGCAGGAGGTCGCAGGTTCAAGTCCTGCTCCGCCCACCAGAATTTTTTGTGAGTTGTGAGCGCGGGACGGGATTGGAACCCGGCTCGGCTGCTTGCTCTCGGTATCAGTAGCCTATCTTCTTGCGGATCTCCTCCACCACCGAGGGGTCCCGCAGGGTCGTCGTATCGCCCAACTCGCGCCGCTCCGCCAGGTCCTTGAGCAGCCGGCGCATGATCTTTCCCGAGCGGGTCTTCGGCAGCTCAGGCACGAAGATGATCTCCTCCGGCTTGGCGATCGGGCCGATCACCTCGGCTACCTTGCCGCGGAGCTCCTGGACCAGCTCGGGGCTCTCATCATAGCCCGGCGCGAGGATCACGAAGGCCGCCACCGCTTGGCCCTTCACCGGGTGGGACTTCCCCACGACGGCGGCCTCGACCACCGCGGGGTGCTCGACCAGCGCGCTCTCGATCTCCATCGTCGAGAGCCTGTGCCCGGAGACGTTGATCACGTCGTCGATCCTGCCGACGATCCAGAAGTAGCCGTCCTCGTCCTTCTTCGCCCCGTCGCCGGTGAAGTAGACGTTCCCGGGGATCTGGTTCCAGTAGGCCTCGTAGCGCTCGGGGTCGCCGTAGATCCCCCGGAGCATCGCCGGCCAGGGGCGCTTGATCACCAGGAAGCCGCCCTTGCCCGCGGGGAGCGGATTCCCGTCCTTATCGACGACCTCGGCCTCGATCCCCGGGAAGGGGCGGGTGGCCGAGCCGGGCTTCAGGGTGGTGATCCCCGGCAGCGGCGAGATCAAGATCATCCCGGTCTCGGTCTGCCACCAGGTGTCCACGATGGGGCAGCGCTCCCTGCCGATCACACGCCAATACCACATCCAGGCCTCAGGGTTGATCGGCTCCCCGACGGTTCCCAAAAGGCGCAAAGATGAGAGATCGTGCTTGTTGGGCCACTCCTCGCCGTCGCGCATGAAGGCCCGGATCGCCGTCGGCGCGGTGTAGAAGATGGTCACATTATATTTCTCCACCAGTTCCCAGAAGCGGTCCGGCTTGGGGTAGTTCGGCACCGACTCATACATCACCGAGGTCGCACCCGCGGCGAGCGGCCCGTAGACCAAGTAACTATGCCCGGTGATCCAGCCGATGTCGGCGGTGCACCAGAAGGTGTCCTCCTCCTTGATATCGAAGATCCACTTGAACGTCGCGTAGACGCCGGTGAGATAACCCCCCGTGGTGTGCACCACGCCCTTGGGCTTCCCCGTGGTGCCGGAGGTGTAGAGGATGAAGAGCATGTCCTCGGAGTCCATCTTCTCGGGGGGACAATAAGCCGGCGCCTCACGCATCAGCTCATGCCACCAGAGGTCGCGGCCCTCCTTCATCGGGATCTCCCGCCCGATCCGCCGGACGACGACCACCTTCTCGATGCTGGGTGACTGTTCCACCGCCTCGTCGGCCCGCTCCTTGAGCTGCTCCACCCGCCCGCCGCGGTAGTAGCCATCGGCGGTGATCAGTATCTTCGCTCCGGAGTCGTCGATCCGCTCCCGGAGGGCCTTCGCGCTGAAGGCGGAGAAGACCACCGAGTGGGGCGCGCCGATCCGCGCGCAGGCGAGCATGGCGATCGGCAGCTCGGGTATCATCGGCAGGTAGATCGAGACCCGGTCGCCCCTCCTCACGCCCAGCTTCTTCAGGACGTTGGCGAACTTGTTCACCTCGCGGTAGAGGTCGAAGTAGGTGAGGATGCGGGCATCGCCCGGCTCGCCCTCCCAGATCAGCGCCGCCTTGTTCTTCCTCGCGGTCTTGATGTGGCGGTCGAGGCAGTTATAGGAGGCATTGAGCTTGCCGCCGACGAACCACCTGGCATGGGGCGGCTCCCACTCTAAGACCTTCCCCCAGGGCTCGAACCAGTCCAGCTCACGGGCGAACTTGGCCCAGAAGCCCTCCGGGTCGCGCTCGGCCTCCTCGTAGATGATCGGGTCTCTCACGTTGGCCTGCCTGGTGAACTCCTCAGGGGGTGCGAACCTGCGCTCCTCGACCAGCAGGGCCTCGATGTCCTTCAGCTCCTCCATGGGGTGCTCTCCTTTCACTTCAGTTTCAGTTTTGGGGGTTTCGTTTCTACCCCTCTCCTCTTCCTCTCCGCCTCTAGCCTCTGAGCCGGTGCCCGGTGGACCGGTGAAGCGAGATCAGAGGCAACAAGTAGGCAGCAACAGAGCCTACGCCGAGAGCGATGACCCACTCGGCATAGGCTCAGGCAGGCGTATTATACCTAGCCTGGGTCCCGATGTAAAATGACCTGGCTCAGGCCCGAGGGTGGCGGAAGACAAGCGCGAGTCCCACTCCGGTTGGGTTGAGAAGGGGGCGTTGCTCCGGATTTGGGGAGCTGCTATACTGGTGAGTCGGTGAGCGCCCAGGATGAAGGTCTATAACACCCTCACTCGGCGCAAGGAGGAGCTCATCCCCCTGGATGATGGGGTCATCAGGATGTATGCCTGCGGGCCGACGGTCCACGACCGGTTCACCATCGCCAACGCCAGGACCTTCCTGGTCTTCGACGTGATCCGCCGCTACCTCGAGTTCAAGGGCTACAAGGTCATCTACACCCAGAACATCACCGACATCGAGGACAAGATCATCAACCGGGCGAAGGAGCTAGGCGTTCCGGCACAGGAGGTCGCCGAGCGCTACACCGCGGAATTCTTTGAGGACCTGGAGCGGCTGGGGATCAGGCGGGCGACCTACCACCCTCGGGCGACGGAGATGGTCCCCCAGATCATCGAGTTCATCCAGGCGCTGATCGAGAAGGGCTACGCCTACGTCGTCGACGGCGACGTCTACTACCGCGTCCGCCGCTTCCCCGACTACGGGAAGCTCTCCGGGAAAAATATCGAGGAGTTGGAGGCGGGCGCGCGGGTGGAGCCGGACCCTCGCAAGGAGGACCCGCTCGATTTTGCTTTATGGAAGGCAGCCAAGCCGGGCGAGCCCGCCTGGGAGTCGCCCTGGGGCAAAGGGAGGCCGGGCTGGCACATCGAGTGCTCGGTGATGGCCATCTCCACCCTGGGCGAGACGATCGACATCCACGGCGGCGGCCAGGACCTGATCTTCCCCCACCACGAGAACGAGATCGCCCAGTCCGAGGCCAAAACCGGAAAGCCGTTCGCCCGCTACTGGCTCCACGGCGGCCTGGTGATGGTCGGGGAGCAGGAGATGCACAAGTCCTTGGGAAACTTCGAATACGCCCGAGATGTGGTGGAGCGCCACGGTCGGGAGGCTGTCCGGTTATTCTTCTTGTCGAAACACTACCGCAAGCCGATAAACTTCTCACATGAGGCCCTAGAGGAGGCGGAGGCCGCAGTCGAGCGAGTCTACAACCTGCTGGAGGAGATCGACTACGAGCTGAAGCAGCGTGGCAGCCAAAAAGAGGAGCCCTCTGAGGCGCTAGATGCAGATGCAGACTCAATGAGCGAGCGCGGTCTTGATTTTCTCCGTTACTTGGAGGGCGTTCGGGCGGAGTTCGAGCGCGAGATGGACGACGACTTCAACACCCCCGGCGGGCTGGGCGTAATCTTCGAGCTAGTCCGCCGGACGAACGCCTTCCTCCATGGGGCTCAGCTCCCTGAGGGGGACCTCCCGCTCCTCCGCCGTGCAGCCGAGCTGATCCGCGAGCTCGGCCAGCCGCTCGGCCTCTTCCAGGAGGCTTCGGAAGCCCGAACTAAAGCCACGATCGCTGGCACAGCTAGGGTCGCTGCTGCTTCCCAGGAGGAACTAACGGAGGAGTTGATAGACTTTATTGTCGAGGTGCGCAGCGAGCTGCGGGCCAAGCGGGAGTTCGAGCTTGCCGACCGGATCCGCCAGCGGCTGGGCGAGCTGGGGATCGAGCTCAAGGACAAGCCGGAGGGGACGAGCTGGTCCTTCAAGCTCAGGAGCAGGAGGCGCTAGATAGCGCAGACTCAACGGTGATCCGCCCGAGGTCGCTCTCCACCTTCCCCCCACTGCGGTGGATGGTCAGCCGGTAGAAATACTTCCCCGGAGGGAGCGGCCGTCCAGAGCTATCCTGTCCTCGCCACAGGAGGCGATCCCCGCTCGTCTCGCCCACAAATGCTAGAAGCCCCCGGGAGCTGTAGACCTCCAGCTTGAGGTGGGTCGCGCCCTGAACCCGGATGATGAGGGCTTCCCCACTGTGGTATTCGCTCAGCGGCTGGCCTTCCCCCTCCTCCCCGTCCCTGCCGCCCAAGCCGAAGCTAAGCCCCCGGCCGGTGGCCGCGCGCTCGACCTTCGCCCCGACGCTGTTGAGGATCGCCCCGGCCTGGGCGAGAGCCCTCTCAAGCTCCGCGAGCAGCTCACCGGTGGTTTTCCCCTCCAGGCCTGAGCTCGAGCTTGAGCCTGAGCTTGAGCCGGAACCGGGGCCGGTGAGGCTCCCAAAGAGCGTCAGAGCCATCTGAGCGGCCTTCCCGACATGCTTGGCCGCCTCGGCGAGCCGTCCGAGCTGGACCCCATCGAAGCTCAGGGGGGCCAGCTCGCCCAGCTCGGCTTCGAGATCACGCATCGCCTCCACCGCGCTGCCCAGGTTGAACTCCCTCAACGCTGAAGCGGCCGCACCTAGCGAGGCGGCCATCCTGCAGAAGACCTCCCCGATGGCCCTCCCCTTGGCGATCTCCTCGGCCTGGCTGAGCGGTGAGGGCAAGCCCCTGCCGATCTGGATCAATTTGAGCCCATTCCACTCCAGGATCTCACCCGCGGCCTCGAGCTGCTCGATCCCCCGCTCGAGCGCCGTGAAGAGGTCCCCACTGGAGCTGAAGTCGAGGTTGAACATCTCCCCGGTGACCCGGAGCGGCTCCCCGATCGAGAGCATGATCTCCTCGGTGAGCGAGAAGGCCGCGGGCTTCCGCTGGACGGTTATCACCGCCCGGAGGAGGTTGTTCCGCTCGTCGGATTCGGGGACTCGGCTGAAGGGACGGTCCACCTCCACGGTGATCTCATGAGGGCCCTCGGCCTCGACCGCCTGCCACTCAGCCCTAAGCTCGATGGCCCTCCCAGCCCTGAGCCCCCGCACCCGCTGGCGGGCGAGCAGCAGGCCGTCCACCTTGAAGCGGACCTCGAAGCTCCGGCTCACGTCCCCCCGGCCCTCATTGGCGATGGTCGCGCTGATCTCGACCTGCTCGCCCGGCTCCGGCTCGATGGGGTAGAACTCGATCTCCCGCACGAGCAGGTCCGGCTGGCCGGTCGCCCCGGGGACATGAGGGGAGGGCGTGAGGGCAAAGATCACCGTTAAGGTTGCAAGTAGAAGGATGCCCTTGAGCCCCCGCATGGCCTTGGGTTCCCTCCTCTCGAAAAGTTGGCGGGATTATAACCCACAAGTCCCGCACAAAGTCAAGCGCAAACGTTGACTGGGGGCCAGACTCTCGCCAATATTAAAGTGCGATACAGGCACCAAACATGGAGATGCGAGAGAGGGTCCTCGCAGGGTTCGACCTAGGTGGGACGAAGCTGGGGCTTGTCCTCGCCACCCCGGATGGGCGGGAGCTAGCTCGGCTCCGCGAGCCGGTCGACCTGGCAGGGGAGGAGTTCAGCGACTACCGTGACGGGGTCGCCTACTGGCGGGTGAGCGCCCAGATGGCTCAGCTCCTGCGGAGGGCGCTGGCTCAGGCCCAGGCCGAGCTGGCGGAGGGAGAGGGGAGGGGAGGGCTAGAGCTGGCCGCGATCGGGATCGGCTCGGCAGGGCCGCTCGCCGGCGGCTCCCTAAAAGATCCTTCCAACATCGAGCCGGTGCGCCTCCCCCCGAAGGGGGATAGGCCGCTCTATATCCCGCTGGTCGAGCCGCTCGAGCGCGAGTTCGGCGTGCCGGTCCGGCTGGAGAACGACTGCCTCGCCGGGGTCCTCGGCGAGGTCCACTTCGGCGTCGGCCGCGATGAGCCGGATAAGTCGAAGCTATTCGTGGTTTACGTCACCCTGAGCACCGGCTTCGGTGGCGGCGTCTGGGACGGCGGGCACCTCCTGCGGGGCAAGGAGGGCAACGCCGCTGAGGTGGGCCACTTCCCCGTCTGCGCGGGCGCGAGCAGCTCCGATCCCGATCTCAAACCCAAGCTGAGGTTGAGGTGCGGCTGCGGGAGCTACGGCTGCGCGGAGGCCTACTGCTCCGGGCGAGGGATCGCCAAGAACGCTAAGCTGAAGCTGCTCAACGAGGATCTGCGCCCGCGGGGCGAATATGGCACGCGCCTCTGGGAGCTAGCGGAGCACGAGCTGGAGAAGGTCACTGCCCCGCTGGTCTTCCAAGCGGCTGCGGCGGGCGACCGGCTAGCCCAGGAGGTGCTTGAGGAAGCGGCCTGGTGCGGCGGGCTGGCGTTCGCGGCCATCGCCAATGCTTACGACCCCCAGGTGATCACGGTCGGCGGCTCCCTTGCGCTGGCCCACCCCGAGCTGCTCGAGCCGATCACGGCTAAAATGCGAGAACACCTGAACGTCACCCCGCCTCAGGTGCGCTTGACGCCGCTGGGCGAGCGCGTCGTGGAGTATGGCGCGCTCGTCCTGGCTCGCGAGGCCCTCCAGGGGCGCAAGATCGGCTAGTCTCAACCGGGGGCTAGACGCGGCCTCACCAGGCTGCTAAAATCTAAACCAGAGACCAAAAAGCCGAGCAAGCAAAAGGGGAGATCCAGATGGCCGAGGTAGTGCTGAAAGAGGTGACGAAGAGGTTCGGCGACCTCGTGGCGGTGAACCGGGTCAACCTCAGGGTCGAAGACGGCGAGTTCGTCGTCCTCGTCGGCCCCTCCGGCTGCGGGAAGACCACCACCCTGCGGATGATCGCCGGCCTGGAGGAGGTGACCGAGGGCGAGATCTACATCGGCGATCGGCTGGTGAATCACGTCCCGCCGAAGGACCGCGACATCGCCATGGTCTTCCAGAACTACGCGCTCTACCCCCACATGAACGTCTACAACAACATGGCCTTCGGCCTTAGGCTGCGCAAGTTCCCCAAGGCCGAGATCGACCGCCGGGTCCGCCAGGCGGCGGAGATGCTCGGGATCGCGGATAAGCTGAAGAGCAAGCCCAGAGAATTATCAGGCGGCCAGCGCCAGCGGGTCGCGCTCGGCCGGGCGATCGTCCGCAATCCCAAGGTGTTCTTATTCGATGAGCCACTCTCCAACCTGGATGCCAAGCTGCGGGTTCAGATGCGGGCCGAGCTGCAGGAGCTCCACCAGGAGCTCCGGACCACCACGGTCTACGTCACCCACGACCAGGTAGAGGCGATGACTCTGGGCCAGCGGGTAGCGGTGATGAAGGACGGGGTGATCCAGCAATACGACAACCCCCAGTATATCTACGACCATCCGGCGAACATCTTCGTGGCGGGGTTCATCGGCTCACCGGCGATGAACTTCCTCGAGGTCAAGGTAGCGAGGGAGGACGGCAAGCTCTACCTGGTCCGCGAGGGCGGCTTCAAGCTCAAGGTCCCTCAGGAGAAGGCCAAGGCGCTCGAGGGGTATGTCGGCCGGGAGGTGATCTTCGGTATCCGCCCGGAGAACCTCAAGGCAAAGGAGATGCTCCCGAGCTACGACGAGGAGATGGTAGTGCGGGCGGAGGTGAGGGTGCGCGAGCCGCTGGGAGACGAGCTGATCATCCACGCCTGGAACGGCGAGAAGGAGCTGGTGGCGCGGCTCGACCCCCGGGTCCAGGTGGGCCTCCGGGAGGAGATCGAGCTGGTCGCCCAGATGGACCAGATGCATGCCTTCGACCCGGAGACCGAGGAGGCGATCGTCTAGCTGGGTGATCGGGCTTCCCTGAGCTCTCGTCTCACGCAGCGCCTCTGATCTAATCAGTAGAAGATCTTGGCCAGCTCGTACAGCTCGAGGTCGACCTCCTTGATCCGCCCGGCGATCCGCTCCAGCTCCACCGGGACCACCTTATTCCCCTGGAAGGCGACCATATAGCCGTCCTGCCCCTCATTGAGCAGGTTCACCGCGGCCACGCCCAGCCGGGTGGCCAGCAGCCGATCGAACAGCGTCGGTGAGCCGCCCCGCTGGAGGTGGCCCAGCACGACGACCCGGGACTCGAAGCCGGTCCGCTCCTCGATCTCCCGGGCGACCGTCGCGCCAATGCCCCGCCGGTCGAGCCGCACGTGGCCGAAGGCGTCCGCCTCGCCGAGGTCCTCTTCCTCCTTGACCTCGGGGAACCTGGCCCCCTCAGCGACCACGATGATGCTGAACCGCCGCCCGCGGGCCCACCGGTCCTTCACGTGCCGGCAGATCTCCTCGATAGTGGTCTGGACCTCCGGTATGGCGATGTAGTCTGCTCCACCGGCGAGCCCGCCCACCAGCGCGACCCAGCCGGTGTAGCGCCCCATCACCTCGACCACCATCGCCCGGTGGTGGGCGCTCGCGGTGGTGTGGAGCTTGTCCAGCGCCTCGACGACCGTGGTCACTGCGGTGTCGAACCCGATGCAGTAATCGGTCTCGGGAACGTCGTTGTCCATCGTCTTGGGGATACCGACCACCTTGACCCCCTGCTGGTGGAGCCCGTGGGCCACGCTCAGGGTGTCGTCCCCGCCGATGGCCACCAGCGCGTCGAGCCCGTAGCTATCGACGTTCTTCAGGCAGCGCTGGAGGTCCTCCTCCCGCTTGAGCGGGTTGGTCCGCGAGGTGCCGAGGATCGTCCCGCCGACGTGGAGGATCCCCGAGACGGAGTCCACCGTCAGTGGCTCCATATCCCCTTCGAGCAGACCGAGCCAGCCGTTCTTGATCCCGACGACCTCCCAGCCGAGCTGGAAGGCCCGCCGGGCCACCGCACGGATCGCCGCGTTGAGCCCCGGGACGTCGCCCCCGCCAGTGAGCACCCCTATGCGCATCGTCATTCTGCCCTCCCTCAGCTTGGGTGTAGCTGCCAATCGGGCCAGATTTTACCCTGCCCGGGGCGAGCTGGCAACGCCCTCCTGGACCTGGGCCTCCTCCTGGCTCCACCTCATCTAGGGTAGACTGGGCTGGGCTGGATTGGGAGATTACCTGGACAGGACCATCGCCAGCTCGTAGAGCTCGAGGTCGAGCTGGCGCCGCCGGGCCGCCACCTCCGCGAGGGGGACGCTCTGGAGCTCGTCCCCGGCCAGCCCGACCATCCTCCCTGACTCGCCCGCGACTAGCCGCCTTACGGCCTCCGCACCGAGGCGCGAGCCCAAGATCCTATCGAAGGCCGTCGGTGAGCCGCCCCGCTGGAGGTGGCCCAGCACGGTCACCCGCACCGTCAGGCCGAGCCGCTCCCGGATGTGAGCCGCCACGACCTGAGCGGCATTGGCGAAGACCCCCTCCGCGACGACGATGATCGCATGGCGCTTCCCCCGCTGGTAGCCCCGGCGGACCACCTCGACGACCTCCCCCAGGTCGACAGGGACCTCCGGGATGAGGATCGCCTCCGCTCCGCCGGCCAGTCCGCCCATCAGCGCCAGGTAGCCGGACTCGCGGCCCATCGTCTCCACGACGAAGGCCCGCTCATGGGAGATCGCGGTGTCGCGGATCTTGCGCAGGCATTCCACTACGGTGTTGAGCGCGGTGTCCACCCCGATGGCGATGCTGGTCCCCCAGATGTCGTTGTCGATCGTGGCCGGGATGCCCATCACCGGGAGGCCCCTCTCCTGGAGGGCCCAAGCCCCCCGCAGGGAGCCATCCCCGCCGATGACCACCAGCCCATCTAATTTGGCGCGCTCGGCGGTGCGCAGGGCACGCGCTTGGCCCTCCTCCTGGAGGAACTGCTCGCAGCGGGAGCTCTCCAGGACCGTCCCCCCGCGGTCCATGATCTCGCTCACGTCGGCTATCCCCAAGGGGAGCAGCTCGCCCTCGATCAGGCCGCAGTAGCCCCGCCTGATCCCGATCACCTCCGCTCCGAGGGCGATCCCCTGGCGGACGACGGCCCGGATCGCCGCGTTCATCCCCGGGGCATCCCCGCCGCTGGTCAAGAGCCCGATGCGCTTGGTGACCGTGGCCATAGTTTGAGCTTAACTTCTACTGCAAAAATCCGGATCAGATCAAGCTAGCTCCAGTGCAGGCGATGAGGTGGGACCTCGTCCTCGCGCGTGATACAATATGAACTACAATGGAGGAGGTCATTCGCGATCCGGTCCACAACATGATCCGGTTCGATAGGGAGCGAGACCGGCTGGTCCTCGAGCTGATCGAGACCCGTGAGGTCCAGCGCCTGCGGAACATCAAGCTCACGGGGGTGAGCTACTTCTCCTACCCCGGAGCGGAACACACCCGGTTCGCCCACTCGCTCGGGACGGCCTACCTGATGAAGCGGGTGATCGAGCACCTGGAGGCCCTCAGTGGGAGCCGGAGCGGTGGGCCGCCCTCTGCCAAGGTCATCAGAGAGCTCAGGGCTCACCGCGAGCTGCTCATGGCCACGGCGCTGCTCCATGACCTGGGCCACTTCCCGCTCTCCCACCTGGTGGAGGAGTTCCTCGGCCAGTCGCACGAGGAGTGGACGGTCAGGATCATCCTCGATGAGCGGACCGAGGTCCACCGGCTCCTGGTCGAGGCCGATCCGAGCTACCCCGAGAAGATCCGCGCGATCCTCGAGCGGCGCTTCCTGCCGTCCTTCGCGGTCAAGCTGATCTCCTCCCAGCTCGATGTGGACCGGATGGACTACCTCCTCCGGGACAGCCTCTACACCGGGGTGCGCTACGGCAACTTCGACCTCGACTGGCTCATCCATAGTCTACGGATCATCGAGGTGGACGGCGACTGGGAGCTGGCGCTCGACCGGGCCAAGGGGAGCCGGGTGGCCGAGGAGTATATCCTAGCCCGCTACTACATGTATCAGCAGGTCTACCACCACAAGGCGAGCCGCGCCGCGGGGGTGATGCTCCGGGGGATCCTCCAGCGGGCGGCCGAGCTGCTCCGCGCCGGCCAGCGGATCTTCGCCACCGAGCCCCTGAGGAAGCTCCTTACGGATCATGGGAGCCTCACCGTCGAGGACCACCTCGAGCTGGACGATGTGGTCCTCACTTTCGCCATCAAGATGTGGGAGAAGAGCGACGATCCCATCCTGAGCGACCTCTGCCGGCGGCTAGCCCGCGGGCGGATCTTCCGCACTATGGAGCTCGAGCTCAAGGACTACCTGAAGGTGCAGGAGGAGCTCGATCGGCTGGCGAGGGCCCGGGGGTTCGATCCCAGATACTACCTGGCCCTCGACAGCGCCAGCGACAACCCCTACACCGATACCTACCTGTTCGGTGAGCAGGTCGGGGAGAACATCTTCCTCGTCGATGAGAAGCTCAACCTGACCGAGCTGTCGGTGGCTTCAGGGCTGATCGCGGCGATCCGGAACCGCGAGATCGGAGTGAGCCGCCTGTGCTTCCCCGAGGAGCTGGAGGCGGGGATCACCCGGGTGGTGAGGTCCGCGATTCGCTAGTCGCTAAGCATAAGCAAGCGATTAATTTAATCAAGCCAAGCCAACTAAGCCGAGCGGGGGGCGGTCTTGGTCTTAGCTTCAGCTTCAGGTCCCCTCAAGAAGGCCTCCGCCCGGCGGAGGAGCTCCCGGCTGTTCTCGTAGGTGAGCCGCTGGAGGGCTTCCTCATAGCTCAGCCAGGCGAACTCCCGATGCTCCCCTGAGAGCTCGACCTCCCCGCGGTCGGTCTCCCCCAGGAAGTAGATCACCCGCTTGTGGACCGGCTCGCTATCCGAGCCCGGGGTATCTCCCGCCCGGCTGAAGCTGTATTCGATCAGCCCTTGGAAGCCCTGGACGAGCCTGACCGCCTCCGCCCCGATCCCGGTCTCCTCCTGGAGCTCGCGGCAGGCCGCACCTCGGAGGTCCTCCTCCCGCTCGATCCGCCCCTTGGGGAAGTCCCAATGGCCCTCACGATGCCGAAGGAGGAGATACTCCCGCTGGCCACCCCGCCCCACCCGATACAGGATGACCCCGGCGGACCACTCCTCCTTCATCTTCTTTTTCTTTCTCTTTCTCTTTCTCTTTCTCTTCGCTTCTTACTTTTTCCGGTTGCTCGGCCCAGCCTGGCCTGGCCTGCTCGGCTCAGTTGAGGTCCAGCTCGCGCCCGCTGGCGTCGAACAGCTTGAAGCTGAGGCACAGCGCCCGCAGCTCCCGCACCAGCACCTTGAACGACTCGGGGATCCCCGGCTTGGGGAACTCCTCATCCTTCAGGATCGCCTTGTATAGCTGGATCCGCCCGCGGGTGTCGTCCGACTTCACCGTGAGCATCTCCTGGAGGGTGTAGGCCGCGCCGTAGGCCTCGAGCGCCCAGACCTCCATCTCGCCGAGCCGCTGGCCGCCGAACTGGGCCTTCCCGCCGAGCGGCTGCTGGGTGATCAGCGAGTAGGGGCCGGTGGAGCGGGCGTGGAGCTTCTCATCGGCGATGTGCTCCAGCTTCATGATATACATGTAGCCGACGGTGACCGGGTGCTCGAAGGGCTCGCCGGTCCGCCCATCGCGCAGGATCACCTTGCCGTCGTAGTTGTCGCCGTCGGCGAGGCCGTGCTCCTCGCGCGCCTTCCGCAGCTCGCGCAGGATCTGCTCCTCCTTGGCGCCGTCGAAGACCGGCGAGATCATGTATTGCCCGGTGAGGTGGGCCAGCCACCCGAGGTGGGTTTCAAACACCTGACCGAGGTTCATCCGCGAGGGGACGCCCATGGGGTTCAGGATCACATCGAGTGGGGTCCCATCGGGCAGGAAGGGCATGTCCTCCACGGGGAGGATCTTGGCGATCACGCCCTTGTTGCCGTGGCGCCCGGCGAGCTTGTCGCCCACGGCGATCTTCTTCCGCTGAGCGACGTAGACCTTGACCAGCTCGTTGACCCCCGGCTCCAGCTCATCCCCCTTCTCGCGGGAGAATTTCTTCACCGCGATCACCTTCCCGCCCTCGATCGTGGGCGGGAGCTTCAGCGAGGTGTTCCGGACGTTGCGGACGCGCTCGCCGAAGATCGACCGGAAGATCCGCTCCTCCGGCGTCGGCTCGGACTCGCCCCGCGGGGTGATCTTCCCCACGAGGATGTCGCCGGTGCGGACCTCAGTCCCGACGCGGACGACGCCGTCCTCATCCAAATTGCGCAGCTCCTCCTTGCTGATGTCGGGGATGTCCGCGGTGATCTCCTCCGGTCCGAGCTTCGTCTCCTCGGCGCGGACCTCATACTCCTCGATGTGGATCGAATCCAGGATGCCCTCCCGGACGAGCCGCTCGCTGATCACGATCGCGTCCTCGTAGTTGTAGCCCTCGAACGGGAGGAAGCCCACCAGGAGGTTCGCGCCGAGGGCGAGCTCGCCGTGGTCGCTCGCCGGCCCGTCGGCGATCACCTGGCCCTTCTTGACCCGGTCGCCCTTGCTGACGATCGGCCGCTGGTGGATGATCGTGTCCTGGTTGGACCGCTCGAAGCTCACCAGGTGGTAGGTCCTCTTCCGGCCGTCGTGCGAGATGACGATCTTGTTCTTGTCGACGTATTCGACGAGGCCGTCCTCCTCGGCCACCACCAGGATCCCCGAGTCGCGCGCCGCAGCGGCCTCCATCCCCGTCCCCACGTAGGGCGCCTGGGTCTTGATGAGCGGGACGGCCTGCCGCTGCATGTTCGCGCCCATGAGCGCCCGGTTGGAGTCGTCGTGCTCCAGGAAGGGTATGAGCGAGGCCGAGACCCCCACCAGCGCGGTCGGCGAGATGTCCATGAAGTGGACCTCCTCGCGTGGGACGAGCTTGATCTCCTCCTTGCCGGTGCGGATCTCGACCATCTCGGCCTTGATGTAGCCGTCCTCGTCCAGCTCAGTCGTCGCCGGTGCGATGTTGTAGCGCTCCTCCTCGTCGGCCATCAGGTAGACGATCTCGTCGGTGACCCGGCCGTTCACCACCTTGCGGTAGGGCGCCTCCAGGAAGCCATACTCGTTGATCCGGGCGTAGGTGGCCATCGAGGTGATCAGCCCGATGTTCTGCCCCTCGGGGGTCTCGATGGGGCAGATCCGGTTGTAGTGGGAGGGGTGGACGTCGCGCACCTCGATCTTGGCCCGCTTCTTGCTCGGCCCGCTGGTGAGCGCGCTCAGCCGCCGCTTGTGGGTCAGCTCCGCCAGCGGGTTGATCTGCTCGAGGAACTGGGAGGCCCGTCCGGTGTAGAACAACCGGTTGATCGCCGCTTGGATCGCCCGAGCGGAGATGAGGCTCCTCAGGGGCTGGTCGGCGTCCTCCTCGGGGTCGTATTTGCTCAGCCGCTCCTGGGTGATCCGCACCATCCGGAGGAGCCCGGCGCGCAGCTCGTCCCAGACCATCTCGCCGGGGGTCTTGACCCGCTTGTTCGCCAGGTGGTCGATGTCGTCCTCCATCAGGGGGTCGTTGGGGAACTGGAGGAGCTTCTCCAGGATGAGCGGGATCTCCTCCGGCCGGAGCACGGTGTCGGTTACCCCGTCGATCCCGAGCTTCTTGTTGAGGAGGAACCGTCCGACCCGCGAGAGGTTGTATCGCTCGGGGTTGAAGTAGAGGTTCCGCAGGAGCTCCTCCGCCTGGGAGCGGTAGACCCGGTCGGTGGCCCGCAGCTTCCGGTAGATGAGGAAGAGGGCCTCATCCTGGGTGGTGGTCTTATCCTCCGCGAGGGTCTTCTGGATGTAGGGGTTGAGGAGCCTGATCCGGCCGAGCCCCGCCTTGACGATCTCCTCGATCACCTCCTCGGAGAGCTCCTCGCCCTGGTGGAGGAGGAGTCGGGAGTCCTCCACGATGTCCTCCCCCACCCGGTAGCCCACATACTTGAGGAGCTTCTCCCGGGTGAGCGGGTTCAGGGTGAAGCTGAACCGGGAGATGATCTGGTCGGTGGTCATCCCCAGCGCCCGCAGCAAGGTGGTCGCGGGTATGGTCCCCTTCCGGTCGAGGCTCGCCACCACCCGCCCCTTCTCGGTGTTGAGGATGAACTCGAGCCAAGCGCCGTGCTCGGGGCGGACCTGGGCCTGGTATTCGCCGCGGGCCTCCCGGTGGAAGTAGAGCCCCGGCGAGGGCGCGAGGTGGTTGACGAGGACGTTCTCCGAGCCGTTGATGATGAAGGTCCCCCGGGAGGTCATCAGCGGGATGTCGGCTAGATAAAGGTCGTCCTCCTTGAGGACCTTGCCGCCCTGCTTGAGGATCCCCTTGACCCGCAGCGGCGCGGAGTAGGTCAGGTTGCGGTCCTTGCAGTCCCGCTCGGTGTTGTGCGGCTTCTCGAACCGGGGCTCGACCAGCTCCAGCGCGAGGTCCCGCCCATCGGCGGTGATCGGCGAGATCTCCTCGAAGAGCTGTCGCAGCCCCTCAGTGCAGAACCACTCCCAACTGCGGCGCTGGTTGCCCAGGAGGTAGGGCACCTCCATCGCCGGCTTGACCTTGCCGTAAGAGCGCCTCTCCCTCATCTTACTGTAGCTCCACCTCGGCTCCGAGGGCCTGGAGCTCCTCCTTGAGCTTGTTCGCCTCCTCCTCGCTGAGGCCTTCCTTGACCACCGCGGGGAGGTTGTCCACCAGCTCCTTGCTCTCCTTGAGGCCCTTCCCGGTGATCTCCTTGATCTTCTTGATCAGTTGGACCTTCTGCTGGCCGGGGCTCTTCAGGACCACCTTGAAGGCGGTCTTCTCCTCGGCTGCCGGGGCCTCAGCTCCAGCCCCGGGAGCGGCCGCTCCCGGCGCCGGCGCGGTCGCTACCGGCGCGACCGCTTGGGCGCTCACCCCGTAGCGCTCCTCGATCGCCTCGACCAGCTCGGCCAGCTCCTTCACCGTCATCTTGTCGATCAGCTCGAGGATCTCCTCTTTGGTCATCCTGTTCATCCTCCTTCTCCCTTCTCTTTCAACTTCTGCACCTCACGGAGCACGATAGCGAACCGGCTGATGATCGCCTTGAGGTCCAGCGCCAGCCGCTGGATCGGCCCGCTCAGGGTGGTGGCCAGCTTGGTGAGCAGCTCCTCCCGGGAGGGGAGCTTCGCTAGATATTCTACCTCGTTCGGACCGACGAGCTCGCCCTCGATGATGCCCCCCTTGATCCGGTATTGCTTGTATCTCTTGGCCACCTCGAGGGCCAGCTTGAACGGCAGGGTCGGGTCGTCATAGCCGAAGCAGATGCCCGTCGGCCCGACCAGGAACTCGTCGATCTTCACCCCAGCCCGCTGGGCCGCCAGCCGCGCCAGCGTATTCTTGATCACGCGATACTCCAGGCGGTTCTTCCGGAAGAGCCGCCGTAGCTCCACCATCTCCTGGGCGGAGAGCCCCCGAAAGTCGGTGAAGACCATCGCCCGCGAGCGGCGGAACCGCTCCTCTAGCAGCGCGACCTCGCGCTCCTTCTCCGGCCTGGGCATCTTCAACTTCCCCCTCCTGCCCGTGCTCGCTAACTGCTTAACCGGAACTAGAGCATCCGCTCGGCGACCAGTCGGCTCACCTCGTCGGGATCGACCTTGATCCCCGGCCCCATCGTCGAGGAGATCGTCACCCCGCGGATGTATTTCCCGCGGACGTCCCCGGGCTTCTCCTCGATGATCGCCCCCGCGAGCGCCAGGAAGTTCTCCCGGAGGTGCTCCTCGGGGAAGGAGCACCGCCCGAAGGGCGCGTGGATGTTGCCGTATTCGTCCAGGCGGAACTCGATCTTGCCCCGCCGGAGCTCCTCGATCGCCTGGCCGATCTCGCGGGTGACGGTGCCCGTCTTGGGGGAGGGCATCAGCCCCCGCGGGCCGAGGATCCTACCGAGCCTGCCGACGATGCTCATCATCTCGGGGGTGGCCACCGCGGCGTCGAAGTCGAGCCAGCCCTCCTCGATCCGCTTGGCGAGATCCTCCGCGCCGACGACCATCGCGCCGGCCTCCTCGGCCTCCTTGGCCTTCTCCCCCTTGGCGAAGGCGATCACGCGGACCTCCCGCCCGACGCCGTAGGGGAGGATCACCGTCCCGCGGATCCGGTGCTCGGTCTTCTTGGGGTTGACGTTGAGCCGGAAGACCGCATCGGCCGACTCATCGAAGCTGGCCGTGGCCAGCTCCTTCAGCAGGCGGATCGCCTCCTCCAGCGAGTAGAGCCTGAACCGGTCGACCTTCTCCTTGACCGCTAGGTAGCGCTTGCTGCGGTTCATCGTCATTTTCATTTTTATTATTTCTATCCCTCGACCACCTCGATCCCCATGTTCCGTGCCGTCCCCTCGATGATCCTCATCGCCGCCTCGATGTCATCGGTGTTGAGGTCCGGCAGCTTGAGCTCGGCGATCCGCCGGAGCTGCTCCCGGGTGATCTTCCCGACCTTCCGGATGTTCGGCTCGCCCGAGCCGGTGGTGATCCCCGCGGCTCGCTTGAGGAGCTCGGAGGCCGGCGGCTTCTTCAGCACGAAGTCGAAGCTCTTATCGGAGTAGACCGTCAGGACGACGGGGACGAGCATCCCCTTCTCCGTGTCCTTGGTGGCCTCGTTGAACTTCTTGCAGAATTCCATGATATTGACCTTGGCCTGGCCGAGGATCGGCCCGACCGGCGGCGCTGGAGTGGCCTCCCCCGCCGGGATCTGGAGCTTGATCACCTGCTCGACCTTCTTCGCCATGGCGGCCTCCTTACTTTAGACAGACTTCAGAGCTTCTCGATCCCCTCGAACCCGAGCCGCACGGGGGTCTCCCTCCCGAAGATCCGCACCATCACCGTGACCTCTTCCCGCTCCTTATCGATCTCGCGGATCTCGCCGGTGAAGTCCGCGAAGGGGCCCTCGACGATCTCGACCACCTCGCCGACCTCGAAGTCCACCTCGATCTTGGGCCGCTCCGGCTTGGGGATCTTCTCCAGGCCGGCCTTCCGCTTGACGACCTTCATCTCCCGCTCGGGGACCGGCAGCGGCGGCGAGCCGACGAACCGGCATTTGAGCCCCTTCACCAGCTCCAGCATCTTCTCGTCCATCTCCATCTTGGCGAAGATGTAGCCGGGGAAGAGCCGCCGCTTCTCGATCTTCTGGACGGCGACGACCCGCTTGTCCTTGTATTCCTTCACCTTGACCATCCCCGAGGCCCGGCTGTAGATCTTGTCCTCGCGCTCGAGCAGGTCCCCCTTCCGCAGGCGCATACCCTCACGCAGCCGGACAAGGTATTTTTCGGGGATCAGCTCGGTGACCACCTCGCCGTCCTCCTTCTCCAGCTCGATCCGCTTGACCCGGTCGCGCAGGGCGATCTTCCCCTTGGTCTCGGCGACGAACTCCCGATCGGTGGTGAGCGGCACCCCCGCGCGGATCTTCTCCCCGGTGCGGATGTCCCGCCGGATGCGCCGGTCCGCGGGGATGAGGTAGACCTCCTCGTTGCGGTTGGTCATCTCGATGATCACCCGCT
>CAZCTZ010000004.1:0-30969 GCA_964501855.1 uncultured Thermotogae bacterium
GGTCGAGAGGCCCGTCCCTCCCCCTAAAGCTACCACGCTCGGCCCGCGGGCGAGCCGCCGCCGGCTGTAGAGCACCTCCGCCGTCTGGCCGATCGCCTCCGGGGCGACCCCCCTGATGATCGACCGGAGGAAGCCCTTGATCCCGAACACCGTCCCGGCGAGCCCCACGGTCACCGCCCCCGCGCCGACGAGGAGGGCATACCCCGGCGTGGGGACGAAGAGCCCCCAGAGCCAGCGGACCAGCTCCCGCCCGAGGAGCAATACCAGTCCGAGCACCACGAGGAGCATCGACCCCGCGGCGAGCAGCGCCCAGCGCTTGACCGCCATCCCCGGGTAGAGCCACTTCAGCCCGCGCTTGAGCCTGCCCATCACCGTTGCCATCCCATCATGCCCCCCTCTTAGCCTTAGCTTTGGTGGCGGGCCGGACGAGCTTGATCCTCTCCCGGCCTAGGAGCTCCTCCAGCCCCTCCATCAGGGGGCGCCCCAGCCGGACGGAGTATTCCTCACCGGCCTGGACCAGCTCGGAGGCCTTACCGAGACCGAGGTCGAGGTGGAGGTAGACCGGCGTGCCATCATGGTGCTCTCGGAGCAGGGCCTTGAGCCGCTCGAGCAGGCGGTCGTCCACTTCTCTTAGGGGCAGCCGCAGGTGGAGCTCGACCAGGCGGGGGGCCTCCTCCAGGGGATAGACCTCCTCGGCGACCACCTGGGTCCGCCCGCCCCGGCGGTCCGTCTTCCCGACCAGGTAGATCAGCCGCTCCTCCCGGAGGAGCTCGGCCCGCTTGGCGTAGAGCTCGGGGAAGACGACCACCTCCACCTTGCCGGTGAGGTCCTCTAAGGTGAGGATCGCCATCCGCTCCCCCTTGGCGGTGGTAACCCTTCGCATGGTATCGACTCGCCCGCCGAGGTGGACGAGCGCGCCCATGGGGAGTTCCTCCAGCTCGCCGAGCGGGTGACTCCGCCAGTAGCTCAGCCCTTCCTCCTCCCACCTCTCCAGGGGGTGGCCGCTGAGGTAGAGCCCGAGCAGCTCCTTCTCGAACCGGAGGAGCTCCTCCCGGGGGAACTCCTCTAGCTCCTTGATGGGCCGGTGGGGGATGAGCTCCTCCGCGCCGAAGAAGGACCGCTGGCCGCTACGGCGCTCCTCCTGGGCCACCTGGGCCAGCTCCAGCCCCACCTCGAGCTGGGAGAGGAGCGCCCGGCGGGTGGCGAACCGGTCGAACGCCCCGGCTTTGATCAGGCTCTCCAGGGTCTCGCGGTTCACCTGCCGGGGGTCGACCCTCCGGCAGAAGTCCACGAAGGAGCTGAAGGGGCCCCTGCTGCGGGCCTTGAGGATCGCCTCCACGGCCCCCTGCCCGACGTTCTTGATCGCGCCCAGCCCGAACCGGATCCGCCCGTCGCGGGCGGTGAAGTATAGCTCGCTCTCGTTGATGTCCGGCGGGAGGACCTCGATCCCCAGCTTGTGGCACTCACGCACGTATTCCGCCACCTTGTCGATGTTATCGGCCACGCTGGTGAGCAGCGCCGCCATGTATTCCGTGGGGTGGTTGGCCTTGAGGTAAGCGGTCCAGTAGGTGATGAGCGCGTAGGCCGTCGAGTGGGACTTCCCGAAGCCGTAGCGGGCGAACTTCTCGATGTCGGCGAACAGCTGGAGGGCCTTCTCCCTCGGGATCCCGTTTTGGATGCACCCCTGGATGAACTTCTCCCGGAGGGCCTCCATCGTCCGGCGCTCCTTCTTCCCGATCGCCTTCCGCAGGATGTCGGCCTCGCCCAGGGAGAAGCCCGCCAGCACCTGGGCCATGAGGAGGAGCTGCTCCTGGTAGATCGGCAGCCCGTAGGTCTCCTTGAGGATCGGCTCGAGCTGCGGGTGGGGGTAGCGCACCGGCCGGCGGCCATGCTTCCGCTCGATGAACTCCTGGGCCATCCCGCTCTCCAGCGGGCCCGGGCGGTTGAGCGCCTCCAGGGCGATGATGTCCTGGATCTTGCTAGGCGCGAGCCGCCGGACGAGCTCGCGGATCCCAGGGCCCTCGAGCTGGAAGACGCCCGCCGTCCGCCCCTCACGGAGCATCGCGTAGGTCTTGGGGTCATCGAGCGGGATCTCCTCCAGCTTGAGCGGCTTGCCGGAGCGGGCTAGCGCCTTGAGGGTGTCGTCGATCACCGTGAGGTTCCTCAAGCCTAGAAGGTCGATCTTCAGCATCCCGATCGCCTCGAGCGCGACCATGTCGTATTGGGTGACCAGCGAGCCGTCGCTCAGCCGCAGCAGGGGGACGTAATCGGTCAGCTCGCCGGGGGCGATCACCAGCCCAGCGGCGTGGGTCGAGGGGTTCCGCGCCAGCCCCTCGAGCTTCCGCGAGATCTCGATCAGCTTCCTGATCTGCTGATCGGTCTTGTATAGCTCGCGCAGCTCGCGGACGCCCCCGAGGGCCTCCTCGAGGGAGGCCCCGAAGGGGATCAGCTTGGCGAGCCGGTCGGCCTCGCCGTGGGGGATCCCCAGGACGCGGGCCACATCCCGGACGGCGCTGCGGGCGGCCAGCGTGTCGAAGGTGACGATCTGGGCCACCCGCTCGCGCCCATACCGCTTCACCACGTAATCGATGACCTCGTCGCGCCCGCGGGGGCAGAAGTCGATATCGATATCCGGTAGGCTCACCCGCTCGGGGTTGAGGAACCGCTCGAAGAGCAGGCCCCACTCGAGCGGGTCCACGTCGGTGATCCCGAGGCAGTAGGAGACGAGGCTGCCCGCGGCCGAGCCCCGCCCCGGCCCGACGGGTATCCCCCGCTCCTTGGCGTAGCGGACGAAGTCGTGGACGATCAGGAAGTAGGAGGCGTAGCCCATCCGTTCGATCACCGATAGCTCATACTCCAGCCGCTCCTGCACCTCGGGGGGGAGCTCCTCGCCATAGCGCCGGCGGGCCCCCTCGAAGGCCAGCTCCCTAAGGTAGTGGTCCGCGGTGGGGTAGCCCGGCGGGAGCTCATACGAGGGGAGGTGGGTCCGGGAGAGGTCCAGCTCGAGCTGGCACTCCTCGGCGATCCGGAGGGTGTTCTCCAGGGCCTCCGGCAGGTCGGCGAAGAGCTCTTGCATCTCCTCGGCCGATTTGAAGTAATACTGATCGCCCTCGAAGGTGCGGCGGTCCTCGTCGAGTATCGTCCTGTCCGATTGGATATTGAGCAGGATCTCGTGGGCCTCGCGGTCCTCCCGCTGGAGGTAGTGGACGTCGTTGGTCGCCACCAGGGGGAGCTTGAGCCGGCGGGCCAGCTCGAGCAGCCGGTCGCTCAGGGCCTCCTCCTCGGGTAGGCCGTGCCGCTGCAGCTCGACGTAGAAGTCCCGGCCGAAGAGCTCCCGGAGCCGGCTCGCCCACTCCTCGGCCTCCTTGGGGCGGCCGCCGAGGAGCGGCTTGGCGAGGATCCCGCTCTTGCAGGCGCTGGTGATGATCAGCCCCTCGCTATATCTCGTGAGCAGCTCCCAGTCGATTCGCGGCTTGTAGTAGAAGCCGTCGGTGTAGCCGAGGCTGGCCAGCTTGAGCAGGTTGCGGTAGCCGCGCTCGTCCTTGGCCAGCGCGATGAGGTGGTAATACTTCTGATCGGGGCTGCGGTCGTGCCGCCCCCGGGGCGCGAAGTAGAACTCGACCCCGATGATCGGCTTCACCCCGTGGAGGCGGGCCTTCTGGTAGAACTCGATCGCGCCGGAGAGGACCCCGTGGTCGGTGAGCGCCAGGGCGGGCATCCCGTATTCCTTCGCCTTGAGCAGCAGCTCATCGATCCGGCAGGTGGCGTCGAGCAGGCTATACTCGGAATGGACATGCAGGTGGACGAACCCCGCTTCTGCCATGGCCATGGTATCCAGTCAGCGCCCCTCCTCTACGACGATCCATTTCTCCTCGCCGGGGAGGATCAGCCCCAGCTCCTTCCGAGCGAGGTATTCGATCCAGGCCGGATCGTCCTTCCTCCTGAGGAGCTCCTCCAGGTGGGCCCGCTCCGCGAGGAGCTGCTCCCTCCGCTCCTCGAGCTGCTCGAGCTGCGCCCGCAGGTGGGCGATCGCCAGCGCTCGCGAGAGGAAGAGCCAGAAGACGGAGAGGACGAGCAGGGCCGCGAGCCCCAGCCCGATCGCGAGCAGGGCCCGCCGGAGCCGAGCCCGCCGGCGGACTACGGTCATGCTGATCGCGCCCATAGCGTGCTCCTCAGCGGCAGCCCGAACCGGTCTTCGATCCTCAGAAGCCGGTTATACTTGGCGGTCCGCTCGGAGCGGCTGAGCGAGCCGGTCTTGATCTGCCCCGCGGCCGTCCCGACGGCCAGGTCGGCGATGAAGGTGTCCTCGGTCTCGCCCGAGCGGTGGGAGATGATGCACCTGTAGCCGGCTCGGTGGGCGAGCTCTATCGTCTCGAGGGTCTCGGTGAGGGTCCCGATCTGGTTGGGCTTGATCAGGACAGCGTTGGCCACGCCCTCGTCGATCCCCCGCTGGAGGCGCTCGGGGTTGGTGACGAAGATATCATCTCCCACGAGCTGGAGCCTTCCGCCGAGCCGCTCGGTCAGCTTCCTCCAGCCCGGCCAGTCCTCCTCCGCGAGGCCGTCCTCCAGCGAGACCAGCGGGAACTCCTCGGCCCAGCCCGCGTAGAGCTCGATCAGCTCCTCGCTGGTTAGGTTCCGCCCCTCGAACCGATAGGCCCCCTCCTCCTCGCTGAAGAAGCTCGAAGCAGCGGCGTCGATCGCGAGGAAGATCTTTTCGCCGGGCTCCCAGCCGCTCCGGTCGATCGCCTCCACTAACAGCTCCAGGGCGGCGCGGTTGCTCTCCAGGTCGGGTGCGAAGCCGCCCTCGTCCCCGACGGCGGTGGAGAGCCCCCGCTCCTTGAGGAGCCCCTTCAGGGTGTGGAAGACCTCAGCGCCCATCCGGACCGCCTCGGCGAAGCTCTCCGCGCCGAGAGGGACGATCATGAACTCCTGGATGTCGAGGTTGTTGTCGGCGTGGACCCCGCCGTTCAGCACGTTGAACATCGGCATGGGGAGGCTCACCGGCCTGGCCCCGGCGAGATACCTGAAGAGCGGCAGCCCCAGCGCACTGGCGGCCGCGCGGGCGACGGCCAGTGAGACCCCCAAGATCGCGTTCGCACCCAGATGGCTCTTGTTCTCCGTGCCGTCGAGCTCGTTCAGGGCCCGGTCGAGCCGCTCCTGCTCCAGGGCGTTCATCCCGACGATCCGGGAGGCGATGACCTCGTTGACGTTCTCCACCGCCTTGCGGACGCCCCTCCCGAGGAACCGCTCGTCCCCGTCGCGCAGCTCGAGGGCCTCGTGCTTCCCCGTGGAGGCCCCTGAGGGGACGGCCGCCCAGCCGACCGTCCCGTCGGCGAGGAGGACCTCCACCTCGACCGTGGGGTTCCCCCGGGAGTCGAGCACCTCCCGGGCGTGGACCCGCTCGATCTCGATTTCAAACCCTTCCCAATCGACTAGTCCTTCCATTTAAAGCACCTCACAGTCGGCTCAAAAAGCAAATTCGATAGGGACTTCGCCGCTAGAGTATACTCGGGCCTCCGGGGGAGGGGCAAGCGAAGATGTCCCCTCAGGGCGTGCGAGCAGCAGGGCTGGTCGAGGGCCGGAGCGCGTTCCGGCTCCAGTAGCTCTTGATCACCTCGATCAGCTCGCTCGTGGTGACATCTTGATGGTTGTGGGGGTCGGGGCCGTGGCGGAAGTTGAAGGCGTCCACCTCGCTGGCGTAGGGCTCCCAGGAGGACTCCCACAGCCAGATCGCGTAGTTCAGCCCGCGCTCCTCGAAGAGGTCCATCTGGTCTTGGATGAACTGGGCCGCACCGGGCTCCCAGCGCATCACCCCGAATTCGTTGACCGCGACTGGCACATCATGAGCCCTCTTGAACTCGTCCACCGTGGCGAGGAGCCCCTCGAGCCATCCGCGGTCGAAGGGCTCAGGCTCGCCGTCCCAGTCCACATCGCACCAGCCGGGGTAGGTGCACTCCAGCGAGTCCCACCATTGGAAGGTATAGGGGTGGGGCCCATACTGGTGGAAGGTATAGACCACGCAGGGGTCGTCCAGCACCTCAAGATAGGGGAGCCACCCCACGGCGCTGTAGCCGTTCCCGCCGATAAGGATCGGCGTTGTGGGATCGACCTCGCGGATCGCCGCTACAATGCGAGGATAGAGCCGGTTCCAGTCGTAGAGGGTGCCCCCATACTGGCTGTAGAACCCCTCGGGGTCCCAGATGTCCAACGGCTCACCGAGGGGATAGCTGCCCACCTCGTTGGAATTCGGCTCGACCATCAGGTCGTAGCCTATCACCACAGGGTTATCGCGATAGCGCTGGGCGGTGTAGCGCCACATCTCCACCCAGGCGTCTTGTGCTTCGGGATCTCCCCAGACGCGGTCGTTGTAGTAGCTGGGATCGAACCAGCCGTTCTCGGGATCGCTCTCGGTATCCTCGCCCCAGAAGAAGGTGAACTCGCTCCGACCTGGCCCAGTCCTGAAGGAGATCACGGCGAACATGTCCGCCTGGGCGACCATCTCGATCATCCGGTCGAGGTTCGCTTGGACATCGGGGTCCACGACATAAGGCGGTTCCTCGGTGAACAACCCCGGATGGGAGATATTGACGTAGTTCGCGCCCCAGGTGGCCAGGCGGTCGAAGTCCTCCTGGGTGTAGGGCGGGCCGAGAGGCCCGGGGCCTAAAAATTCAGGCCCGTCCAGCTCGGGGTAGACCCGCCGCTGGTAGATGTTCGCCCCGCGCAGCTTCGTCTCCCTAATCCAGAGGGCACACTTGTCGAGGGAGGGACTTTGGGACTCTGGGGCAGGGGCTGCCACCAGCATCGCCAACCCTAAGATCGTCAGGGCGAGGAAGAGTTTGCGCATCATTCCTCTGGTATCTGGTAAATAATCGCTCAAGGGTTCGATACGAGTCAAGCGAGGAAGCGGTCACACGCCCTCAACCTGTCAGGTTCGGGTTGGGGGTCACACCTGGCGTCTCATCCACTCCCAGGCCGTCTGGACGATCTCCTCCAGCTTCCGGAAGCGTGGCTGCCAGCCCAGCTCCTCCATCGCCCGTCTCGGGTCGGCGACCAAGATGGCGGGGTCGCCCGCCCGGCGGGGGGCCTCCACCGCCTCGATCGAGCGGCCAGTCACCCGCTCGCTCACCTCAATCACTTCTCTCACCGAGTAGCCCCGCCCGATGCCCAGGTTGTAGGCCCCGCCCTCGACCTTGCCGGCTTGGAGCCGCTCCAGCGCCAGCACGTGGGCGATGGCGAGGTCGCTCACGTGGATGTAGTCCCGGATCGGGCTGCCGTCCGGGGTGGGATAGTCCGTCCCGTAGATCTCGACCCGGGGGCGCCTGCCCAGGGCCGCCTCGAGCACGATCGGGATGAGGTGGGTCTCTGGCTGGTGCCGCTCGCCGAGCTCACCCTCGGGGTCGGAGCCCGCGGCGTTGAAGTATCGCAGCGCTATGTATCTCAGCCCGTAGGCCCGGGCGTAGTCTTCCAGGATCTGCTCGAAGATCCACTTCGTCCGGCCGTAGGGGCTGGTCGGCCGCTTGGGGTGGTCCTCCGGGATGGGGAGCTCCACCGGGTCGCCGTAGACCGCGGCACTGGAGGAGAAGATCAACAGCCGGGTGCCGTGCTCCAGCATCGCCTGCAGGAGGTAGAGCCCCCCGATGACGTTGTTCTGGTAATACTTCTGGGGGTCTTCCACCGATTCGTCGACCCGGCAGGCGGCGGCGAAGTGCAATACCGCTTCGATCTGGTAGCGGGCGAACGTCCTGCGGAGCTCCCCTAGGTCGAGCAGGTCCCCCCGGACGAACTCCTCGGTGAGGACGAGCTCGGGGTGGCCGGTGGAGAGGTTGTCGTAGACGACGACCTCATAGCCGCGCCTCAGAAGTTCCTTTACGGTATGACTGCCGATGTAGCCCGCCCCGCCGGTGACCAGGATCAACTCAACTCGGACCCCCTTTTGAGCTTTCCAGTCCTCTGAGCACCTTGAGGACCTCGCTCTTGAACGCCTCAAATTCGCCCAGGCGTTCAGTTAGGACCTCATAGGCGATCCGATCGTCCACCCGCCCGTATTCGTGCACCAGGATATTGCGAAAACCCTTCAACATCCTTAACTTGTGGCCCATCTCGGGAGAGATCAGACTGGCCTGGACCAGCTTTTCAAAGAGATCGTCCTCCTCAGCGGGCAGACCCAGGCGGAGCCCGGCGACCAGTAGGTTGCACACGTCGATAACCGCCTCGATACTGCTGATCTGCAGGAGGCGCTCACAGGCTCTCTTCTTCTCGATCTGGCGATACTCCTCGAAGCTCGCGGGCCTGATCTGGTCCAGTTCCTGTAGGTAGCCCTCCAGCTCGTCCAGCTTGGCTAGAATCCTTTCACGATCGAGCACGCGCGACCTCCTCCAGGTATTCGCGATATAGATGCTTGAAGTCTTCGAAGACCTGAGCAGTGCGGAAGGCCAGTTCATAAAGCTTGTCCTCATCACGACAGTAGAGAACCTTCCCCTCCTTAAGCACCCGATGGCGGATATAGAGCGGTAGGAGTTGGAAGAGGTGCAGGTCCAGCTCCGCGGCATACTCCAGGTATTCCATCAGCTTGCGGGAGGCGAGCTGCCGCTCAGGGCTCTCACGCCTGGGGTAGAGGAGCAGGCATACATCCAGGTCTGAACCGGCTCGCGCCTCCCCACGAGCCGCGCTCCCAAAGAGGACCACTGCCAGGATGTCCTCATCCTCTTTGGCTTTCGATATGAGCCCCTGCAGTGCTTTGCCCCCCTTCATCCTACGCTCCCTTGGGCAAGCAGGATGCTCACGATCCGCTCCGCGGCGTGGCCGTCGCCGTAGGGGTTCTCCGCCGCCGCCATCCTGCGATACTCCTCCTGGTCGCGCAGCAATCGCTCGGTCTCCCGGATGATGGCAGGAGGGGAGGTCCCCACCAGCTTCGCCGCCCCGGTCTTGAGCACCTCGGGCCGCTCCGTCCTGTTCCTCAGGATCAGCACGGGCTTGTCCAGCGCCGGGGCCTCCTCCTGGATGCCCCCCGAGTCGGTCAAGACCAGATAAGCCCGCTCCATCAACTTGATGAAGGCGGGGTAATTCAGCGGCTCGATGAGGTGGACCCGCTCGACCCCTCCCAGGAGCCGGCGGACCGGCTCCTGGACGTGAGGGTTGAGATGGACCGGCCAGACCAGCTCGATATCGCTGTTGCGCTCGATGAGCTGCCGTAGCGCCAGGCAGATCTCCTCCAGCCTCTCCCCGAAGCTCTCCCGCCGGTGGAGCGTGACCAGGATGAGCTTGGCACCCGGTTGGGGCTCGAGCCCGAGCTCTTCCATCTCCATCTCCATCTCCAAGCCCGGGCTGGAAGGGCTCCCGAGGACCAGGTAGAGCGCATCGATCACGGTGTTGCCAGTGACGTGGACCCGCTCGGGGGGTATCCCCTCGCGCAGGAGGTTCTCCTTCGCTTGGAGAGTCGGGGCGAAGTGCAGCTCGGCCAGGTGGGAGATCAGCCGCCGGTTGAGCTCCTCCGGGAAGGGCTCCCTGGCGTAGGAGCGGAGGCCCGCCTCCACATGGGCCACCCTCACCCCGCTGTAGAAGGCGGCCAACGCGGCGGCGAACGCCGTGGTGGTATCCCCCTGGACGAGGACCCAGTCCGGCCGCTCCTGCTCCAGGATGGGAGGCAGCCGCTCGAGCACCCCCGCGGCGACCTGGGAGGGCGTCTGGTCGGGCTGCATCAGGTCCAGGTCCCAATCCGGCTCGATCTCAAAGAGCCTGAGGAAGGGGTCGAGCAGCTCGCGGTGCTGCGCGACAGCGCAGACCCGGCAGCGGACCCCTGCGCCTCCAGCGGAGGCAGAGGCCACGGACGCAGACTCGCTATCTGCCACCCGCTCCAGCTCCTTGATCACCGGGGCGAGCTTGATCGCCTCCGGCCGCGTCCCCAGGACGGTCAGGACTTTGATCCCCATTATTTTAGCTTGATCTCGAAGATCTTATCGACTGGAACAAAGCAAAGCTCCGCTGCCGGGGCCGGCTCCCCTCCCTTTCGGTTTCGACTGCCGCTTCTACCTCTACCTCTGCGCTCCATAATGCCTCCTCCCCATGCTCATGGTGAATCTTAACCCAACTGCGCAGGATGTGCTAATCGATCGGCCTGGGCTTCAAAGGAGGAGGGCGACCTCCCAGTCTCGGGATGGAGAGGCCGCCCTCGGCATGGTGAGCGGGAGGTTGACGTCGGCACGGTCTTGTCTTGGCGTTGCGTTGGGCAGTGCGGGCGGATTCGACCGTGTCCGCAGCTTAGATACCCGCGGGGTGGGCAGGAGGTTTCGCCCCCCTAAATGATGCACTCCGGCGGGGTGATCGGCAGCCGGTCAGCCAGCTCCCCCAGGCCCTTGGGGTCGCTGATGGTGATCTTGGTCCCCTCCAGCTCGAGCAGGCCCCTCTCCTGGAGCCGCGACAACGTCCGGATGGTCGTCTCCGGGGCGAGGCCGACCAGCTCGGCCAGCTCCGAGCGGGAGAGCTCCAGCTCCAGTTCCAGTCGCGGTGAGTCCGGGGCCGGGGCATCCTTCACCTCCGCCTCCACCGCCGTTGCTGTCGTCGCCGCTGTCGCTGTCACTCGGCGGCCGAACCGCTCCCCGATCGCCAGGAGGAGCCGCGCCAGCCGCCGCTCGCCGCTCTGGTAGGCCGCCTCGACCAGCTTGCTCTGGAAGGCGCCCAGCTCCCGTGCGAGCTTCTCCAGGAGCTTGAGTGAGAGCGCCGGGGAGCTCTTGACCAGCTCGAGGAAGCTCTCCCGGGAGACGAACCCCAAGAGGGAGGGCTCGAGCGTCCGCGCATAGCTGGTGTAGATCCCGTCGGCGAAGAGGCTCTCCTCGCCCAGCACCTCCCCGGGGCCGAGGAGCTTCAGGATCCGGCGCTTGCCGCTCGGGGAGCGGCCGACCAGCTTGACCTTCCCCCGGCAGACGATGTAGACCCCGAAGGCCAGCGCCCCCTCCTGGAAGATCGTCTCGTCCTCCTCGTAGTGGACGTGCTTGACCAGCCTGGTGAAGCGGCGGAACTCCTCCTCGCTCACCCCGGAGAAGATCCACGAGCAGCGCTCCTTGCGGCACCGGCTGCAATCTTGCTCTAGCTCCGGGGAGCCGGCAGCTTTGGCCTTGGAATTGGAAGCGCGCGTGCGCATAGCCCTGTCCCTCTCTTTTGTATGTATACGTCAGGAGCCTAGAACCTCTTCCCACCCGGCGGCCATGACATATCTCAGCGAGATGGGTGATCCCACTCAAGCGGCCGAGCCGGGCCCGGGTTGAGCGAGCGGGCGTGCTCAGACCTCAGCCGCGGCCGCCTCGGCCAGCTTCCGTCCGAGCGCGAGCGCCCGCTCGTTCAGCTCGCGGAACCGCTCGGGGACGCGCGCTATCACCGCCTGCTGGAGGCTCCCCCAGGAGACGATCCCCTCCAGGGCGTTGATCAGCCCGAGCGCGACCACGTTGGCCGTGATCCGTTCGCCCACCTCGCGGATGGCCACCTCGGTGATCGGCAGCCGGAAGAGCCGCCCAGCCGGGGGCGGCTCCCCCCGCTTGACGTTGGTGGAGTCGACCACCACCACGGTATCGGGCTTCACCTGGCGGCTATACTTGTTGTAGGCGTCCTGGGAGAGGCAGAGCAAGAGGTCGGGCTCGAGCACCTCCAGGGAGGCGATCCGCCTCGAGGAGATGATCACCTCCGAGCGGGAGGCCCCAAGGCGTGCCTCCGGGCCGTAGCTCTGCGTCTGGACGACGTTCAGCCCGTCGAGGACCGCCGCCTCGGCGAGGATTATCCCCGCGAGGATCAGCCCCTGGCCGCCGGAGCCGCTGAGCCGCAGTTGGTAGGGGTCTTTAGGGGGCATCGACTTTGAGCCCTAGCCCTCCCTTTTCCCTCTCCCTCTCGCGCCCCGCCTTCTCCTTCCCCTTCTGCTTCTCCTTCTGCTCCTGCTCCCGGTCTTGCTCCCGCAGCTGGCGGACCAGCTCCCAGTAGACCTGGGTGAACTCCGGCCGCTCCTCGCAGCGGAACTCCCCGGTGATGACCTTCCCCTCAAGCTCCTCCGGGCTGAGCCGGCGGGCCTCCTCGATCGGGACGGTGATCTCGCGGAAGCGGCGGACCATCTCGTAGGGGTCGCCGAGCCGGTTCAGCCGCCCGTAGAAGGTGGGGCACTGCGTCAGCACGTCGACGACCGCGAAGCCCCGGTGGGCGATCGCCCGCTTGATCAGCCGGGGCAGCTCCTGGAAGTCGTAGGTGGTGGTGCGGGCGACATAGGTCGCCCCGGCGGCGAGCGCCAGCTCGACGATGTCCAATGGCGGCTCGAGGTTCCCGTGTAGTGTGGTCGTGGTCCGCGCCCCCAGCTCGGTCGTCGGGCCGACCTGTCCGCCGGTCATCCCGTAGTTGCCGTTGTTGTAGATGATCACGGTGAGGTCGATATTCCGCCGGGCGGCGTGGATGAGGTGGTTCCCGCCGATGGCCACCGCATCGCCGTCGCCTAGGGTCAGGATCACCACCAGCTCCGGCCGGAAGAGCTTGATCCCCGTGGCGAAGGCGATCGCCCGCCCGTGGGTGGTGTGCATCGTGTTGAAGTCGAGGTAGAGGGCGGTCCGGCTCGAGCAGCCGATCCCGCCGACCACTACCACCCTGTCTTTCGGGAGGCCGAGCTCGTCGATCGCCTGTAGGAGCCCCCTGGTGACCGTCCCGTTGCCGCAGCCGGGGCACCAGATGGAGGGGAGCCGCTCCTTGCGCAGGTAGTCCTCCAGCTTAGCCAAGCTCGACCTCCTCCCTCACTGCCTGGTAGATCTCATGCGGGAAGATGAGGTTGCCGTCCACCCGGCCGAGGTAGCGCACCCGGGCGGCGCCCTCAGCGGCCATCCGCACGAGCAGGACCACCTGGCCCATGTTCAGCTCGGGGACGAGGATGCAATCGACCTGCTCAGCCAACTGGCGGACGAGCCTCGTCGGGAAGGGCCAGAGCGTCTTCAGGTCCAGGAGGCCGACCTTGACCCCCTCGCGGCGGAGCTCCTCCACCGCGGCCTCCGCCGCCCGCGTCGGCGTCCCGTAGGAGAGGACCAAGCACTGGGCGTCGTCGAGGTAGCGCTCCTCGTAGAGGAGGATCTCGTCGCGGTGGTCCTCGATCCGGCGCATGATCCGCTGGAGCTGCTCCGCGGCCTTGGCCCCCTCGACGGGGAAGCCCTCCTCGTCGTGTGCCAGCCCGGTGACGTTGAACCGGACGCCCTCGCCGAAGGGGAGGAAGGTCTCGTCCTGGAAGGGCTTCCACCCGTCGAGCCGCTCCGGTCTGCGCCGTTCGATCACCTCTAGCTCCCCTTCCTCGGGGAGGACGACGTTCTCCCGGAGGTGGGCCAGCACCTCATCGAGGAGGAAGATCACCGGGACGCGATACCGCTCGGCGTAGTTGAAGGCCGTCACGGTCATCTTGAAGACGTCTTCCACCGAGGAGGCCGTCAGCACGATCACCGGGTGGTCGCCGTGTGGCCCCCAGATCGACTGCATCACGTCGCCCCTGGCGGCACGGGTCGGCTGGCCCGTGGAGGGCCCCCACCGCTGGGCGTTGACCACCACGCAGGGGGTCTCGGTCATCGAGGCGTAGCCGATGTTCTCCTGCATCAGTGAGAACCCCGGCCCGGAGGTGGCGGTCATCGCCTTCGCGCCAGCCCAGGAGGCCCCGATCACCGCGGCCATCGAGGCGATCTCGTCCTCCATCTGGAGGAAGACCCCGCCGCGGCGGGGCAGCTCCTGGGACATGATCTCGAGGATCTCGGTCGCGGGGGTGATCGGGTAGCCGGCGAAGAAGTTGCACCCGGCGTAGAGGGCGCCCCAGGCGCAGGCCTCATTCCCCTGGACTAGCCGCTGAGCCCTCGACCTTGACCTTGCTCTCATCGCACCTCCAGGCTCTCTTTCTCCTCCCTCGTGCGCTCCTCCGCCGGCTCGGCTCCCTCGGCCGCCGGGGCGGGGCGCTCGATCCGGATGGCGAAGTCAGGGCAACGCAGCTCGCAGATCCCGCAGAAGATGCACCGCTCGATCTCGAGGAGCTCGGCCTTCCCCTCCTCGTTGAGCCGGATGATCCCCACCGGGCAGCTCTTCACGCAAAGCTCGCAGCCCTTGCACCAATCATGGTCGATGGAGAGGACGTAGTCGCCTCGGCGGTAGGTCTTCTTCATTTCGATCTCGATACCTGGGGAAGGCGATCACCCGTCTGCTCGCTCATCGATTTCGGCTCCGGCCAGTGAGCCAGCGGTGGATCCCCCAAGCGGCCCGCTTCCCGTCGTGGACCGCTTGGACGACCGTCGCCCCGCCGTTGACGCAGTCTCCCCCGGCGAAGTATTTGGGGTTGGAGGTCTGGCCGGTCTCGGGGTCGACCTTCACCAGGCCGCGCTCGAGCTCTAGCCCGGGGATCTTCTCCAGGAGCTCGGTCCGTGGCCGCTGGCCGATCGCCTTGATCACCGTGTCCACTTCTAGGGTGAACTCCGTGCCGGGGACCGGCTCGGGGCGGGGCCGTCCGCTGGAGTCGGGCTCGCCGAGGCGCATGTGAATGCACTCGATCCCCTCGACGCGGTGCTTGCCGAGGAACCTCTTGGGCGCGGTGAGCCAGTAGAAGTGGACGCCCTCCCTGTGGGCCTCCCTCACCTCCTCCCGGAAGGCTGGCATCTGCTCCTCCGTCCGCCGATAGAGGATCATCACGTCCTTCGCGCCAAGGCGGACCGCCTCCCGGGCCACGTCGATCGCGGTGTTCCCGCCGCCGATCACCGCGACGCGCTCGCCCACCCGGAGCTTCCTGCGGTCGCCGAGCTTGAGCTGCTCGATGAACTCCAGCGAGTTGTAGACCCCCTCAAGGTCGCTCCCCTCCCAGTCCACCTGCACGTCGCCGTCCATCCCCACCCCGAGGAAGAGCGCCTCATGCCGCCGCTCAAGCTCCTCGAGCGGGACCCCCTCTGCCTCTGCCCCGGCCTCGCCGACGGCCTGGCCCAGCTCGAGCTCGACCCCTAGCTGGCGGAGCTGCTCTACTTCCTCGGGGAGGGGCTCGATGTGCTGCTTGTAGGGCGCGATCGCGTGAGTGACCAGCCCGCCTGGCCATTCCTCATCGGCTTCGTAGATCGTCACCCGGTAGCCGAGCTTGGCCAGCTCGCCGGCGCAGGCCAGCCCCGCCGGGCCGGCGCCGATCACCCCGACGCTCCGCCCGCGGCCCTCATCCGAAGTCCGCCTGAGGAGGGCCAGCCCCTCCTCGAGGGCCCACTCGGCCGCGAACCGCTGCAGCCGGCCGATGGCCACCGGCCGGCGGCCCTCCGAGATGAGGACGCAGGCCCCCTCGCAGAGCTCCTCCACGGGGCAGACCCGCCCACAGGTGCCCCCCAGGACGTTGGCGGCGAAGATCGTCCTCGCCGCGGCCTCATAGTCTCCTCTGTGGATCTCCCAGATGAACTTGGGGATGTCGATCCTGGCTGGGCAGGCCTCGATGCAGGGCGCGGGGGCCACTGGCCCGCCGCAGCGCAGGCAGCGGCTGGCCTCCGCTCGAGCCTCCTCGGGGGAGAGCGGCGGGATGAGCTCGGGGAAGGGGGGCTCCTCGCGCCCGAGCCTGAGCGCTACCTCTACCTTAGACTTGGGCTTGGCTTCGACCTCCTCCATAGATGGCCTCCTCATCGACTCTGTCTGAGAGCTTGGGAAAAGGCTTTCCCCCGAACTGTAGGGCGCCCCTCCCCGGGCTTCCATGATCTATCTCGCCACTCCGGCTGATCTTCATCAGCTGGAAGCCCCCGGGAGGATAGCATAGCCTGGAAGGGTCTGCAAGGAGCCGGTTTGCAAGGAGGAAGGGCCGCGGGTTAAGCTCCAATCCTCAAGCCCGGGGTTGGACCGGATCATAGGGATAGAGCGATAGAGCATAGGTAGAGAGAGGATGGATGGAGGGGTGAGTCCGATGGGAGTGAGCCCGATGGGAGCGCGAATAGGGGCCGGGAGGGACAGGGGCAGAGGCAGAGCCGATCTTGTCCTGCTCCATCCGCCGAGCGTCTATGACTTCCGCGAGCGGGCGATCCTCTATGGCCCCTTGAGCGACCTCATCCCCTCCTCGCCGATCTTCGAGATGTATCCCGTAGGGTTCGCCACCATCGCCGGCTATCTCGAGCAGCGGGGCTACCGCGTCCGGATCGTCAACCTCGCCCTGAGGATGATGAACGACCCGGGGTTCGACGTGGTCGGTTTCCTGGCGAAGCTCCGCCCGCTGGCCTTCGGGGTGGACCTCCACTGGCTCCCGCACGCCCACGGCGCGCTGGAGATCGCGAAGCTCCTGAAGGGGCTCCACCCCGAGATCCCCATAGTCTTCGGGGGGCTCTCCGCGAGCTACTTCCATCGCGAGCTGATCGCATATCCGCAGGTCGACTATGTGATCCGAGGCGACACGGCCGAGGAGCCACTCTACCAGCTCCTCAAGCGGCTCGAGGCCCGCCAATCGGTGGCCGACGTCCCCAACCTGGTCTGGAAGGAGGGCGGCCAGCCCAGGGTGAATGGGCTCAGCTTCATCCCGGACTCCCTGGACCGGTTCGACCTGCGGCCGGAGGTCTTGATCCGGCAGGTGGTGCGCTACCGCGACCGGACGAGCCTCACGCCCTACGGCGGCTGGTGGCGCAGCCCCGTGATAGCGCTCATCACGGTGAAGGGCTGCACCCATAGCTGCGCCACCTGCGGCGGCTCCCGGGAGGCCTTCCTCAAGGTGTGCAGTCGGGAGCGGCCGGCCTACCGCAGCCCGGAGAACGTGCTGAAGAATATCCTGGAGATCGCGCGGTTCTCCCGCGGGCCGATCTTCCTCATCGGGGACATCCGCCAGCCGGGGGAGGACTACGCGGCGGAGCTGCTCCGGCTCCTGCGGAAGAACCCGGTCCGAAACGAGCTCATCTTCGAGCTATTCTCACCGGCCGAGCGGGAGTTCATCGAGGAGCTGGGCCGCTCCGTCTCCAGATGGACCCTGGAGCTCTCCCCGGAGAGCCACGACCCCGAGATCCGGCGGGTCCACGACCCGACCGTCTCCTACACCAACGAGGAGATCGAGGCCACGATCGAGCACGCCCTGGCGGCCGGCTGCCACCGGATGGACCTCTTCTTCATGATCGGCCTCGCTCGGCAGACCTACCACTCGGTGATGGAGACCGTCGAGTATGCCGGTCGGCTCCTCCGGCGGTTCGACCGGCGGCTCTCCTGCTTCATCTCCCCGCTGGGGCCGTTCCTCGACCCGGCCTCTCGGGCCTTCGAGCAGCCGGAGGAGCTGGGCTACCGCCTGCTCGCCCGGACGCTGGAGGAGCACCGCCGGCTGCTGCTCGGCCCGACGTGGAAGTGGATGCTGAACTACGAGACCGCGTGGATGGACCGCGAGGAGCTGGTCCGGGCGACCTACGACGCCGGGGAGCGGCTCAACCGGCTCAAGCTGGAGTGCGGCCGGATCGAGCCCCGCAGGGCCAGGGCGGTGGCCGAGCGGATCGCCCAGGCGAGGGAGCTCCAGCGGCGGCTCGACAGCTACCCGGGGCAGCCGCCAGAGGAGCTGGTCGGCGAGGTCCACCGGTTCAGCGTCTCCACCGTCTGCGACAAGCGGGAGCTCGCTTGGCCAGCGCACCTCTTCAACTTCAAGCCGGTGGGGATCGCTCGGATGCTCCTCGGGAAGCGATAATGTGCGCTGTAGCTGTATGAGCAGGCCGAATAGGGCGAGGCTGGCTCTAGACAGGCTAGACTAGAAGAGCCACTCCTTCATGAGGTCCTTCAGGTCGGCGGCGAACCGCTCTCGGGTCCCCTCGACCTTGTTCCGCCCGAGGTCGAGCACGTAGACGTAATCGGCGATCCTGATCGCCTCGCGGATGTTCTGCTCCACCAGGACGATCGCCTTGCCCTCCCCGCGGAGCTCGACCAGCTTGTCGCGGATCTGGCTGGCGAACTTGGGTGCCAAACCCGCGGTGGGCTCGTCCACCAGGAGGAGCTGGGGGTCGGCCATCAGCGCCCGGCCGAGCTCGACCATCCGCTGCTCGCCGCCGCTCAGGAAGCCCGCCTTCACTCGGCGCTTCTGCGCGAGGTTGGGGAACCGCTCGTAGTTCTCCTCGAGCTTCTTCCGGATCCGGGCCTTGTCGCGCTTGAAGGTCCAGGCGCCCATCTCCAGGTTCTCCTCCACCGAGAGGTAGGGGAAGACGTTCCGCCGCTGGGGGATGTAAGCGAGGCCCTTCTTGGGGGCGATGTGCGGCGGCATCCCGGTGATCTCCTCCCCGTCGAGGAGGATCCGGCCCTTGTTTGGTTTGAGGAAGCCATAGATCGCCTTGAGGAGGGTGGATTTCCCCACCCCGTTCGGCCCGATGATGCTGGTGATCTGGGCCCGCTCGGCCTCGATCGAGACCCCCTGAAGGACGTTTATGTCCTTATAGTAGCCGACGAAGACCTCCTCTACCTTGAGCATCCCTCGCTCCTTTTAATTACTCCCCCAGGTAGGCCTCGATGACCCGCTCGTCCTCCTTCACCTCCTGAGGGGTGCCGTCGCAGATCTTCTCCCCGCCGCTGAGGACGATCAGCCGCTCGCACAGGGTGAAGATCGTTTGCAGGTCGTGGCTTATGATGATGAAGGTCCGCCCCTCACGGTGCATCTCCCGGATGTATTCGTGGATCTCGGCCTTCAGCTTGGGGTGGACCCCCGCGAAGGGCTCATCGAGCATGATCACCTCGGGGTCGAGCATCAGTATCCTGCCGATCTCGAGGAGCTTCTGCTGCCCGCCGGAGAGGTTCCGGGCGTATTCGTTCCTCAGGTGATCTAATTTCAAGAACTTGAGGATCTCCAGGGCCTTCCTGCGCTGGCCGTGGTGGTCCTGGCCGTCGGACCTGAGCTTGGGCGTGGAGAAGGCCGGCACCAGCATGTTCTCCATCACGGTCATCCTCCGGAAGACCTGGGTCACCTGGAAGGTTCGGCCGATCCCGCGTTTGGCGATCTCATACGGCGGGAGGCCGTCGATCCGCCGCCCCTCGAAGGTGATCCGCCCCGCGGTCGGCTTCAGCGTCCCACTGATCAGGTTGATCGTGGTCGTCTTCCCCGAGCCGTTGGGGCCGATGATCCCCAGGAGTTCGTTCTCCTCCACCTCGAAGGAGAGCTTGTTGACCGCCCTGATCCCCCCGAAGTCCTTCACCAGGTCGACCACCTCGAGCATCGCCATGTTGGCCTCCTATCCTATGTGCCGGTCTCCGCCCCCGGCTTCGGCTTTGGCTCCGGCTCCAGCTCCAGTTCCAGCTCAGGCTCCCTCCGCAGCTCGACCCTCCGCCCGGCGAGCCGTTGATACAACGGATAGATCAGCCCGTTTTGGGAGAACCTCAAGATCAGGACCAGAGCCAGCCCGAAGATGACGAACCGCCACATCCCAATCACCCGCAGGTATTCCTGGAGAAACTCGACCACCGTCGCGCCGGCGACCGCCCCGGCGAGGCTCTCGATCCCGCCGATCACCGACATGGCGATGACCAGTCCCATCCGGGGGATCTCCATGATGCTGTTCGGGGTGAGGGTGCCGATGTAGTGGGCGAAGAAGCCCCCCGCCACCCCGGCGAAGAAGCTCGAGATCACGAAGGCCAAGATCTTGTAGCGGACGGTATTTACGCCCATCGCCGCCGCGGCCTGCTCGTCCTCGCGGATCGCCCGGAAGAAGAGCCCGTAACGCGATCTCAAGATCGCCCACATGATCACCAGCGAGGCGACCAGGAGCCCCAGGATCGTGTAGTAGTAGGGCACCTTGGAGACGGTCGCGTAGAGGTGAGGGACGGTGAGGCCCATATCGCCGCGGGTGAGCTGGTATTCGGCGTTCAGCGTGATGCGGACGATCTCGGAGAAGGCGATGGTGAAGAGCGCCAGATACGGCCCGCTCATCCGGAGCACCAAGGCCCCGACGAGGAGGCCCACGACCGTGGCCATCAGCGCCCCGGCGATCATCCCCAGCCAGATCGGAATCCCGGCCTTCAGCACCAGCAGCGCGGAGGTGTAGGCCGAGATCCCCGCCAAGGCCATCGTGGCGAAGGAGAACTGGCCCGCAAACCCGGCGAGCATCGTCCAGGAGGCGGCCAGCAGGGCATAGTAGAGGGCCATGATCGAGACGTGGAGCCAATAAGATTTAATAAACAAAGGAACCAGCAGCCCGAGGAGGATCGCCACTCCGCTGCCGATGAGACTTCGTTTCGCCATCCCCGGTTACTCCATCCGGACGTGCCGCTCCCCGAAGAGTCCTGTCGGCCGAAGCAGGAGGACGATCGCCAGGAGCAAGACCCCGAAGGCGTTCTTGTAGGCCAGCCCGCGCGTCGGATCGAGGAAGAAGACCGAGCCCAAGCTCTCGATCTGGCCGAGGAGGAGGCTCCCGATGATCGCGCCCTTGATCGAGCCCATCCCGCCGAGGACGATGATCACGAAGGATTTAATCCCCGGGAGGATGCCCATCACCGGCGAGATGAGGAAGATCGGTCCGATGAGCGCCCCGGCGCCGCCGGCGAGCGCCACCCCGATCCCGAAGGCCAGGAGGTTCATCCGCTGGGAGTTGACCCCGACGATCGCCGCCGCATCCCGGTCCTGGCTCACCGCCCGGAGGGCTTTTCCCACGAAGGTCTTCCCGATGACGATGAGCAAGGCCGTCACGATGAGGACCGCCGCCGCGGAGACGACCAGTCGGTTGTTGTCCACCGTCAAGAAGCCCAGCAGCGTCGTCCCGGGGAGGAAGTCCGGCGAGCGCTTCGTCCAGGGCCCGAAGATGGACATCGCCAGGTTCTGCAGGAAGATCCCCAGCCCGAAGGTGATCAAGATGGCATACTCGTCTTTCCGCTCGACCCGCTCGGTGTAGATCGGCTTAAGGAAGAGCTGATGGATCACCGCCCCGAGGAGAAAGACCGCGATCATCGCCAGGAAGACCGATAGGATGGGGTTCACCCCGAAGAGGGTCGCCAGGTAGTAAGAGACGAAGGCGCCCATCATATAGCACTCGCCGTGGGCGAAGTTGACCAGCTTCAGCACGGAGAAGATCAGCGAGAGGCCGACGGCCATCAACGCATAGAGCAGCCCGATGACCAGCCCGTTCAGCGCCTGCGCCGCGAAGAATTCCATCTGGAAGCTCCTTGGTCCGAGGGGGCAGGAGGGGGAGGCCCCCTCCTCCCGCTCCCGGAGGGGGCCTCCGATCTTATCCCGTTACGGCCTGAGGATCGCCGGCCAGAGGAGGAGCGCCTCGCTGGGCTTCTGGTTCACCTCGGTGTATTGGATGACCACGGCCTTGGCCCCCGGCCACTGGTGGAACATGTAGTCGGGCTCTCGCTCCGTGGAGAAGTAGATCGTCCCGAGCACCCCATCGTATTTGATCTCCTCGAGCGCAGCGACGATCGCATCGGGGTCGGTGGAGCCGGCCATCTCGATCGCCTTCACTAAGACATAGACTGAGTCGTAGGCCTCCATCGCGGCGAAGGTCGGCTCCTTCCCGGTCCGCGCTTCAAACTTGGCCGTAAACTCCTTGATCGCGGGGGTGACCCCGAGGAGCGGGTGGTAGCCCGTCTTGGTTATAGCGAAGACCCCGTATTCGCCGACGGTCTCCCAGAACTCAGGGTAGAGGGCGCTCGTCCCCACGGGGAAGATCGCGGTCTCACGCGTGGTGGCCAGGCCGATCTCCGCCGCCTGCTTGACGATCAGATACTCGCCGGTGCCGGTGAAGATGTCCATCACCAGGTCCGGGCGGGGGTCCATCGCCTTGAACCGCAAGAGCTGCGGGGTGAAGTCGGTGACCGTCCGCTCGGCGACGATCGAGGTGTAGCTGATCGGCTCGCCGTGGATGTTGGTCTTGCCGATCAATTCCGCCCTGAGCACGGCATCGACGCCCAGGCCCCAGTCGGTGTTCTCCACGATGGCCACGACGTTCCTGGAGCCGATGGCCTTGATCCAGTCGGCTACCTTGGTGTAGAAGAGCGAGTTGGCCGGTGCGATCCGGAAGACGTAAGGGTATTGTTTGGCGGTCAGCACGTCCGCCCAGGCTTCGGAGATGATGAAGGGGAGCTTCCGCTGGTTGGCCACCTCGATCTCGGCCTTGGCCACCGCGGAGTGGAACTCGCCGACCACGCCCACGGCGCCGGCATCGGCCAGGCGGTTCATCGCCGCTGTTCCCTCCTCGGGGAGGCCGCGGGTGTCCTCGACGATGAGCTTCAGCGGTTTGCCGAGCACCCCTCCCGCGGCGTTGATCTCCTCCACGGCCATCTCCATCGCGATCTTCATCTCCGTCCCGCTCTCGGCCGCGCCCGGCGCGGAAAGCGGGGCCACCCCGCCGATGATGATCGGCTCCTCTTGGGTCCAGCCGAGGAGCCCCCCCACGAAGGCCACTACTGTCAGGATCACAAGAAGCTTTACGGCTCTCATCCTCGTTTTCCCTCCTTATCATCTTTTTCTTTTTGGAAAAAAGAATACCTCCGCTCCCACCTCCTTCCCCCCTAGGGGACCCTTTAAGCTACAAATAGCATGTCCGATCTCTCCAGGTCAAATCATTAATCAGTAGTAATACCAGATGCTCTCGTAGTCCTTGGGGTCCTCCCCCCGCCGCTCGAGCTCCCTGAGGTAATCGTGGATCGCGGTGTCGACGTAGACCCAGGGCTCCACCGGCGCGATCCCCTTCTCCCAGGGGTGGAAGAGGTAGACCCGCTTCCCGTCGGGCCGGATGGCGATCAGCTCGTGGTCCTGCCAGGCCCGCAGGTGGTTCTTCCCCAGCCGGGGGACGTTGAAGACCGGCTCATCCGTCCGGAAGATCCCCGGCAGGAGGCGCGCCTCCTCTTTGCGCTCCTGGAGGACCCTCGCGATCGGGACCAGGTAGTCCTTATGCTCCTCCTTCCCCTTGGGGTAGAAGGTGTAGTAGGGGTCGACCCCGGCCTTCTTCATCGCGATCCGCGTGGCCACCGTCTGGAACCGGCGGGAGGTCTCTACTGTGAAGACCTGCTGGTTGTAGACGTAGATCCCCTGCCTTCGGAGCCGCCAGACGGCCTCGGCCAGCTCGGGCGTCACCTCGTAGGCGCTCTCGATGTGGGTGACCACCGCCACGTTGCGCCTCCCGGGCTCGATGTAGCTCCCGAGCATGCTGGCAAGCTCCTCGGTGATCCGCATCGGCATGGTGACGGGGATGCGGGTCCCCCAACGGATGTTGACTACGTGGTCCATCTGGGAGAGGCGGTCCATGATGTGCTTGAGCCACGCGTCGTTCAGGATGAAGGGGTCCCCGCCGGTGATCAGCACATCTTTCATCGCGGGGTGCTCGGCGAACCAATCCAGCGCCCGGTCGATCTCCTCCATCGTGGGGATCCCGCCGGGCATCATCGGCCCGGTGATCTCCCAGTTCCGCTGGCAGTAGACGCACACCTGGGGGCAGGTGTCGGAGGCCTTGAGGATGGCGATGCTCGCGTATCTCCTTGTGATCAGCTCGAGCGGCGAGGTGTCGTGCTCCCCCATGAAGTCGAAGTAATACTCCCGGTCGCCGCGGTGTTCGATCATCCGCTGGACGTAATGCATCGGCGGGATCACCTGCGAGCGGACCTGGTAGTCCTCATGCCGATCCGCGGACTCGAAATCGAAGAGCGAGAGGTAGTAGGGTGTGATCCCCCAGGGGATCTCGTTCTCCACCGCCAGCCGGATCGCCTCGACCTCCTCCTCGGTGAGGGGCACCAGCTCCTGGAGGTGGGCGAGCCCCTCGGGCCCCTTGAGGATGTGCTCAAGCTGCCATCTCGGCCGATACCAGTCATCGAGGGTGCCGCCGAAGTAGTCGAGGATCTTCTGCCGGTTCCGCTTGCGCTTCTCGATCACCCTGGGGTCGAGCCCGCTGGGGAAGCGCTCGATCCAGGTGGAGATCTTCGCCGAGAGCCTATCCAGGTAGTCGGAGCGGGCCACCCCGGCTGCCCGGCCCTGGATCTTGGAGAAGTCGATCATCCTGGTGCCTTCCGCCTCGAGGAGGGGGCCGAGCCACCCCCGGGCGATCCCGGCCTTGCCGCCTATCGCCCGGAAGAGGTGGCGGAACTCCTCGATGAAGCCCTCGCTGAGCTTTTCGATCGCCTCGGATGAGTCCGGGCTATCCGGTGCCTGCGCCAGCCGCCACAGCCACTCCAAGGTGCTCACCCCGGCGAGCCGCTCATTCCGCGGGGAGATCAGGTTCTTGAAGACCTCGATCGCCTCCAAGGCGGTGGCCCACTCGAGGGGGTGGAGTGCAGCCCCCCTAGCGCTATCCAGCACCCGGTAGTGCCATTCCAGCTCGTCCAGGTAGCGGGCCAGCCGCTCGCGGGCCTCCTCGAGGGTCGGGCTCTCCCGGAGGATTCGGTGGACGGTCGGCCCTTCCTTCCAGAGCTCCTTGAGCAGGGTCAGGGTGGGGCTAGCTGCCCTATCTAGCTCGCTCCCAGCAAGTCGCGGATCATCGGCTCCAGTCCCGTTGGCTGTCATCTCCATGCGCCTCCGTTGAAATCCGCCCGGGGCCGGGCAGCATACTAAAACATGATTATATCTCTAAATCGACGATTTGTCAAGGTGGGAGGTGGAAAATACAAAAACTAAAAAAACCGATCGATCAAACGAGCGAGGCCGGGACCTCGAATCCAAATCGAGTCAAATCAAAGCTGAAGCGCAGGGTAGGGTTAGGGTATCAGGATGAACTTCTCCTTCGCCGGGTCGGCGTCGATAGTGACCTTCCCTGGTGAGGCGAGCTCCCCGGAGATGATGAGCTTGGCCAGCTCGTTCTCGATCTCCTGCTCGATCACCCGCCCGAGCGGCCGGGCGCCGAACTCCGGCGAGTAGCCCTTCTTCGCCAGGAGCTCCTTCGCTGCGGGGGTCACCTCGATCTCGATCTTCTGCTCCTCGAGCCGCTGGGCGAGCTCCTCCAGCTTCAGCTCGACGATCTTGGCCAGGGCCTCGGGCGAGAGCCGCCGGAAGACGATCACCCCGTCCAGCCGGTTCAAGAGCTCCGGGCGGAAGAACCGCCGCACCTCCTCGAGGACCCGGGCCTTCAGCCGCTCGTGCTCCTCGACCTCGCTGGTGGTGCCCCCGCCGAAGCCGAGCTCCCCCCGGCCGAGGATCGACTCGCTCCCGAGGTTCGAGGTCATGATGATCAGGGTGTTCTTGAAGTCCACGGTGCGCCCCTGGCCGTCGGTCAGCCGGCCCTCATCCAGCACCTGGAGGAGGATGTTGAACACGTCTCGGTGGGCCTTCTCGATCTCATCGAGCAAGATCACGGAGTAGGGCCGCCGGCGGACGGCCTCGGTGAGCTGGCCGCCCTCCTCGTAGCCGACGTAGCCCGGCGGGGCGCCGATCAGCCGCGAGACGGCGTGCCGCTCCATGTATTCGGACATGTCGAGCCGGATCAACGCGTCCTCATCGTCGAAGAGGAACCAGGCGAGCGCCTTGCTCAGCTCGGTCTTCCCCACGCCGGTCGGGCCCAGGAAGAGGAAGGAGCCGATCGGCCGGCCGGGGTCCTTGAGGCCGGCGCGCGCCCGGCGGACCGCCTCGGCCACCGCCCGGACGGCCTCCTCCTGGCCGACCACCCGCTCGCTCAGGATCTCCTCCATCCGGGCGAGCCGCTCCCGCTCCTCCTGGAGCATCCGCTCGACCGGGATCCCGGTCCAGAGGGAGACCACCTCGGCGATGTCCTCCTCGTCCACCACCTCTTTGGCCTTCTTGGTTTGCCACTCCTCCTCCTTGGCGGCGCGCTCCTCCCGGAGGCGGGCCAGCTCCCGCTCCAACTCGGCGATATCACCATCACCATCCCGATCCCGGCCGTCGCCACCGTGGCGGGCGCGGGCGAGCTGCTCCTCCAGCCGGGCGATCTTCCCCTCCAGCTCGCGCAGCTCCAAGGGGAAGCCCCGATCGACCCGGATCTTCGAGGCGGCCTCATCGATCAGGTCGATCGCCTTGTCTGGCAGGAACCGGTCGGTGATGTAGCGCTCGGAGAGCTTGGCTGCGGCCTCGAGCGCCCGGTCGGTGATCCTGAGCTTGTGGTGCTCCTCGAACTTGGGCCGCAGCCCCCAGAGGATCTCGACCGTCTCCTCGACCGTGGGCTCCTCGATCAGGACCTTCTGGAAGCGGCGCTCCAGCGCGGCGTCCTGCTCGATGTACTCGCGGTATTCATCCAAGGTGGTCGCGCCGATCACCTGGAAGAGGCCCCTTGCGAGCGGCGTCTTGAGGATGTTGGAGGCGTCGATCGCCCCCTCGGCCGCGCCGGCCCCGACGATGTTGTGCAGCTCGTCGATGAAGAGGATGACCTTCCCCTCGGCGGCCTCGAGCTCGCGTATGATCGCCTTGAGCCGCTCCTCGAACTCCCCGCGGAACTTGCTCCCGGCGACCAGCGCCGCCAGGTCGAGCGCCACGATCTCCTTGTCCTTCAAGGTGTCGGGCACCTCCCCGGCGACGATCTTCTGGGCGAGGCCCTCGACTATGGCGGTCTTGCCCACGCCCGGCTCGCCGATCAGCACGGGATTGTTCTTCCTTCGGCGGGAGAGGATCTGAGCCACCCGGCGGATCTCCCGGGTGCGGCCGATCACCGGGTCGAGCTTCCCCTGGCGGGCCAGCTCGGTCAAGTTGACGCTGTATCGCTGGAGGATCCGGTAGCGCTCCTCGGCCGCCCGGTCGGTCACCCGCTGCTCGCCCCGCACCTTGTGCAAGGCGGCGTAGATCGCCTCAGGATTGATCCGGTGCTTGCTCAAGATCCGGCGGAGCTCGGGGTTGGAGTCGCGGCTGATCGCGAGGAGGAGGTGGTCCAGCCCGATATACTCGTCCTTGAGGCGGGCGGCCTCGGCCTCGGCCGCCCGGACGGTGTTCTCCAGCCGGGGGGTGATGTAGATCTGCTGGCCGGTGGCCCCGCCGATCACCTGGGGGCGGCTCCGCAGGAGGAGTTCGAGGTCCTTGAGCAGGCCGGGGATGTTGACCCCCATCTCCTCGAGGATCTCCCGGCCGACGTCTTCCTTCTCCGCCAGCACGTAGAAGACGTGCTCGACGTCGAGCTGGTTCTGCTTGAGCTTCCTCAGGAGCTCGCCCGCATCCCGGAAGAGCTCCTGGGCCCGCTCGGTGAACTGGTCGAAGTCGATCATGGATGTTTAGCAGCTAGACCTCCTAACTGCTAATTCTAATTATAGGGGAAGGCCCGCCCGAGGGCAACCGCAAAGAAGCCCGGCACCAAGGTGGACCCCGATCCCGATCCAGATCCCGTTCCTGATCCTGATCCTCATCCCGATCCGGGCCGGGATCCAACCGAGCTGGGGCTGGGCCCGCTCCTCCCGTCCGGTTGAGGGGGTCGGAGCGCCCCGGTATAATGCAATCGCGAAGAAGGGGGCGATCCGATGAGATGAGGAAAGGCACGTTCAAGGTGAAGAGCGGGCTGGCGGAGATGCTCAAGGGCGGCGTGATCATGGATGTGACGAACGCCGAGCAGGCCCGCATCGCCGAGGAGGCCGGTGCGGTGGCGGTGATGGCCCTCGAGCGGGTCCCCGCGGACATCCGCGCCGCGGGCGGCGTCGCCAGGATGGCCGATCCGCAGAAGATCAAGGAGATCATGGACGCCGTGAGCATCCCGGTGATGGCCAAGGTCCGGATCGGCCACTTCGTCGAGGCCCAGATCCTCGAGGCGCTGGGTGTGGATTACATCGACGAGTCTGAGGTGCTCACCCCGGCGGACCCCTGGCACCACATCGACAAGTGGCAGTTCAAGGTGCCGTTCGTCTGCGGGTGCCGCGACCTGGGCGAGGCCGCGCGGCGGATCGCCGAAGGCGCGGCGATGATCCGGACCAAGGGTGAGGCCGGCACCGGCAACGTGGTCGAGGCCGTCCGCCACCTGCGCTTGATCAACAAGCAGATCCGGGAGGTCCAGCACATGCCTGAAGAGGAGCTGGTCGAATACGCCAAGGAGCTGGGCGCGCCCGTGGAGGTGCTCCAGCTCGTCGCCGAGGAGGGCCGCCTCCCGGTGGTGAACTTCGCCGCAGGTGGGATCGCCACCCCGGCCGATGCGGCGATGATGATGCAGCTCGGCGCGGACGGCGTCTTCGTCGGCTCGGGCATCTTCAAGTCGAGCGACCCGGAGAAGCGCGCACGGGCGATCGTCCAGGCCGTCACCTACTACGATGACCCGGTGAAGCTCGCCGAGATCAGCGAGGACCTGGGCGAGCCGATGCGCGGCCTGGACATCGCGGAGCTGAGCGAGGAGCAACTGCTCCAGACGCGCTAGTCAGCGGTCCTGGAGCCCGTCCCGCTCCAGGTTAAGCTCCAAGCCGGCTACCGCTAGGCCAGGCTTGCTTTAAGTTAAGCGGCCGGTCAAAAGCAATAAAGCAAGGAGCGATGAGGGTGGGGGTCCTGGCGCTGCAGGGCGACTTCCGGGAGCACCTCCGGGCGCTCTCCCGCCTGGGCGTGGAGGGGGTCAAGGTCCGCGAGCCCGAGGAGCTAGAGAGGGTGGACGGGCTCATCCTCCCTGGCGGGGAGTCGACGACCATCTCCATCTTGCTCCGCCGGAGCGGGCTCGACCGGGCGCTCATCCGGCGCGCTCGGGAGGGGCTGCCGATCTACGGGACCTGCGCCGGGCTGATCGTCTTGGCCCGCAAGATCCTGGATGACAGTGACGGGCGGCTGGCCGAGCCGCTCGGCCTGCTCGATATCACCGTGAGGCGGAACGCCTACGGCCGCCAGGTGGACTCCTTCGAGGAGGAGCTCGAGATCAAGGAGATCGGGAGGTTCAACGCCGTCTTCATCCGCGCACCGATCATCGAGGAGCTCGGCCCCGAGGTCGAGGTGCTGGCCTACCAGGGCGAGCACCCCGCGATGGTGCGCGAACAGAACGTGCTCGCGAGCAGCTTCCACCCCGAGCTGACCGACGATCTGCGGGTCCACCGCTACTTCCTGGAGATGATCGAGGGGCGATGACCCCCAAGCTGATGGTGAACCTCAAGCCGGTAGGGGAGCTGGGCCGGGGCCTGCTGGAGCTGCTCTACCCCCGCCGGTGCTTCCTCTGCGAGGGGCCCTTGAGCCCGATAGAGGGGTTCATCTGCTCCGGTTGCCTGGAGGGGCTCCCCCGGGTGGAGCCGCCCCTCTGCGAGCTGTGCGGTGCACCCTTGGAGGATGAGGCGCTCGACCTCTGCTCGGAGTGCGCCACCCGCCAGCGGGGGTTCGAGCTGGCGCGGAGCTTCGGCTACTATGAGGGCAGGCTGGCCCGGCTCATCCAGGGGTTGAAATACGAGCGGGAGGGCGCATTGGCCCGTGAGCTGGCCCCCTACCTCCTCTGGGCCGGCGGGTCGCTCCTCGCCCGAGCAGAAGCCTTGACTTTCGTCCCGATGACCAGGAGGGTCAGGCGCTCGAGGGGCTTCAACCAGGCGGAGCTGCTCGCTCGGGAGCTGGGAGGGCTCACCGGCTTGCGGGTGGTCCCCGCCCTCAGGAAGGTCAGGGAGACACCCAGCCAGGCCCAGCTCCGCGGGAGGGAGCGCCGGGAGAACGTCCGCGGGGCGTTCGCCCCCCATCGCGGCTCGACCGCAAGGGGGTTGAGGTGTATCGCCCTGATCGATGATGTCTACACCACCGGGGCGACCGCCGAGGAGTGCAGCCGCGCGCTCAAGGCGGCCGGCTGGCGGGAGGTCTACGTGCTCACCGTGGCCCGCACCCGCAGCGGCGGGGGAGCGGGCCCGGGCTCGTCATCTGCATCTGAATTTGAATCCGGATCTGAACCCGAATCCCCAACTGAAACCGAGCCCAAGCCCAAGGAGGGGGCCCATACCCGAGATGGAGATTGAGCGGCTGGTCGTCGGCGCGCTCCAGACTAACTGTTACGTGCTCAAGTCCGACGGCGAGGCGGCGGTGATCGACCCCGGCGCGCCGGACGAGCGCATCCTCGAAGCGGTAGACGGCCAGGGGTTAGAGCTGAAGCACATCCTGCTGACGCACGCCCACTTCGACCACCTCGAGGGGGCGGCACTGCTCAAGGAGCGCCACCCCAGGAGCAGGCTCGCCCTCCATCGCGCCGACCTGCCGATTATGGAGCACTTCGCCCCGGAGCTGCACCCGGACGCCTTCCTGGAGGAGGGCGATGCGGTAGCGATCGGGAAGGAGAGCCTGCGGGTCTGGCACACCCCGGGCCACTCCCCCGGGAGCGTGATCTTCCTGCACGAGGAGGGGCAGCTCATCTTCAGCGGGGACCTGCTCTTCGCCGGCTCGATCGGGCGGACGGACCTGCCCGGGGGCTCCCCCGCGGAGATGGAGCGCTCCCTCCGGCGGCTCGTCGAGCTCGAGAGCAAGAGTAAGAGTAAGGGCAAGGGTGACTTCGCGGTCTACCCCGGACATGGACCCCCGACCACCCTCACCCGGGAGCGCGCCTCCAATCCCTTCCTGCGGGAGCTCGTGCGGCAGATGTCAGGGGCGCTAGATCTAGATAGTGATAGCGATAGTCCGGGCTCACTAAAGCCAGAGGGGCTATGGCCACCCGAGAGGAGATAGAGCTGATCCGCGAGCGGGCGGACATGGTCGAGCTGGCCTCCCGCTACCTGAGGCTCTCGCGGAGCGGCCGCCGATATGTGGCCATCTGCCCCTTCCACCCCGATCGGCGGCCCAGCCTGGTCATCGATCCCGAGCGGAAGCTCTTCCACTGCTTCGGCTGTGGCGAAGGCGGGGACATCTTCCGCTTCCTGATGCGGATCGAAAAGCTCCCCTTCACCGAGGCGGTGGAGCGGCTCGCCCAGGAAACCGGGGTGGAGCTCTCCCGGGGGCCGAGCTCCCGGCTCGAGCGCCTCCGCGAGCTGATCGAGCGCGTCGCCCGCTACTACCAACGGAACCTGGGCTCACCAGCGGGAGCAAGGGCCCGCCGGTATCTCATCGTCGAGCGGGGCCTCCACCCCGAGACGGTGGAGCGGTTCCGGCTGGGGTATGCCCTCCCCGGCTGGGCCAACCTGCTCAGGACCTTCGGGCGAGCGCGGGTGGAGGAGCTGCTGGCCCTGGGGCTGGTCCTCCGCGGGTCCGGCGAGGAAGGG
>CAZCTZ010000005.1:0-30783 GCA_964501855.1 uncultured Thermotogae bacterium
GCCCCCGAGGGCTCGATCTTGAAACCCCGGAGGGCGCCCTCGACCTCGAGGGGGAGCCGCTCGACCTCCAGCCGGTCGATCTTCGCCAGCGGGGGCTTCCTCCGCTCGAGCTCGGTGAGGAAGCGCTCGAGCTGGTCCCTCGGGCCCTCGACGAGGATCTCCACCCCGGCATCCCCTAGGTTCTTGACGGTGCCGGCCAGCCCCCGCTGGACGGCCAGCCGGTAGACGAACGGCCTGAAACCGACCCCCTGGACGATCCCGTTGATCGTGATCCGCAAGCGCTCCCTCGTCTCAAATCTCATCGAGGTCGCCATCGCCCCGGCTCACCCTATTCCGTTCCTGATCCCGATTCGACCTCGATGACCAGCCGGACCAGTTCGAGCTCATCCCCCCGGAGGAGCTCGACCGGGCTGCCGCAGCGGGGGCAGGCCAAGACCGGGACGGTAAGGTGCCAGCCTGGCTCATCGTGGTAGCCCGCTGGGCCGCGGTAGCCGCAGCTCCGGCTCCGGCAGAGGACCTCCGATCTGACCTCCTCGATCAACAGCCGGGAGCCCTCGAGCGCCGTCCCCGCGGTGAGCAGCCGGTAGGCCTGCTGGAGGGCCTCATCCGCCAGGAGGCGCAGCTCGCCCTTCCGCAGGTGGACCTCCTTCACCCTCACTGCCGTTGAGCCGTCCACAGGCCCCCGCCCATCGAGCCTCTCCAGGACGGCCCGGACGAGCTCCTCGGCGACGGCATACTCATGCACCCTAGATCAGCTCCTTCTGGGGGATCGGGAGGGGCTTGATCAGCCGCTGGAGGCCCTCCCTATCCGCGAGCACGATCCGGTAGCCCTCCAGGTGGATGAGCCCCCGCTCGCGGAAGGCCGAGAGCGCCCGGATGACCGTCTCCGTGGAGACCCCCGCGAGCTGGGCGAGCTCCGTCCGGGAGAGCCTCAGCCCGAGCTCCAGCCCCTCGGGGCCCTCCCGGCCGAACTTCTCCCCCAGCGCCAGGAGCAGCCGCGCCAGCCGCCCCTCGATCCCCTCATAGGAGGTCTCGATCAGCCGCCGCTGGACCGCCTGCAGCTCGCGCGAGAGCCGCTCGATCAGCCGCACGGCTAGCTGGGGTCGAGCCCGGAGGGATCCGAGGAAGCCCTCCCGGTCGAAGAAGGCCGCTTGGACTGCCCCCAAGGCTTGCGCGTAGGCGATGTAGCCGTCGCTGAAGAGGGCGCACTCGCCGAGGAGCTCACCCGGGCCGAGGAGCTTGAGCAGGCACTCCTTCTTCTCCTTCTCCTCGATAGGAGCCCGCTGGACCAGCTTCACATGGCCCTCCAGGATGAGGTAGCAGCCGAGGACCGGCGAGCCCGGCCTGAAGATCAGCTCGCCGCTGCGAAAGGCCTGCGGGTGGGCCAGCTCCGCCAGCTCCTGGAGCGCCTCCTCATCCAGCTCGGCGAAGATGGGATTCCGGAGCAGGAGCCGGCTCAAAGCCCGCTTGAACGGCCCTGACGGGACTGAGCTTGGGCTCGGGCGTGGGTTTGCATTTGAACTTGAGAACCCCTCGGCCACCTCACGACCACCTTCCTTCCCCACCCGGCCGGGCTCCGGCTAGCTGGACTGGATCCAGATCCAAATCCAGCTTAGCCAGGGGGGCTTCTCCCCTCCCATGATCTATATCAGCGGAGGGGGTGATCCCTGCTGGTGGTCAGAGGAGGTTCTCCTTGGTGACCGGCTGGAAGGGCTCGGCTAGCTCCTCCAGCCCCTCCCGGTCGAGGATGTAGATCTTGTGGCCGGCGGTCTCGATCAGCCCGCGCTCCCGCAGGCGCGAGAGCGTCCGGATCGCCGTCTCCGGGGAGATGCCGGCCATCTCGGCCAGCTCCGCTCGGGAGAGCTCCAGCCCGATGTAGAGCTTCCCGTCCTCCTCGACCCCACAATTGTCCCCGACGGTGAGGAGCAGCCGCGCCAGCCGCTCCATACTCCCCTCGTAGGAGGTCTCGAGCAGCCGGTTTTGGAAGGCCTTCAGCTCCCGGGCGAGTTTCTCGATCAGCTTGAGGGCCACCTCGGGGTGGCGGCGGAGGAAATCGAGGAAGGCGGTGCGCTCGATGAAGTAGACCTTGGTCGGCTCGAGCGTCTTAGCGTAAGCGGTGTAGGTCTCCTGGTCGAACATCGTCTTCTCGCCGAGGAGCTCACCCGGGCCGAGGAGCTTGAGTATCTGCCGCTTGCCCTTGCTCGAGCGCTTGGCCAGCTTCACCCGGCCCTCGCAGATGATGTAGAGCCCGAAGGCGGGCTCCCCCTCCTGGAAGATCACCTCACCTTTGTCATACTCGATCGGTCGCAGGAGCTTCTTCAGCTCCTCCAGCCCGGCCTGGTCGAGGTCGGAGAAGATCCAGGAGATCTTCTCCTGCTCGGTGGGACCTGCCTGCGCCTGCGCCCGCTGGGCCTGAGTCGGGTTCGAGCTCAACTCCCTTTCACCTCCCTCCCCTCACTTTACTTCAACTTCACTTCACTGCTTCACCCTTTCCTTTTTCCTTTCCCCTCGCTTTCCTGATCCTGATCGGGGTCGGCTTCGGCTAGCGTCGCTCCTGCCTTGCGGGGGCGGCGGAAGCGGAAGGGGCGCTCCTCACCCACTTCCGCGAGGGAGAGGCCGGTCTCGCCCTCCTCCTCGGGCGCGACCACCCCTGCGGAGAGGACCAGCTTCCAGCCTTCCTCCACGCTGATCGGCAGGTAAATGACCTCCGCTTTGGGGACGAGGACGAACCACCCCGAGAGGGGGTTCGGCGAGGTCGGCGCGTAGACCGAGATATACTTGTCCTTGCTGTTGGTGGTCTCGTTCAGCTCGTCGTTGAGCCTCCCCAGCTCCTCGTTGGTGACGAAGCCCAGGGTGTAGACCCCCTTGCGGGGGTATTCGATCAGGACCACGCGCTTGAAGGCCACAAGGTCGGTGCGGAAGATGGCGTCGATCACCCGGCGCACGGTGATGTAGGCCTTGTTGATCAGGGGGATCCGCTCGAGCAGGTTCTCGAAGTAGCAGTGGACCGTCCGGCCGACGTAGTTCCGGGTGAGCACCCCGACGAGCCAGATCAGAAAGAGCGCGAGCAGGAGGCTCAGCGCGGGGACCCACCAGTGGCTCCCCAGCAGCCGGGCGAGCACCCCTCCGAAGGAGGCCTCCGCCAGGCGGACGAAGAACCGCGAGATCAACCAGATGAGGTAGACGGTGATCACGATGGGCAGGAGCACGAGCAGCCCCCGGATGAAGTCGCTGCGCAGACGGTGGAAGAACGCGCCCATAGCTACCTGGCCTGAGCCCCCTTTCACCGTAATGATAGGGCCGAGAGCTGCGGATGTCAAATTTGTAGCGTTTGCAACCCGGCTTTCACCTGGCGTATAATCGGGCCAAATGGGGATGAGGCGGGTGAACTGGACGATCACCGAGCAGCAGCACCGGGCGCTGAAGCGGCTCTCCCGGGAGACGGGGCTCCCTATCTCGGAGCTGGTCCGCCGGGCGATCGATAAATACATCGGGCTGGCCGGCGAGGAGGGCCACTCCCACAAGGAAGAACAGGGAGCCCAGCGGGAGAGGCCGCGCCGTGGCCGCGGCGGGGGCACGCCGGCCGCCTCAAGCCCGGGGGAGGCCCAATCACAATCGCAATCGCGATCGAATTCGAAATCGAAACCAGAATCGAGCAGGAGCAGGGACAAGGCCAAGGGCAGAGGGGAGTGAGACCCAGGATGTTCTTCATCGCCGATGAGAAGGCGATCAAGTCGGGCCGGGTGACCGACATCTACTTCGAGCGGACGCGCCGGATCCTCGAGCAAAAGGGGATCGACAAGCGCGTCAAGATGGAGGTGGCCCACAAGCACCGCTTCCCCAGGGGGTATGAGTGGGGCATCTTCGTCGGGGTCCACGAGGCGGTCCAGCTCCTGGAGGGCCTCCCGCTCGATATGTGGGCCCTCCCGGAGGGGACCCTCCTGCGGCCACATGAGCCGGTGATGCTCCTCGAGGGGAGCTACCGCGAGTTCGCCGTCTACGAGACGGCCCTCCTGGGGCTGCTCTGCCAGGCGAGCGGGATCGCCACCAAGGCCGCCAGGTGCAAGATCGCCGCTCGGGGCCGGCCGGTCTACAGCTTCGGGATCCGGAGGCTTCACCCCGCGATCGCCCCGATGATCGACCGTGCGGCCTACATCGGCGGCTGCGACGGCGTCTCCGGGATACTGGGCGCGGAGCTGATCGGCGAGGAGCCCGTCGGGACCATACCCCACGCGCTGATCCTCATCTTGGAGGATTCGGTCACGGCCACGCTGATGTTCGACGAGGTGATCGAGGAGCACGTCCGGCGCGTCGCCCTAGTGGATACCTTCGGCGATGAGAAGTTCGAGGCGCTGGAGAACGCCAGCGCGGTAGACAACCTGTTCGCCGTGCGGCTGGATACGCCCTCCTCCCGGCGGGGCGACATGCTGGAGATCGCCCGCGAGGTCCGCTGGGAATTGGACCTGCACGGCTACAAGCACGTGAAGATCTTCATCTCCGGCGGGCTGGATGAGGACGTCATCCCCGCCCTCAACGAGGTCGCCGACGCTTATGGTGTGGGGACGGCGATCGGGAACGCCCCGGTGCTGGACTTCGCGCTGGACATCGTCGAGATCGAGGGCGAGCCGGTCGCCAAGCGGGGGAAGCGCTCCGGGGCGAAGCAGCTCTACGTCTGCTCGGCGAAGGAGTGCGGCCACCGCGAGATAACCCCCTGGGAGCAGACCCTAGAGGAGTGCCCCGCCTGCGGCGGCCCAGTGGAGCCGAAGTTGGTCAAGTTCCTGGAGGGCGGCAAGCTGGTCCGCGAGCTGCCCTCCCCGAAGGAGATCCGGGAATACGTGCTGAGCCAGCTACCAGAGGAGCTCTAAGGGAGGGGCTAGCTGGGCTGGCTTGGCTTTAGCTTCGTTTTTTTACTTTAACGCGAACGCGCGAACTTAGCGCTCCCCGCCCCCGCCGAAGATCGCGCTCAGGACTTGCTTGATCAGCTCCTCCCAGCGGGCGGTGTCGAGCTTGACCAGGGTCAGCTCGTCGCTCTTCCAGGCATACTTCTCGAGCCCCTCCACCTGGGATAGGCGGGAGGAGATCTGCGCTTTCAGCTCCTCCGGGAAGTCGAGCCCACACTCGAGGATGCTGATCACGTTCTCGTCGGGATAGCGCTTGACGTAGACGTCGTTCCCCTCGTAGGGGAGGCGCACCAGGATCTCACCCTGGCTCCCGAAGGTGAGCTGGTTGTAGACCTGAGACTGGCCGAGCTTCATCCCGCCGGAGAAGGCCAAAAGGAGCAGGATGATGATCGCACTGGCGATCAGCAGTCTTCGTTTCATCCCCTCTCTTCCCTCCCTGAGCTACGGCTGATTATACCACAAAGCGGAGGGGGATCAAGGTAAAGGTAAGAGCAAGAGGAGGGGAGGAGGCTGCCGGCTCCAGCTCGAATCCCTCGCGGTCTCCCCTCTCACTCCCGTCCAACGGATTGACCAGCTCATGCTCCTTCCTCGGGTGTGCTCCCGCTTCCGCTTCCGCCCTCGCCCTCGCCCTCGCCGCTGCCGGAGGTGGGGGAGGGGCTGAAGGCCCGAGCGGCATACTCCTGCAGGGGCTTGAGGAAGCGCTCGAACTCCATCGGGAAGATGAACTTGGTCGAGGCGCCCTCGCCTAGCGCCTTCAGTGCCTCGAGATACTGGAGCGAGAGCGTCTTGGCGTCGATCGTCTTGGCCACGTTGTAGATCTTCTCCAGCGCCAGTGCGAAGCCCTCGGCTCTTAAAATCGCGGCTTGGCGCTCGCCCTCGGCCTTGAGGATCGCCGCTTGCTTTTCGCCCTCGGCGACCTTGATCGCCGCTTCGCGCTTCCCGTCAGCCTCGGTGACCATCGCGCGGCGGTTCCGCTCGGCCGACATCTGGCGGGTCATCGCGTCCATGACGTCCTTGGGGGGGATGATCTCGCGGATCTCGACCGAGGTGATCTTGACGCCCCAGCGGTCGGTGACCTCGTCCAGCTTCGCCCGGAGGATCTGGTTGATCTCGTCTCGCTTGGCCAGGACGTCGTCCAGGACGATGTCGCCGATGACTGCCCTCAGGGTGGTCGTGGCGATCCCCTGGGAGGCTCCAGCGAAGTTGGCCACCCGGATCACGCTGTCACGGGGGTCGACCACCCGCCAGTAGATCAGGAAGTCGACGGAGATCGGGGCGTTGTCCTTGGTGATACAGGTCTGGGGCTCAATGTCGAGGAACTGCTCCCGAAGGTCTACCCAGACCGGCCGGTCGATGAACGGGATGAGGAGGACCAGCCCGGGGCCCTTGTCCTTGGGGAGGGCCCTCCCGAGCCGGAAGACCACGATCCGCTTGTATTCCGGGACGATCTTGATCGCCATCGAGAGGAGCACCACGACCACGAAGAGCGCCACCAAGAGGACGATCGCTGTGCCTATTGCCATCGGTTATCCCTCCTTCTGCTTGGTTGGTTCAGGCCATTTGGCTGGCCTGCTAGCCTATGAGTCCGTGCTATCACTTTCCACATCCACATCCACCACCCGTCGCACCTTCAGCGTCACGCCCTTGACCTCCACCACCTCGACTGCGCTCCCCTGGGGGATCGGGCCCTCGGGATCGAGCGCCTCGGCGGTCCACTCCTCCCCGCGGAGGCGGACCAGCCCCCGGGGGGCGAGCTCGGTGAGCGCCACCCCCCGCTGGCCGATCAGCCCGGCCGCCCCGCTGGTGACCCGCTCCCTTTGGGTCTGCACCACCTTGGTCACGACGAAGACGAAGAAGGAGGCGATCATGGCGGTCATCCCGGCGATCAGCCAGGGGCTCACGGCGAGCCGCGGCAGGGCCGGGGCGGGCACCCCGAATGGCCGGAAGAGCAGGAGCGAGCCCAGGACGAAGGCGATCCCGCCGAAGACGCTCAGGATGAAGCCGGTCACCTTGATGTCCAAGAGGAACAGGATGATGGCGAGGATGAGCAGCGCGAGCCCGCCCCAGTTGACCGGCAGGCTCCCCAGCGCGACGAAGCCCAAGATCAGCATGATCACGCCGCTCAGCCCGGGGAGGATCGCCCCGGGGTGGTAGAATTCGGCGATGATCCCGAGCAGCCCCAGGTTGAGCAGGACATAGGCGATGTTGGGATCGATCAGCCGGTGGATGAACCTCTCAGGGAGGCTCATCTCGATCCGCCGGACCTCAGCCCCCGCGGTCTCCAATACCACCCTGCCCCAGGCGGTCTCCACCTCCCAGCCGTCGAGCTTCCGGAGAAGATCCTCCAGGCTGTCGGCGACGAGGTCGATGACGTTCTGTTCGAGCGCCTCACCTGCGGTGAGCGAGACGCTCTTCCGGACGGCCTCTTCGGCCCACTCGGCGTTCCGGCCGCGCTCCTCGGCCAGCGTGCGGATGTAGGCCGCGGCCTCGTTGACCACCTTGGCCTTGAGCTCCTCGGGCAGCTCCCCGCCGATGGCGACGGGGTGGGCCGCGCCGATGTCCGTCGCGGGGGCCATCGCCGCGATATGGGCCGCCATGGTGATGAAGAGCCCTGCGGAGGCGGCCCGCGCACCCGCCGGGGCGACGTAGACCACCACCGGGACGGGGGAGCTCATGATCCGCTTCACGATCTTGCGCATCGCCGAGTCGAGCCCGCCGGGGGTGTCGAGCTGGAGGACGAGGCACTCCGCCCCCTCTCGCTCCGCCTGGGCGAGCCCTCGCTCGATGAACCGGGCCATCACCGGGTCGATCACCCCCTGGGCGGCGAGCACCACCACCTCGACCTCGCCGCCCTCTGTGTCTGCGCCTAAGCCCTGAGCAGCCCCGGCCGGTGCCGGGGCCGGGGCCAGGATCACACCCAGGAGGGCGGCCATGAGGAGGCCGACCAGTCGGCAATATGTGCGGAGCTCTCTCCCTCTCATTTCATTTCCGTTTTGATCCTAATCTTGGAAAACCTCGCTCACATTATACACCAAGCCGGTCGGGATCGAGCTCGAGCTTCAGCCCGTCGGAGGCGGCGATCGTCCTGATGCCGAGCTCCTCCTCGAGCCGGGCGGCCACCTCCCAGGGCTTGGCCCGGAGCATAGTCATCCCGAAGTGGGTCAGCACCGCCAGCTTCGGCTCGATCTCCGCGATCAGCTTCCTCGCGTCCTCGACGTTCAGGTGGTCGATCTCCCGCTCGTCGGGCGCGAGCCGGACCACGTTCAGCACCAGGACGTCTGCGGGGTAGGCCCCCGCCAGCTCGGGGAAGAAGCGCGTGTCGGTGATGATCCCGAGCCGCAGCCCGCTCGGCAGCTCGAAGAGCAGGCCATAGGTCTCGACAGGATGGATATGCTTCACCGGCGTGGAGAACCGCAGCTCGCCCAGCGCGTAGCTCTTCCCCTCCTCGAGAGGGACGATCTCCTCGAGATAGTCCCGCAGGTAGGCCAGCACGACGGGGTCCTCCCCGGGGTTTAGCGCATCCCGAGGGGCGAAGAGGACCCCACGGCGGCGGAAGCCGCCCTCGGTCATCGCCTCGATGATGACGTTGACATCGCTCGAGTGGTCCAGGTGCTTATGCGAGAGGATGACGGCGTCGAGCTTGGCCGGGTCGAGCTTCGGCCGGCTCCCCAGGCACCGCAGGAGCGCACCCGGACCGGGATCGAGCAGGACGTTCTTGCCGGCGAGGGAGAGCCACACCCCGCCGGAGGCCCGCAGTTGCTTCAGGACGACGAACCGCGCACCGGCCGTCCCGAGGAACTTGATGAAGTCGGCCATCGCCTCCCGCTCCTTACTCGAGTTACTCAACCCACGGCTTTGAGCTTAGGGGAACCTCCTGAGGATAGCAACTGCGGTGCAACCCGCACTTGCCCGCGCTGGCCTCCCGGAGTAACCTGGAAGCAGGTCGAGATGGGGAGCAAGGGCAACTATCGGTGTGAATCCTGCGGGCGGGAGGGGCTCATCTCCCGGGAGATCGGCCTCTGCTATAGCTGCGTCAAGTCCAGCGAGCCCGAGCGGCTGCTCGCGCCCCATCGGCGGGTGCGCAGGGCGCTCGCCCTGCCGGAGGAGATCCCCCGGGCTGAGGAGGGGGTCCCCTGCACCCTCTGCAGCAACGAGTGCCGTATCCCCGAGGGCGGGCGGAGCTACTGCGGCCTGCGGGAGAACCGCGGGGGGAGGCTCCATCAGCTCGCAGGCCCGGATGAGGCCCTCGCCCACACCTATTACGATCCGATCCCCACGAATTGCTGCGCCGCCTGGTTCTGTGAGCCCTGCCGGGAGGGCGGCCTGCGCAGGGGCTACAACCTGGCCGTCTTCTACTTCGGGTGCAACTTCGACTGCCTCTTCTGCCAGAACGCCCATCACAAGTATCTGAGCGAGGGCACACCCATCGCCCTGGAGGAGTTTGTCCGGCGGGCGCTCCGCCCCGGGGTGCGCTGCATCTGCCACTTCGGGGGCTCGCCCGAGCCGCAGTTCCCCTTCGCGCTCAGGGCCAGCGCGGCCGCGCTGGAGGAGGCTCAGAGCAAGGGAAGGGAGCTCAGGATCTGCTGGGAGTGGAACGGCTGCGGGAACCCCGCGCTGGTCCGCCGCGCTGCGGAATTGTCCCTCGAGTCCGGCGGGATCATCAAGTTCGACCTCAAAGCCTGGGATGAGCGGCTCAGCCTCGCCCTGAGCGGGGTCTCGAACCGGCGGGCCTACGAGAATTTTTCATTGATCGCACGGGAGTTCCTCCCTCAGGCGAGGGCTAAAGGCCATCACCTCCTCACGGCGACGACACTGCTCGTCCCGGGCTACGTCGATGAGGAAGAGGTCGGGAGGATCGCCGAGTTCATCGCCGGGCTCGACCCCGAAATCCCTTACTCCTTGCTCGTCTTCCACGGCGACTTCGCCATGGCCGACCTGCCGATCACGCCGCTCGAGCAGGCGGTCCGCTGCTACCGCGCCGCCGTCGCGGCGGGCCTGCGAATGGTCAACGTGGGGAACCTCCACCTGCTGGGCTTCGTGCGGATGGAGCAGTTCGAGCAGGTAGCCGCCGATACCTGACCACCCGCCGGAGTGGGCTCTCGGGGTCGCGATCGGTCCAGATGAGGTGCCATACGTTGCCTTGCCTGTAGAGCTGGGGGAAGGCGGCGAACTCGCCCTCCAGGGGGCGGGGCTCGCTCCAGCGGCCGGCGAGATCGCGATAGCTCCAGTAGAGCGGGCCGGTCCCGCAGCCGGCGGCTACCGTCCGGCCCCACACCACGAGGCCGTCCTCCACCACGGGGAAGCTCCAGTAGCCCCTCTCCAGCCCGCGGCTGAGCTCCTCAGGCTCGCTCCACCCCTCGCCGGTGAGGGCGCGGTAGCAGCGGTAGAAGATCCTATTCCCCCCGGGGGCATAGCCGACGAAGACCAGCTCGTAGATGGCCGAGCTGGGGTCGTAGTCCAGCATGGGGTAGCGGGCATCGAGGCTGATGTCAGGGACGGGCTCGAGCCACCGGCTGGTCCCTGCTAGCCGGGCGTGGACGAGCCGATGGCGGCCATCGAGCGCCTCCTCCTGTTCCCAGACGAGGTGGACCCCATCGGGCCCGGCCGCCAGCGAGGGGAAGTAGAGCCCGCGAGTGCCCTCCTGGATCAGCTCGACCTGGAGCTGGGGTTGAGCCCGAGCGGGGAAATCCCCTCCGGCGGAAGGGAGCTCCACATAGGCGATAGCGCTCCTTAGCTCGTGGTGCTCCTCCCAGGCCAGATAGAGCTCACCCTCGTAGGCTTCGAGCGCCGGGTAGAAGAGCGAGCGGGGCTCACCTCGGCTGATGAGCCTCTCCTCCCAGTTCCCCTCCTCATCCTGGGGATGGGAGAGCACCCAGAGGCGATCCCCATCGGGCGACCGCTCGATGAAGGCGATATGGACCCTCCCGGTCTCGGGGTCGAAGGCGATCGCGGGCCAGCGGCCCTCCCTCGTCCAGCCGACCTCCCAGAGCTGGCCATCTCGTGAGCGGGCATAGGCGATCAGGTCCTCCTCCCGCTGATAGACGAGGTGGATGGTGCCGCTGCTATCGACCATGATCTTCCTGGCGTTGTTCCAGCCGGTCGCTTCCCCGATAGATGTGAGGAGGCCCTCGCTCGCCGGTTGTCCAACAGGGCTGCCGACCAAGACCAAAGCGAAGATGGGGATGAACAGAGCTCCCCTCCTCAAGCCGGTGAGCATCATCGCAGTAGAGTATAGCCCAGGGGAGCCGGAGCTGTCTCGCAGCTCGAAGTTGATCGCTCAGCCCTCCCGGGCTAGGATTACAACGCTAAGTGCGATGCTCACCCCGATAAGCTATCGAGACCGAGATGGCACGGTCGAGCTGCTCGACCAGACGCGGCTCCCCCGGGAGCGCGTTGTCCTCAAGATCAGAGATCCGAGGGAGCTAGCCCGGGCGATCCGCGAGCTGAAGGTGCGGGGCGCGCCGGCGATCGGGCTCGCCGCGGCCTACGGGGTCGTCCTCGGGGTCCAAGGGGCTGGCAATCTGGAGGAGCTGGAGCGGCGCTTCCGGGAGGCGGTCGCGGAGCTGCGCAGGACGCGGCCGACGGCCGTGAACCTGTTCTGGGCGCTGGAGCGGATGGAGCGGGTCTACCGCGAGAACCGGGATAGGGGCCTTGAAGAATTGAAAGGGGCGCTGCTCGCCGAAGCCCGAAAGATCCACGAGGAGGACATCGAGGCGAACCGGCGGATGGGCCGATTCGGCGCGGAATTGTTGCCTAGAGGGGCGGTCGTGCTCACCCACTGCAACGCCGGGGCATTGGCCACCGGCGGCTATGGGACGGCCCTCGGTGTTATCCGCGCCGCTTGGGAATTGAAGAAACTGGGGAAGGTCCTGGTAGATGAGACCCGCCCGCTGCTGCAGGGGGCCCGGCTGACGGCCTGGGAGCTGGAGCAGGAGGGCATCCCCTATGAGCTGGTCGTCGACGGCGCTGCGGGCTACCTCCTCGCCCGGGGCGAGGTGGACGCCGTGCTCGTCGGCGCGGACCGGATCGCAGCGAACGGCGATGTGGCGAACAAGATCGGAACCTACACCCTGGCGGTGCTCGCCCACCGCCACGGCGTCCCCTTCTATGTCGTCGCGCCCACCTCGACGATCGATCCCAAAATCAGCACAGGCTGGGAGATCCCGATCGAGGAGCGCGACCCCCGCGAGGTCTTGCAGCTCGAGGGGGTGCCGCTCGCGCCCGCGGGTGCCCGAGCGCGGAATCCGGCGTTCGACCTCACCCCGCATGAGCTGATCACGGCGATCGTCACCGAGCGGGGGGTGCTCCGCCCGCCGCTGGAGGGGGCGATCCGCGATGTGCTCACCTGAGGAGGTGGTCGCCACCGCCCGGCGGATGGCCGAGCTGGGGCTGGTCGTCGGGAGCTTCGGCAACGTGAGCTGCCGGCTCGATGCCGGCAGGATCTTGATCACCCCCGCGAAGCTCGCTTACTCCGTGATGGGGGCGGAGGACATCGTTACGCTGGACCTTCGGGGGAGGAAGCTCGCCGGCCGGCGAGAGCCCTCCTCCGAGTTCAGGCTCCACCTGGCGCTCTACCGCGCCCGTCCTGACGCTAAGGCGATCGTGCACACCCATAGCGTGCACGCGATCGCGCTGAGCCTGCGAACGGAGGAGCTGCCGGCGTTCACCGAGGAGTTGAAGCACGGCGTCGGCGGCGCGGTGCTGATCGCGCCCTACGCGCCGGCGGGCTCGCAGGAGCTGGCCGACCGGGCCGCGGAGCTGCTGGAGAATACCCGGGCGAAGGGGCTGATCCTCGCCCGCCACGGCGTGGTCGGCCTGGGGCATGACCTGGAGGAGGCGCTGCTCGTCTGCCAACTGATCGAGCGGGGCGCTCAGGCCTACCTGCTGGGGCGCTTGCGCTAACTTATTTTAATTACTGTAATTACTTTTCCTTCTCCTTCGGCTTGAAGATCTCCATCCCGCGGTAGTAGCCGCATTCGGGGCAGGCGTGGTGGGGCAGCATCGGCTCGTGGCAGTGGGGGCATTCGGTGATCGCCGGCGGGCGGAGCTGCCAATGCGTCCGCCGCTTCCTCACCCGCGATCGCGACCGCCGACATTTGGGGACTCCCATGATACCTTGTGGCCTCCTTCCTCATCTGGGGCGTGCGAGGTTGATTCTATCACCGTCGGGACCTCAGCGCAACCGGCCGGACGCGAGGGCGAGGAGGAAGAGGGAGGAGGCCACCGCTCCTAAGGCCAGGGAGAGCCCCCAGAGGAGGAGGACCGCGCGGGGCTGGCTCCCCAGGCGGGCCAGCAGCCGGTGGTGGATGTGCTCCTGATCGGGGGCGAAGATCGACCGGCGGGCCCGAAGCCGCCGGAGGACCGCCCAGGCGGTGTCCGCGAGGGGCAGCCCGAGGAGGAGGAGAGGGACCAGGATCGGGATCGCGGTCGAGACCGGCTCAGGGCCGAGCTCGGGTCCAGGTCCGGGCCGAGGCTGGAGCTGGAGGCGGAGGGCCTCCACCGCGAGCACTCCCAGGAGGAAGCCCATCGAGTAGCTGCCCTCATCGCCGAGGAAGAGCCGTGCGGGATGGAAGTTATACCGGAGGAAGCCCACCGCGGCGCCCCCCAGCCCCAGCGCGAGGAGCAGCGCCTCGCGGTTGCCGGCCCCCCAGGCCATCAACGCGAGCCAGCCCGCGGCGATCGCCCCGCAGCCGGCCGCTAGCCCATCGAGCCCATCGAGCAGGTTAAAAGCGTTGGTGACGGTGACCAGCCAGAGGAGCAGGAGGAGCTGACCCCCTAGGCCCGAGCCGAGCTCGAGCCCAAGCTCAAGGCCGTAGAGCTCGACCCTGCCCAGGGTGAGCCCACCCCCTAGCACGGCGATCGCCGCCCCGAGGAGCTGCCCGATGAGCTTGACGATCGGCCCGAGGCCCTCCGCCCGCAGGTCATCGAGGAGCCCGAGCCCCAAGATGAAGAGGCTCCCGAGGAGGAGCCCCACGGTCTCGCGCGACCAATCCAAGGCCGGGGCCGCACCGAGCCACACCCCCAAAAAGAGGGCCCACCCCCCGATGGGGCGGACATCCCGGTGGAGCTTGCGCCTGCGCCGGCGCCCCTGCGCTCTCGCTTGAACCTCACCCCCGGAACGGTCGACCAGCCCGAGGCGCGGAGCGAGGACCAAGCTGAGCCGAGCTGAGAGGAGCGCCACGAGCCCGGCGGTGAGCGGCACCGCCCAGATCCAGATCCAAATCCAAGCCCCCTGCACCCCCATCTCCCTCTCCTCCTCGACCGGGACTATAGTCCCCTCTTTGAGCTGGCTACAACTTTGTGGTATCTTGACCTGGAGCGCGATGGCAGTGGATGCTGCGGATTCACGGGAGAAGGGCAGGAAGGGGGAAAGGAAGAGGAAGGGGATAAGGGCGGGCTCAGGCGCGCTGGAGCTCATCCGCGGGGCGCCCGCGCAGGCCTATCTCCTCGTCGGCGAGTGGCCGGAGGAGTTCGCCCGGGGGCTCCTGAGCGAACTCCTCTGCCCTGATGGGCGGGGCGCCGATAAGCTCGAGCGGGGGAGCCATCCCGACCTGCGGTGGGTGGCGCGCTCGGGGGCGGGGCGGCGGATCGGGATCGAGCAGATCCGTGCCCTCAAGCAGGAGGCGCTCTACCCGCCGAGCGAGGCCCCCTATAAGGTCTTCGTCATCGCCGAGGCGGAAGCGCTCACCCTGGAGGCGGCCAACAGCCTCCTGCGGCTCCTGGAGGACCCCCCGCCTTACCTGGTCTTCCTCCTGCTCGCCCGCAGCTTGGACCTCCTCCCCACGATCATCTCCCGCTGCCAGGTGGTCCGGTTAGCGACCCGCTCGCTGAGCCAGCTCTATGCGAGGCTCAAGACCCAGGGCTTCTCGAAGGAGGAGATCGACTACCTCATCGCGGTCAGCAAGGGCCGAGAGCACCTGATCCAGCAGCTCCTGAGCGGGGGTCCGGGCAGCCCCAGCCCCCCACTGCTAGCGGAGCGGGAGAGGCTCCGGCGCGAGCTGGAGGAGCTGGACGACCAGGAGCTGATCGGGGCCTTCGCGGAGGCGGAGGGCCTCATCGAGGAGCACGAGCTGGCCCTGGAGGTGCTGGGACGCCTCCCGGAGTGGCCCGCGCACCTGGTCTTGGAAGCTGCCGCTGCCTGGAGCAAGCTCGAGCGGGAGCGGCTCGACCGCTTCCTCGAGGAGGCGATCTTCTGGTATCGGGACCTGTTGATCGTGATCGGCGGGCTGGAGGGGGCCAGCCCTAACCTCACCATCTTCAACCAGGACCGCCGGGCGGAGCTAGCCCGAGCCCGGTCGGAGCTGGGGGAGCTAGAGGGGGAAAGAGAGGGAAAGGAAAAGGGAAAGGGAGAAGGAGCGCGAGAGCGGGTGCGAGCGCGCCTCCTGGGGGTGATCCCCGCGCTGGAGCGGGCGCGCCTCCAGCTCCAGGGGAACGCCAACCTGCAGTTGCTATTGGAATCGGCGCTCCTTCGGCTGCGGGGGCTCAAAGCTCGAGATTGAGACCAGGCCGAGCTGAAGTGAAGCCGAGGGGCGAAGGCCGAACTGGACCTGGACGGCTGGGAAGTGATCTGATCCGAGCCAATTCCCTGATCTGAGCTGATCTGAGATGAAGCGCCGCGAGGGGGAGCGAGCAGTCCTGGTCATCCTGGGGAACAGCCGCCGCGAGCGGCGCTACTTCAAGCTCGGCCGGCTGACGCTCCACCCGCGGGACCTATGCATCGTCGAGACCGAATGGGGCGAGGAGTTCGGCGAGGTGATCCGCGGGCCGGAGGTGATCGACCCCCGGCAGCTCGGCTACCCCCTGCAGTGGGTCATCCGCCGGGTGAGCGAGGAGGACCGCCAGCAGATCCTCGACAACAAGGCCGCGGAGGAGCGAGCCCTCCGGGAGGCCCGCGAGCTGGTCAAGCGCCAGGGGCTCCCGATGAAGGTAGTCAATGCGGAGTATAGCTTCGACCGCCGCCACCTCACCTTCTATTTCACCTCGCCCCAACGGGTGGACTTCCGGGCCCTCCTCCGGGAGCTAGGCGGGCGGTTCAGGGCGGCGATCAGCCTCCGGCAGATCGGCCCGCGGGAGGAGGCCCAGCTCAAGGGCGGTCTCGGCCGCTGCGGCCTGCCGATCTGCTGCGCGCGCTTCCTGCGCAATCCGGAGTCGATCTCGATGCGGATGGTCTACGAGCAGGAGCTGTTCGTCCCCCCGGAGCGGATCACCGGCCTTTGCGGGCGGCTCATCTGCTGCCTCAAGTTTGAGCACCAGAACTACGTCGAGATCCTCGCCAAGCTGCCCCACCTCGGCTCGCGGATCCGCTGCGACGACAAGGAGGGCAAGGTGGTCGGGCACAACATCTTCCGGGGGACGACGATCATCGAGCTGGAGGACGGCCGGCGGATCGAGATCCCCGGGATCTCAAAGGAAGATATAATCTAGTGCGCTACCATGACCGTGACCATGACCATCAACCATCACCACCCCAGCTCCAGCTCCACCTCCACCGACCAGCCAGCGGTGAGGCGGTCCTTGCTCGGCTCGCTGGGGTAGGACTCTTGCTCCAGCTTGGCCTCCAGGGTCCACCCCGCGCCCGTAGTGGGAGCAAGCTCCCGGGCGAGCTTCAGTTTGGCCTCCCTAATCCGCTTATCCTTGTCCGGATCGTTCGGGTAACGGGTGGTCTTCCAGGAGAGTTGAACGGCGGTGCCGTCCAGTTCGAGCTCCACCTGGTAGGTGCGGGTCTTACGGTCTTTCAGGGCATTCTGAGGGTAGCTGACCCGCTCCCGGACGGCCTCCCCCACGACGGTGAGCTCGCCGCGCTCCAGCTTGAGCTCCCTCTGGGAGGTCCTCGTCAGCCTGTCTTTGGCCGGGTCCTGGGGATAAAGAGTGCTCTTGCGCTCGTGCTCTGCGGTGTAGCTCCAATCCCCTCCGTCAAGCCCGAGCTCCCAGCTTGCCCACCCTCTATCTTTGAGGTCGCTGGTCGCCCGTCCAGTCTCTACCGTGAGGGCGATCTCCAGCGCATCTAAGCCCAGCTCGCCGGTGAGGCTCCAGCCACACTTGAGCGCATCCTTCACGGGGTTCCTAGGATAGCGGGTCATGGTGATATCAAGCTCTACTGCGCCGCTCAGGGGCGGGTCCTGCTCGCTCTCGCTCTTGCTCTCGCTCAAGCTGAGCTGGCGCTCGAGCGAGAGCGTGATCGCGATCGTCGAGTTGTCCTTTATTGGAGCGTTGGGGTAGACGTCTCGTTCAAGCTCTAGCGAGGCCCCGCCAGCCTGGCTTCCCCCCGAATCTGAGGGCTTGAGAGCGATCTTTACCCGCTCGGTGGTCAAGTCCTTGCTCAGCTTGTGAGGATAGCTCTTCTCCCTGCGGGCTAGCTCGAGTGACCACCCCGGGAGGTCAAGCTCGAGCGCGAGCTTGTCCGCCTGCCAGCTCTTGTAGCTCGCGTGAGGGTAGCGACAGGCCTGATGCTCAAACTCCCATTCCAGCTCGGCCTCCTCGACCAGCGCTGCCAGGGCGAGCTGGAGCTGGCGAGCGGATTTCGTCCTGTAGAGCTTGATCTCGTGGCGCTCGTCGCTCCAGGTGGTATCCACCCCCAGCGTGAGCGCTCCAGCCAGCCCCAGCTCCAAGCTCAAGCCCGTCTCCCACCCCCAGCTCTCGTCGATCAGGCCTGCTCCGCCTTGCTCACGGATGAATTCGAACTCGAACTGGAAGCTGCCCTCCTCCGAGGCGAGGGCGCACCTTGAGCCGGTGTTGAAGCTGAGGAGGAGGAGCAGTCCGAGGGCCAAGGGGAGGGATTTTGCACCACGTTTTGGGCCTATGGCTGCCTCCTGAGCTGAACTGAAATCAGAGCGGGACGCGCAAGACCGGACGGCGGGCAGCGCGGGCCTCATCAAGCTGCCGGACGGGGGTGTGGTGCGGGGCCTCCTTGAGCAATTCGGGATTCTCCTTCGCCTCCTTGGCGATCCCCTCCATCGCGGCGATGAACCGGTCCAGCTCGGCCTTGCTCACGGTCTCCGTCGGCTCGATCATCAGCGCCTCCTCCACGATCAGCGGGAAGTAGACCGTCGGGGGGTGGAAGCCGTAATCGATCAGCCGCTTGGCGATGTCGACCGTGTGCACCTCTGGGTTTAATCCTTTCCCGGAGAGGACGAACTCGTGCTTGCAGAGGCGGTCGTAGGGGAGCTTGTAGGTCTTCTTCAGCTTCTCCTTGAGGTAGTTCGCGTTGAGGACGGCGCTGGCGCTCACCGCCCTCAGCCCGGGGTCGCCCAGCGCCCGGATGTAAGCGTAGGCCTTGACCAGCACCGCGAAGTTGCCGTAGAAGCTGTGCATCCGGCCGATCGACCTCGGGCGGTCGTAGTCCAAATAGAACTTCCCGTCCGCATCGCGGGCGACGACCGGCACCGGCAGGTAGGGCTCCAGCTCCTTCACCACGGCGACCGGGCCGGAGCCGGGTCCGCCCCCGCCGTGGGGCGTCGAGAAGGTCTTGTGCAGGTTGTAATGGACGATGTCCACGCCCATGTCGCCGGGGCGGGCGCGCCCCAGGAAGGCGTTCAGGTTCGCGCCGTCGTAGTAGACCAGCCCGCCCGCCTCGTGGATGATCTCGGTGATCTTGAGGATGTCCTCCTCGAAGATGCCCAGGGTGTTCGGCACGGTGAGCATGATCCCCGCGACCGTCTCGTCCGTGTTCCGCTCCAGCTCCTCGAGGTCGACCATCCCGCGAGCGTCGGAGGCCGTCTCGACCACCTCGAAGCCGGCGATCCGCGCCGAGGCGGGGTTCGTCCCGTGGGCCGAATCGGGGAGGAGGATCTTCCTCCGGCGGGCGAGCTCGCCCCGCTCCTCGAAGTATTTTTTGATGAGGAACATCCCGGTGAGCTCGCCGTGGGCGCCGGCGGCCGGCTGGAGCGTGATCGCGTCCATCCCGCCGATCCTGCAGAGGAGCCTCCCCAGCTCGAACATCAACTCCAGGATCCCCTGCGAAAGATCCTCCCCCTGGTGGGGGTGGGCCAGCGCGAACTGGGCCAGCCGGGCGAGCTCCTCGTTCACCTTGGGGTTGTATTTCATCGTGCAGCTGCCCAGCGGGTAGAGCCCGTCGTCGACGCCGTAGTTCATCTTGGAGAGGCGGGTGTAGTGCTGGACGAGCTCGGGCTGGCTCACCTCAGGGAGGCGAGGAGGCCGCTCCCGAAGCAACCCCGGGGGCAGGAGCTCCTCTAAGCTCTTGCGGGGCACATCGAGCGCCGGCAGGCGGACGCCGCGGCGGCCCGGCGCGCCGAGGTCGTAGATCGTCCCGGTCTTGGGCCTTGCCTCTGCTTCTGCTTTGGCCTTGGCTTTCGTGGTCATCTTATGATCTCCTCCAACTTCCGGACGAAGAGGTCCATTTCGGCCCGGGTCCGCTTCTCGGTCACCGCGATCAGCAGGCTGTTCTCTAAGCCGTAGGGTGTCAGGTCGAGCCCGCCGAGGATCTTCTCCTCGCGGAGGCGCGCCAGCACCGCCTGGGGCTCCTTCGGCAGCTCGACGACGAACTCGTTGAAGAACGGCCCGGAGAACCGCAGCCGGCAGCCAGGAAGGCTCTCAAGCCGCCCCGCCAGGTAGTGCGCCTTCTGGAGGTGGAGTTCTCCCAGCTCCCGCAGGCCTTCTTTGCCCAGGGCGGCGAGGAACACGGTCGCGGCGAGCCCGCAGAGGGCCTCGTTGCTGCAGATGTTCGAGGTCGCCCTCGCCCGGCGGATGTGCTGCTCCCGCGCCTGGAGCGTCATGACGTAGCCCACCTTGCCGTCGACGTCGACCGTCTGGCCGATGATCCGCCCCGGCATCTGCCGCAGATACCTCTCACGGGAGGCGAAGAGGCCGAGGAGCGGCCCGCCGAAGTTCGGTCGATTTCCTAGGACTTGTCCCTCGCCGGTGACGATGTCCGCGCCGAACTCCCCCGGCGGCTTCAGGATGCCCAGGGCGATAGGGTTGGCGCTCACGATGAGCAGCGCCTCGCCCAGCTCCTCTTTCAAGCCGGAAAGGTCCTCGATCACCCCGAAGAAGTTCGGCGTCTGGAGGAGGAGCCCGCCTATTTCATCCCTATCCTCGTCCGAGAGGGCCGCAGCGAGCGCCCCGCGGTCGAGCTGGCCCGCCTCGGTGTAGGGCAGCTCGTGCAGTTCCAGCTCGGCGGCCCAGGCGTAGGTCCGCAGCACCTCCAGGTAGTGGGGGTTGAGGCTCTTAGCCACCAGGAACTTTCGCTTCTTGGTGACCCGCGCGGCCATGAAGAGCGCCTCCGCCAGCGCCGTCGCGCCGTCATACATCGTGGCGTTGGCGACCTCCATCCCGGTCAGCTCGCAGATGAAGGTCTGGAACTCGAACATCCAGGTGAGCGTCCCCTGGCTCACCTCCGGCTGGTAGGGCGTGTAACTCGTGTAGAACTCCGACCGGGCGAGCACGTAGTCGACGACGCTCGGCACGAAGTGGTCGTAGATCCCGCCGCCGAGGAAGGAGATATATTCCCGGGGGTCGAGGTTCTTCCGGGCGAGGCGCTCCAGCTCCTCTATTACCTCAAGCTCGCTCAGCGGCTCCAGGCCCAGCGGCTCATACCGCTCCAGGACCTCCCTAGGGATGTCGGTGAAGAGCTCGTCGATCGACCGGACGCCGATCGCCGCGAGCATCTCGCGGATGTCTTCCTCGGTGTTGGGGATGTATTCGTGCTGGAGGTGGTCTCCCTCCGGCCCCATCCCGGCTCCTTCCTGCTCCTCGAGCTATTCGCTTTCGGCGATGAACTTCTCGTATTCCTCGGCGGTCATCAAGTTCTCCAGCTCTTTGGGGTCGGCCAGCTCGAGCACCGCGATCCAGCCCTCCCCGTGGGGCGACTGGTTGATCAGCTCGGGCTTCTCCTCCAGCTCGCGGTTCACCTCGACGACCTTCCCGCTCACCGGGGCGTAGATGTCGGAGACGGCCTTGACCGACTCCACGCTGGAGAAGGCCTCGCCCTGTTTCACCTCCCGGCCGAGCTCGGGCAGCTCGACGTAGACGATGTCCCCCAGCTCCTTCTGGGCGTAGTCGGTGATCCCGACCCGGCCGTGGCCGCCCTCCGGCTTGATCCACTCATGCTCCTTGGTGTAGCGGAACTCCTGCGGATACGTCGCCGGCATCGATCATTCCACCCCTCTTCTTTCCTCTTTCCTCCTCTTCCCCTGCTCTCCTGTCCCGTCCGGTTCCTGCTCCCTTGCTCGAGCTATCTTCGATTATAGTCCTGGTGGGCTGAGGGGTTCAAACCCAAACTCGAACTCGAACTCACTCAAGCTCAAATCCGATCGCGGGCACCCCCACCCCGTCGGGCCGGGCCAGCCCCAGCTCGGTTGCCGGCGAGGCCTCCCTCATCGGATAATGAGCGGGTGATAGGCCAAGAGCAAGCGGAAGCGATGGGCGAGACCATCCTCATCTTGGGCAACGGCTCCTGGCAGGGAGAAGGGCTCCTCCCCGAGCTCGCCGCCGGAGCCGACCGGATCATCGCCGTCGATGGCGGCTTCGCCAAGGCCTCAAAGCATGGGATCAGGCCGGACCTGGTGATCGGCGACCTCGACTCCCTCAGCCAAGGTGAGCGCGAGGAGCTGGAGAGGAGCGGGCTCGAGGTTATAGCCCATCCTGCGGAGAAGGACCAGACCGACCTGGAGCTGGCCCTGGACTGGGCCATCGCCCGCCGACCGGACAGGCTCATCCTGTTTGGGGTGCTCGGCGAGCGGCTCGACCAGACCCTGGCGAGCGTCTTCCTCCTGGAAAAAGCGGTGAGCGCGGGGATCGCCGGTGAGATCGTCGCCGGGCGGGAGCGGCTCTACCTTCTCCGAGGAGGGGGGCGGTTGGAGCTGGCCGCGGCTGGGGTGGGAGACCTCATCTCGCTCATCCCGCTCTCAGCCGAGGTCAAGGGCATCAGGACTTGGGGGTTGAAATACCCGCTCGAGGGGGAGTCGCTCCAGCGGGCCTCCTCACGGGGGATCTCCAACGAGGTCGTCGAGATCCCCGCGGGGGTCGAAGTCGAGGAAGGCCTGCTGCTCGTGCTCGTGGTCCACACCGCTTCCACTCCTTCCATCTCCCCCGCTCCTCGGTAAGCGGTAGTTGGGAAGCAGGGAGCGGGAAGCAGGAGGTAGAGGTGGAGGTAGAGGGAGGTAGAGGTAGGAGCCCATCGCAGCCCGCATTTGAGCTTGTGTCCGCCTCCGCGTGAAAGTAGAATCGGAATTAATCCGAGGGCGATGATCGAGTTCATCAGCGGCGAGCTGGTCGAGCTGGGCCCGGACTACGCGGTGGTGGAGACCGGCGGGCTGGGCTATCGGCTCCTGATCCCCTCGAGCACCCGGGACGAGCTGGGGGAGCTCAGGCCGGGCGAGCCGGTCCGGCTCTTCACCCACCTGCAGGTGCGCGAGGACGGCTTCGAGCTTTACGGCTTCGCCAGCAGCGAGGAGCGGGAGCTCTTCCGGCTGCTGCTCGCCGTCAGCGGGGTGGGACCCCGGGTGGCCCTCCAGGTGCTCTCGGCGATGCCCCCGGCGAGGTTCCGCCAGGTGGTCCTCCACGGCCAGGCAGAGGAGCTCTGCCGAGTCCGGGGGATCGGGCGGAAGACCGCCGAGCGGCTGATCCTCGAGCTCAAGGAGAAATTGCCCCGGGTCCCCCTGGGCGAGGAGGTCGCGGCGGTCCGCTCCGACCAGGAGGAGCTAGCCTTCCAGGCGCTCACGAGGTCGCTCGGCTTCACCGCCGCGGAGGCCCGCCGGGCGCTCGAGCGGGTCAAGGCCGACCATGAGGGGAGCCTCTCGGCGGAAGAGCTGATCAAGCGCGCACTGGAGCTGATCAGGGGTTAGGCGAAAACAAACAAAGGAGGCTGAAAACCTATGCCCCCTAGATGGATGAGAAGGCCGCTCCTCGGCTTCGGTCTGGTCCTGCTCATGCTCGGGCTCGCGCTGGCGGCGCTCCCCTCCTCCCTTTACACCCTCAGCGAGCCGATCACAAAGAGGGTGGAGCTCACCTACGTGCTGGCCAATACCGGCCGGGGCACCCTGACCGACGTGCACGTCTACTTCGGCGTCCCTCCCCGCCTGCCGGAGCAGGAGCTCGAGACCCTCTCCTGGACGCCCCCGCCCACTCGCTACGTCTACGACAGCTTTGGGCAGAGGCTCGCCGACTTCGAGGTGGGGCGGCTCGGGCCCGGGCAGAGCTTCACGATCAGGCTCACCGCCGTCGGGAAGTTCTGGCGGATAAGATACCATATAGACCCCGACAAGGTGGGCAGCCTGGAGGAGATCCCCCCGGAGATCGTCCGGCTATACACCGCGGATGGGCCATACTACAGGATCACCGATCCCCTGATCGTGAGCACGGCCCGGAGGGTGGTGGGCGAGGAGAGGAACCCCTACCTGATGGCCCTTCGCATCCACGACTTCGTCGCGAGGACGCTCCGGGGCGAGCCGCTTGGCCGCTGGGACGACGCGGTGACCGTGCTCGAGCGGGGCACAGGTAGCTGCAGCGAGTTCACCTTCGTATTCATCGCGCTGGCGCGGGCGGTGGGCCTGCCGGCGCGATTCGCCGGCGGCAGCGTCTACATCCCCCAGGGGGCCAGGAGGGGCCGCTTCGTCGATAGGGTCCTCCACCGCTGGCCCGAGGTCTACCTCCCCGGCTACGGGTGGGTCCCCTTCGATCCCACCTGGGACCGGGCGGGAGCCGGCCGCCCGGTGAGCCGCGAATACGTCGGCTCGCACGGCTACGCGCTGGTGATGGTCCGCGGCGGGGGCACCGACGAGCGCTACCTGGGGATCTACTACCCCGAGGCGGTCCACGGGCGGGGCTCCTCCACCATCGCCATCGAGAGGGAGTTCGTCTGGTCTGACCGTTGATCTTGATCCCTTAACTTAGTCCCCGCTCGGGAGGAGGGAGCCTGTCGGGGATCGCCCTCCGGCTCATAAAATCGATGACCCGCCATCGGGCAGGTGCTTGACAGGGGCTAGCCGATCCGGTATCCTCTTTGGGAACCACGGGGAAATGAGCCGAGTGAAGCTATTTGGGAGCCTTTTAGGCTTGGATCTTTTTTCTTTGCTCAATCAGACCCTGAGCAATTTCCTCATCACCCGCTCCCTCACCGCGGCGGTCATCCTCGCCTTGGGCTCGCGGCTCCTCCAGGGGACGCGCCTCTCCTGGCTCTTCCCCGGCTAGCTCGCGACTGATCGAGCTGCCACCCCGGCCCTGGCCTCGGGCCCGGCCCGGGGGTGCACCCCAGTCCGGGTAAAATCAAAATCGGGAACTATCGGTTAAGAACTCCGCTTCCGAGTTCGGGCGGTCTACCTGAGGGGCCGAACCGATGCGAGTGCGAGCGATCACCCTCTACTGGCAGAGGCTGCGGAGCTTCAGCCGCAACGCGCGGCTTTATCTCGGCTTCTCCTTCCTGAGCGGGCTGGGCTTTTCCATCTACTTCCTCTTCTTCAACCTCTACATCTTCAGCCTGGACTACGGCCCGGGCTTCCTCGGGCTGCTGGTGGCCCTCCCTTCGGTGGTCACCCTGATCGTCGCCGTCCCCGCGGGGCTCATCGGCGACTGGATCGGCTACAAGCGGGCGCTCCTCCTGGGGGTGGCGCTAGCGCTCATCTCCATCCTCGGGATCGCCTCCGTCCCCTCGCCGGAGGGGCTGATCCTCTTCAGCGTGCTCGGCGGCCTGGGGAGCGCGCTCGCGTGGGTGGTAGGCGCGCCGTTCATGGCCCAGAACAGCACCGAGGAGGAGCGGACCCACCTCTTCAGCGTCCAGTTCGCGCTCAACACCTTCTCGGGGTTCTTCGGCTACCTTGTCGGGGGCGCACTCCCGGGCCTCTTCGCGAGGCTCTTCCAGCTCGAGCCGGGGGCGCCGCTGGCCTACCGTGCGACCCTGCTGGTGAGCGCAGCTCTGGTGACCGTGGCCACCCTCCCGCTGCTCGCCGTCCGCTCACCTTCTTCTCCTTCGTCCTCACCCTCATCCCCACCGGCCCGTGAGGGGGCTCCTGGGGCTGAGACCGGGGTTGAGATCCGACCGGAGCCGGGGGCAGGGCGGGTGCGACCTCGCCTTAGAGGGGCCTTCGCCCAGCCGGGGCTCCTCGGGAAGCTCTTCATCCCGGAGGTGATCATCGCCTTCGGCGCGGGGCTGCTCATCCCCTACCTCAACGTCTTCCTCAAGGGGAAATTCGCCATCTCCGATGCCCTGCTAGGGGCGCTCTTCGCCGGGCAGTCGGTGGCCATGGGGCTGGCGATACTGGCCGGGCCGGTGCTGGCCGATCGCTGGGGGAAGATCCGCGCGGTCGTCTCCACCCAGCTCGCGTCGATCCCCTTCCTCCTGATGCTGGGCTACTCGCCGCACCTCATCCCGGCAGCGGTTGGCTTCCTCGTCCGAGCGGCGCTGATGAACCTAGGCGGGCCGCTCTATACCGCCTTCGTCATGGAGCAGATCGAGGAGCGCCGCCGCGCGGCGGCGAGCGGCCTCCTCACGATGAGCTGGAGCGGCTCCTGGGCGCTGAGCAACTGGACGAGCGGCCAGCTCCAGGGCGGCCCCGGCTTCGGGGTGATCTTCCTCATCACCTGTGGATGCTACCTCGTCGGGCCGACGCTCACCTACCTCTTCTTCGCGCAGGTCGACCGCCCCCGACCCCGACGCGCCCCGCCCGAGCCGGCGGAGGAAAAGCTGCTCGAGGAGGAGCTCCTGAGCGAGCGGCTGCCCCATTGACCAGTCCAGATCCAGATCTAGATCACACCCGCCTGCCCACCCTCCCTTCGGAGCTCGGTCAGGAGCGGGAGCAGAGCATGTTGCTTATCGTCATTATTAAATCGTTGCCCGCTCCGCCGATCCCTGCTAAAATCTCCGCGATTCGCGATGAGACCTATCACTAATCACCAAACGGCTGACCATCACCCGACTGGAGATTCCCACCGTGCGGAGGGGAAGTATCTGCTGGTGCAGCATCACTATGCTGCCATCCCGCCCGATAAGTCGGAGCGGCGCACCTTTAGGCTGGAGGCGAAGACCCCGGTGGCCGGCGGCACCCTGGCCGTCCTGCCGCCGACATACTACGAGCTGAACCTGCCCCGAGGCTCGAGGGGCTAGATAGCCCGGACCCAATCAAGATGGGAGAGCTGACGGGTGAGCCTGAGCCCGAGGGGGCGGGCCAGCCTGAGCTTGGGCAGGGGCAGGCAGGAGGTCCCACGGGCGAGAACGAGGACGAGAGTGAGAGTGAGAGTGAGAGCGAGGATGAGGGACGAGGAAGAGAAAAGGAAAGGGGATGAGGCCGACGATCCCCCGTCCAAATGACAGATCCCATGCGGGTGTGGACGATCCAGCCGGTGGAGGTCCTGGAGCGGCTTGAGGCGGAGCAAGTTCTGTATGCCGATCCCGCCCGCATTCCGGAGGAATTCCGCCATGCTTATGACTGGATGCGCGCTCAGATGGAGCGGCGCATCCCCGGCTATCGGGGTCACTACCCCTGGTGGGGCTGGCACAGCCCCCGCCCCGACCTGAGGCGCTCGGGCCACCTGCCGCGGGGGACCCGCGGGGTGCGCCTGGAGTTAGAACTCGAGCCAGCCGAGGTGCTCCTCTCCGACTTCGACGCCTGGCACGCTGTCCTCAACTGGGGCTACCTGGCCCTCAGCGAGGATGAGGAAGAGGTGTGGTATCGGCGGTTCGAGGCGGCTGTTCCCGACCGGTTCCGGCGGGCCTGGCCCTTGCCGGAGCCGTGGTGGTCGGATATCCTCTCCAGTTGGGAGCGCATATTCGAGCTGGAGGCCCTAGCCGCATCGGGGTATTGGCGTGGGGAGCGCTACATCCAGGCTACCTTTGAGGCCCTCCGCCTAGCTGACGTGCGCAGGTGCACGCCCTTTGTGGCCCGCTAGCAGGCTAATAGGCTAATAGAATAGGAGGGAGAGGGAGGAGGACACGATCACGATGCGTCAATTGCTGGTAGAGTGCAGCGACCCCGGCTTGGTGGTCTCCCTGGCCGAGGAGTTCGAGAACGTGCTGCGGCACGTGGACTTTGCCCATGCCCGGGAGCTGCACGCCCGACTGCGCGAGCTGGCCCGCGAGCTCGGCCCGGAGTTCGAGCGGGCCTGGCGGGGCTTCCGCGTGGAGACGCCGAACGAGGCCGGCTACCGCCCACTGACCTTCGGCAATCGGGAGGCCGCTAGCGAGGACGAGGAGCGGCTGCGGGAGCTCCTGGCCCGAGCGAAGGAGCGCGATATCGGAGAGTTCGAGCTGGGCCGCACCCTCCTGCTGCCCCAGGGCGGCCCGGCCCCGGAGACCCAGGAGCAGTATGTCCGCGACCTGGCCGATGGCATCCTCTGGGCCTCGTGGGAGGAACTGGGGATCTTCCAGCACCCGGTGGAGCTGCCCGAGGCCATGGCCGCCCACCGCCAGCGGCTCATGGAGGAATATGCCGGCGAGGTCCTGCGCGCCCGGGCTCGCTACCCGACCGTGGGCTGCCGGTGGGTCCGGGATTCGGTCGAGCGGTTGGAGAAGGCCCTGGGGGAGGTGAGCATTCGGGCCGAGGCGGTGATGGCCTACGAGCTGGTCCGGCTGGACCCGGCCGAAGTGGAACCCCCTGAGCGCCTCCGGTGGGCCGCCCTGGCCGCCCGGCTGGGGAAGGAAGTTGAGAAGTGGTATGCGGCCGCGGAGGAGCCCCTGGCCTACATCTACCAGCGAGCCGCGCTGGCCTGGCTCCTGTGGACCGAATGTCGCGGCTGGGGGCCGGCGCGGCCGCTCCTGGAGAGGCGGCTGCAAGCGCTGATCGAGCAGGCCGAGGCCGTCTACATCGCCGATGGGGTGGCGGCCTTGCGGCTGGTCTATGATGACCTGCGCCGGCTGCCGTGGGGAGGCCCGGGTAGTCTACCTCTGCCGGCCGGAGGGAGGGCCGAAGCTGAGGGTGAAATGAATAATGAAGATACTGGTGCCGGAGACTGACCGGCTGCGGCTGGCCTCGGTGGAGATCACCCAGCGTTGCAACCTCCGCTGCCCCTACTGTGACCAGCCCAAGTCCGACCGGGACATGCCCGTGGCCCAATTCGACAAGCTGCTCGGCGAGCTGGTAGAGGAGGGCGTGGAGGCGGTGGCCCTGGGCGGCGGGGAGCCGACGCTCCACCCGGAGCTGCCCGCCCTGCTGGAGGCCGCTCGCCAGCGAGGCCTGCGCGCCGGGTTGACCACCAACGCCCGCGAGCCCGAGATGGTGATCGCCCTGGCCGACGCCGGGCTGCTCTGGAGCTTCGGCGTCTCAGCTGGCAAGGGCGAGGGGGAGTGGACGGCGCTGGTGGCCCACCCCCGCGCGGTGGTGAACCTGCTCCTCCTGCGCGGCGGCCTGGAGGAGGTCATGAGCCTTGCCGGCGAGGCCGTCCGGCGGGGCGCCCGCCGGCTGTTGCTCCTGGGCTACAAGGGGAACCGACAGAGGTTCGTCCCCTCCACGGCCGAGCTGGCTGAGGCCTTCGGCTTGCTCACCCTGCTCGGGCGGAGGGCGGGCCTGGTCGTGGCCGCCGACGACTACACCCGGCGGCGGCTCGGCTTGAGCCGGACCTGCGGCGAGGGCTTCGTGCGCATCAACCTGGACGGGACGCGCGATCCATGCTGCTTCCCGAGCTGCGAGTATCGGACTCGCCGGTAGCCACCCTACCCTATCCTAGATCCTATTCACCGCTCAGCTCACCGCCGGCAGGGTGAACCGCTCGGACGAACAGAGCTCAGGAGGGACCATGTCAAAAATCAAGATGCCGGATACAGCTCGATGCCGCCCTCTGTCATTTTATCGAGGGATGACTCCAGCTTTTCGTATTCTTCCTCGGTGTAAAGGTGGGGCTCCAGGCGAGGGAGGTCGAGGATCCTCTTGGCCACAGCGTAGGCATCCTCCCGCGCCTCTCCCCGGTAAACGATGAGGAGGTCGATATCGCTCCCCACGTCGTAATTCCCCTTGGCGTAGGAGCCGAAAAGGACGACCCGGCGGAGCGGGAGCTCCTCCCCAAGCTTCCCAAGCCTCTCGGAGAGGAGTCTGAGAACCTCCTCTCGATCAAATCTTGGATAGAAGATCCGCACAGAACTTGATGATCCCTTCCGCATAGTCGATGAGCCTTCTCGCCTCCCCCTTAGTATACCGGGTCCTCGGGGAGCCGGAGGGATGGGCACTGGGATATCCTGTCGGGATGTAGGCCTTATCGAGCTCTAGGGCCCCATTGATGAGCTCCTCTGGAACCTGATGTCTCTCCGAGAGCTCCTCGAGCAAATCGGCGACCGAATGCCCCCAAGCCTCGGCGCCCATCTTCTGAAAGACCGCTTTAACCGCCTTCTCCGCAGCCTGCTGGGAGGAGAAACAAGCCCAATCATAAAAACCTCTCTCCAAGTCGCTCTTGGCGTGCTCCAGGTCGCCCTCGGCTTGATCCATCCAGTCACGGCTCCTCTCCATGCTCATATAGATAGTACTTCCCACCTCACCCGATAATCAATAAGCCCTTGCCAGCGCCGTATGAATGCCCGAGGTACCTGCCCTGCACTGCAGCACCTCCTCCCCGAACTTGACCGCTCTCTGGGTCCCGAGGCTCTTGTCCTCGATGCGGAGCATCAGCTCGACGAGCTCCTCCGTCCCCGCCCAAGGCGCACCCCGTTCTCCCCCAGGAACCGCTCCATCGCCTCCCAGGCGGTCTGCTTGTTCCCGTCCACAACACAATATGTTCTCGCTAAGCCTTGGGCTCAGCTCAGGTGAACTCCTCCCGGACCCAGCGCTTGAAGAAGACATCAGTGTATTGATATCCGCCATCCACCTTCTCCAGGATCTCCTCCTCGCCCTTCATCACCACCTTGGGGATCAGCCGGGGGAGCAGCTCCTTAACCCTCCGGAGCATGGAGCGGATCCCGCCGCCCTGAAGCCGAGCTATCTCCCTAGCATAAGCGGCGATGAATGCTTCCTCCGAGGTCACCTTGAACAGGTCCAAATAGACGGTGAGAAAGCCCTCCTCCTTGACGCGGTCCAGGACCTCCAAGATCAAGGAGGTCTTCCCATAGCGCCTAGGGGAGAACCCCCGCTTGCCGATACCTCTTCCTCATAGACCTTCTCGGCCTTGTTAGCCTGCGATCGGGTGAACTCCCCTGGGGTTCCCCGCGGCCGGCTTGGTAGGTTGGAGCATACCAAACAAGCGCTGACCAAGACCCGGAACACCACAGGGCATGGCTTCAGCCCCGGTAGATCTCCCGGCGATGGCCCACCCGCAAAATCACGATCTGGTCGCCCTCGATGTCGAAGATGACCCGGTACTCTCCGATGCGAAATCTGTAAGATCCCAGCTTTGGATCGGCCATCTTCTGGGCATAATCAAAGGGCGACCTCCTATATCTTTCCAGGGTTTTCCTTATCCGCTCCCGGGTTGCCCGGTCGAGCTTGGTGATGTCTCTCACTGCCCGCTCGGTGTAAACCAGCTCGTAGTCCAAGGCTCGACCTATCCCTCTTCCTCTGTGAATACCTCTTCATGGTGGCGGATTCGTCCTCGGCGATAATCCTCCCTCGCCTCTTCGATGCTCTTGAGGTACTCAGGGCTGGTAGCAGCCAAGAGGTTTTCGATCAAATGTTCCCGTTCCTCCTCATCCAACTCGTTGATCGCGGAGATTAAATCCTTGATGGGAAGCCCTATTTTGATTTCGATTTGCTCTCTCTCCTTCTGCATAATAGACCTCCTCTCCCTCCTGCACCCACGGAACATCTCAATTATGGCATCCAGGGGGAGATCGGGCCAACCCACATATTGGGCTCAAAGTCCCGAATTACCGAACTCCAGCGCATGACCTCTCATATCATACGCTGCCACTATACACCTTTTCAATTTCGCAAAGCATCTGCTCCAGGGTGAACTCCCCTAGGGGTTCCCCGTGGCCGGCTCGGCAGATCGGGCCACACCGTAAGATGTCAAAACT
>CAZCTZ010000006.1:0-22818 GCA_964501855.1 uncultured Thermotogae bacterium
AGTTCTTCAGAAGGCTCGTTTGGGGAGATGTCCGATCTTATGCCTGAAGGTCAGAGCCCCAACTTGATGAAGCTGGTCGAGCTAAAGGATGTGAGCGTGGTCTTCAGGAAGGGGTGGCTGGCCCGCAAGGCCAGTGTCGAAGCGGTCTCCAACGTCTCGCTCGATCTGAGGGAGGGGGAGATCCTGGCCTTGGTGGGCGAGAGTGGCTGCGGGAAGACCACCTTAGGGAAGGTCTTCCTCGGGCTGATCAGCCCCACCTCGGGCAAGGTCCTCTACATGGGCAAGGAGCAGCGACCTGAGGGCCAGCTCGTCCACCAGGATTCCTATGCCGCTTTGAACCCGGCAAAGACGATCTACCAGACCCTGAGGGCTCCCCTCCTCAGGTATGGCACCAGGAGGAGCGAGGTGAGGGCGGAAGTGAAGAGGCTCCTGGAGTTCGTGGGGATCGTCCCACCTGAATACTTCATGAATAAGTATCCTCACCACCTCTCCGGGGGGGATGCGCCAGCGGTTGCTCTTCGCCAGGAGCATCATCCCCAAGCCGAAGTTCATCGTAGCCGATGAGCCGGTCTCGATGATCGACGCCTCCTTGAGGCTATCGATCCTGGACCTGATGATGAAGCTGAAGGAGGAGCTGGGGATCTCCTTCCTCTACATCACCCATGATCTGGCTACAGCGAGGTATATCGCCCGGGGGGGCAGGATAGCCGTGATGTATCTGGGGAAGATCGTCGAGCTCGGCGTGCTTGAGGATGTATTCCACACTCCTATGCATCCCTACCTCCGGGCGCTCCTCGCCGCCGCTCCCATCCCCGACCCCAAGCTGGCCAAGCGGAGGGGGCCCCTGCCGCTGCGGAGCTGGGAGATCCCATCGGCGGACAGCTTCCCCACAGGTTGCAGGTTCCATCCGCGTTGCCCCTATGCTGAGGGGATCTGTGCTGAAGAAGAACCACCCCTACGGGACATCGGGGATGGCCATCAGGTCGCCTGCCACCTTGCAGAGGTGATCCCGCCATGGCGCCTCATGTAGGGCGAATCGCCTTCACTTTAGGGGTGTTTGTGCTCATCCTCGCGCTCATCCCGCTCCCCTTCCTGGAGAGGGGCTCGCCGGAGTTCATCGTCGACCTCATAGCTCTGGTGGCGATCTCCATCTTCTTGGGATTTGTGATATGGGATGTGCGTAGACAGGCGCGCATCTCGAGGATGAAATGAGCTTGTGAGGTGGACCCCCATGCCTCGCTCATGGCTGCAAGATCGCCACGGCCGGTCGATCTACCCCATCGGGGTGAACTACTGGCCTCGGCGCACGGCGGTGGAGATGTGGACCCGCTGGGACCCGGAGGGGATCGACCAGGACCTCCGGGAGATGAAGGCTTTGGGGCTGAATGTGATCCGCTTCTTCCTCCGCACGGCTGACTTCGCCGATGAGGAGGCCAACCTCCGCCCTGAAGCCCTGGAGAGATTGGACGGCTTCATAGCCCTCTGCAAAAAGCATGGTTTATATGTCCTGCCATCCCTACTTGTGGGCCACATGTCGGGGATGAACTTCCCCATCCCTTGGGATCGGGGCCCCAACTCCGACTTCTATACTGACCCCGAGACCCTGGCCCGCTCCCGGAAGTTCGCGAGGGCCATCGTCGAGCGCTACCGGGATGAAGAGACCATCTTAGGATGGCTGCTCTCCAACGAGATCACCCACTACGCTGGGAAGAGGGAGACCCACCTCCTGCTCTCCTGGATGCGAGAACTTTACCGAGTTATAAAAGCTTTAGATCAGAGGCCCGTCGCACCCGGGGATGGCGCCGATGACCTCAAAGGCAGGGGGCTTGGCTATCCTGAGGGGGCCTTAGAGGGTCCGGGTGAACTGCGGAAGGGTATGGACTTCGTCAGCCTCCATCACTACTATGGGATGTATTATGGCGGTGATGCAGCTACACCACGGTTTTCCCATGCTCCGGCAGCGATGGTGCGGCTGTGCGATATCGGCCTCCCGGTGCTGGTGGAAGAGTTCGGGGTGAGCACCGCGCTCTGGAGCGAGCAGGCCCAGGCAGACTACTTCCGGGTGGTGCTGTTCTCCACCTGGGCCGCCGGGGCCGCCGGCGCATTGGCCTGGTGCTGGAGCGACTTCCCCACCGCTGACCTGCCGCCTTATACTCACCACCCTCACGAGCTCTCCTTCGGGATCACCCGGGCCGACGGGAGCGAGAAGCCGGCTGCCAGGGAGATGAGCCGGTTCGCCCGCTTGATAGCTCAAGTAGGACCCACTGATTGGGCTCCCTGCCGGCCTCAGGCGGCCATCTTGGTACCATCCACCTTCTATGTCAACTATCCCTTCCGGCGCGTAGACCGCCTCCAGCTCCTTGAAACCCTGCTTGAGGCCTACGCCCTGGCCCGAATGGCCGGGCTCTCGGTCACCTTCATCCGCGAGCCGGCGTTGCCCCCGGAGGGCGTGCGGCTTCTTCTCGTGCCCTTTGCTGACCTGCTCGCTCCCACCTGGTATGAGCTGCGCTCCTGGGTGGAGGCCGGCGGGGTGCTGTGGGCCGGGTTCGGCAATGCAGTGCCCACCTCGGTCTTGGAGGGGCTCTTCGGCGTGCGGGTGGGGCGGAGACTGGAGTTGCTCGCCCAGCCACAGCCAGGGCCAGGGCCAGGGGCGGTGGACAACGCGACTGCAGGCTCAATGGAGCTGCGCTTGATAGAGCCCTTCGGCGATTTAGCACCAGGGGAGCGATTAGCGTTCCCCGCGTCTGCACCCGAGATCGGAGCTGAGGCCCCCCATCTGCCCATCGTCCCAACCAAAGCCAAGGTCCTGGCCGTGGAAGCGGAAGGGGATGGCCGCCCGGCGCTCACGGTGCACAGCGTGGGTCGGGGCAAAGCCTTCTTCTGTCCTCGTTCCTTGGAGTGGCTGCTGGCTACAGGAGTCGGATCCCCTCACTCCGGTCCCGGTAGGTCCAGGGCACCTGCCGCTCGCCTCTATCGAGCGTTGCGGAATGAGGCCAGTATCGTGCCACCTTTCGATACTACCCAGCCGGCATTGAGCCTGAGTGTCCTGGAGGGGGAGGAAGGGGCGCAGCTCCTAGTGGCTATCAATCACAGCGATGCTTCCTTGGAGGAAGAGGTGTGCTGTCGTCGGCCAGCCAAGAGGGTGGTGGACGTGGAAAGTGGGGAGGGACTTAGAGTGCAAGATGGGAGATTTCGCCTCACGCTGGGGCCCTGGGGCGTGCGAGTGCTGAGAGCAGAAGTTTAGAGGTTCTCATCCTGCCCGATCTGACCCCCATCCATGCATGTAGACACTCAGTCTGTAGATACTCACTCCGGGGAGAGCGTTGTGCTTCCACGGCTTGCAATTCCCAGATGAAGGCCTCCTGCTGAGCTGAGCTCGATCGGCCTCGACTCGACCAATCGCTTCCTGGGCATCTCGAGGCCGAATCCCAGCTCATGAAGATAGCGGCGAGCGGTCTCCGGATGGACCCTCTTGCCAAAAGCTCGCTGGACATAGGCGGCGACCAGCTTGGCCGTCCATCGTCCGGCTTTGATCCTGAGCTCATGAGCTCACGCAGCGGGCGGCGCACGGCCTCGCGGAGCCGCTCCAGCTCCCCCTGGGAGAGGCGTTTGCTGGGACGCCCCCAAGCCCCTCTAGAGTGACTCACCCCATCCGGGATTCGGTTTCAGTCTGGACGTGATCTCCCTCCTCTTCCTCCTCATCGAACCGAATCGATGAGCTGAAGCCACCCCAGCATAGTCCTCCCATCGTCAAACTTACGAATTACTTACTGGGATACGATCTCGGACAGTCTGATCTTGCTCCGCCCATCCCGTTATCGATCGCTGTGAAGGATTCCTTCCGGCGATCTCCTTTCGACCTTCTTCAAACCGGTTCCTCTTGACAAAGTGAAGGGGAATGTGCTATGCTTGAAGGGCCCCGTTGGGAACAGTAAAAGGAGGTGATGAGTAGGGAGAGATCTCTTTCGAGCAACTAGTAAATAAAACCCGGGTAAAAAGGAGGTCTTTCACAAGGATGAAGAGGTTAGATCTATTGAAGGTTTTGTTAGCAGCTGGGTTGCTGGTGGGGCTCGCGTGGAGCGGTTCTGCGGTGAACCTAGTAAAGCAGATCAAGGGGGCAGATGCCGGGTTCGCCGGGTTCTATGTGGATGATATCTACACCTGCGCTGACGGGACCACCGCCTGGATGGTCGGCACTAACAGGGCCGATGTGACCAAGCTCTTCAAGCTCGACCTTGCAGAGAACAAGGTCGTCGCTCAGTGCGAACTCGGGAAGCTCTACGGCCCTCGGGGAACTCCAGGGATGGACCTAGATCCTGAGTGCACCTTCGCTTGGGTGGTGAACTACCCCCTCGACACCGTGATGAAGGTCGACCTTGCGACTTGTGAGGTGGTCGGCGAGATCACGGTGGACCCCAAGCCGACCGATGTCTCCCTAGCCCCGGCCCTCCCGCCTTATACATATTTGGACTATGCCCGCAACAAATTGATCGTGACTAACTCCTTCAGCGACGAGGTCACCATCATCGATGGCGAGGCTATGGTGATCGAGTGCATCGCCCCTGACGTGGGCTTCGGGCCCAACAGCGCCAAGATCGCTGGCCAGATCTATACCGAGACTCTCCCTCCCCTCCATCCGATGGCCTTCGTCGTCAACCGCTATGGCGACACCATGACCCTGATCAACCTCAAGAACTGTGGGATCGTCGGCACGATCACCGGCCTGGGGCGGGTGCCCGAGGATCTCGTCTTCCTCGCCAGGGGCGGCCAATACTATAGGGCCTACATCCCGAACTACGTCGGCAACTCCGTCAGCGTGGTGGACATCCAAGAGGCGGCCCTGAAGGTCATCAAGGAGATCCCGGTGTGCCTCGGGCCCAAGTATATCGAGATCTCGCCCGATGGCAGGTTCGTCTTCGTCTCCTGCGCTCAGGAGCTCGATAAGGAGGTCTACATCATCGAGACCTGCACCGATGAGGTCGTCGAGAAGCTGGACATCATCCCGGCAGGAGAGCCCGCTCCCGTGACCGAGCTCGCCGTCAGCGGCACCAAGCTCTACGTCCTCTGGGTCGGCGGGACCGCCGGTAGGCCGGCGGACTTCGTCCTCTACGAATACGACTACAGCCAGCTCTACGAATAAAATTAGCCAAAAGGGGTGGGTGGGGTCAGATCCCCCTGGCCCTGCCCACCCTTGAAAAACCCGGAAATTAGCTCCCGAAGAGGCCTCGAAGGTGGGCATCTCTAAGCAGAGTTTGTCAGTCGAGCGAGAGTTTGAGCTATTATGGGGAGAGGCGGAGGTCGTCAGGCTCGCTTACGGGGAGCATATCATCAGGTGCAGCGAGCAGGACCCCAGGCGGGTGGAGGGGTTGTTGAGCTTGGACGGCGAGGTGGAGAAGGCTCGGAAGTGGATGGCGATCGCCCTCGCCAAGCGGGAGAAGGATCCCAGTCATATCCAGGGGCTGGTAGCTTATCTCTTCAGCCATATCGGCACGTTGGACAAGGCCAAGCGGGAGTGGCTGATCCGTGGGATCGATGAAGGGAAGGTCAAGCTGGAGGATCTGACCTACGAGATGCTCAAGGGGACCCACCTCGAGTGGCGGCACATCTTCGCCTTGGTGGGCAAGGAGTTCAACCCCACGCGGGAGCGGGAGCGGATCAAGCGGATCTATGAGAGGCTGCTGGGTGAAAGGTAAGCTTAAGTAAGGGAGGGAGAGCTTTCCCCAATGCATCAGGCTGAATTAGATGACTTCTTCGCCGATATCATCGTCGAGCTCGAGGAGAGGGAATATAAGGAGCATCCCTCTGAGCGGGTCATCGAGGACTACCTTGCAAGAAGGATAAAGGACGGGAGTGAACTTCCCGGCAGGGATTGGGACCTCTCCACGGTCTCGTTACACATCGCTACCTGCCCTGAGTGCTCGGCGAAGATCGCCAAGCTGCGAGAGGAGGAGCTCAGCCGAGCCCGGGCTCGGGAGGCCCAGACCCAGCAAGCCAAGATCTCGGAGCGGCTCAAGCGGTTCTTCGGGAGCTTGTCCGATAGGACCCAGGAGAGGATCATCGCCTGGGATCTGGATAGGAAGTCCACCGTCTATATCCCCCTGGCCTACGCTGCTGCCTGTCTCCTCCTCTTCCTGATCAGCTTGCTGCCCGGGCCGACCCCGCCCGTCGGCGGCGGGGGGAGCGCATTCCCCAAGAGGATGATGTAACCGAACCGATAGGATATGAATTTTCAGCGAGCGAGGGGCCTGGACTCTTGTCAGCCTGGCCGATCTTGGGGTATAATTTTAGCAAAGAGAGCCAAGAAAGGGGGTGAAGGAAGGGAGAGAGCAAATTATCTTAATCTTAAAGATTCAAAGACAAACAGAACTGAGGAAAGGAGGAGGGTCAAAAAGTGAGGTTTAAGATAGCTTTAGCAGTAAGCTTGGTGTTCCTCATAGTCGGGCTGCTCGTCTCAACGACGGTGACTACCGCCCCGGAGGAGCGGATCTACAAGCAGGCGATGCACGATGACATCACCACCACCAACTATATCAACTACCTCGGCCCAGGGGCCACGGTCTGGACCTCTTACGTGCTCGGGAACATGCATCGCTCCCTCTATACCCTCGCCGATGTGACCTGGATGCCGATCCTCGGGCTGGCGGAGGACTATGCCACCCCTGTGGTCAAGGAAGGCGACTTCTGGACCTCTGAGGTCTGCATCACCCCAGGAGAGCTGTGGAGCGACGGGACCGAGATCACCGCTGAGGATGTGGCCTTCTCCTTCAATGGGATCCTGGAGATGGATCCGATCGCACTGGGAGGCAACTGGCCCTCGATCGTCGATCCTGATTATGTGGATCATGTCGATGTTATCGACAAGTATTGCGTGAAGTTCTACCTCCTGCAGAAGCCGGGGCTGGCCCGCTGGGAGTATGGTCTGCTCCAGGCGCCGATCCTCCAGAAGGCCTACTGGGGGCCGAAGTTCGAGCATGCCCTGGCTACGGCCGACCCCGTGGCGACGCTCCTCGCTGAGCCCGCCACCGACGAGCCTAGCGCTGGCAGCTTCGTCTTCAAGCACTGGGAGCCTGGCGCTTACGCCGAGATCGAGCGCAACTGGGCCGTGGCACCGGAGGAGACCGAGGGCAAAAGCCGGCTCTTCGAGTGCGCTACCGGCTTCTACGCTGAGGGCAGCGTCGACCCGGTCTATGGCGGCGGCTACCGCGGTGAGCTATACTTCGTGGCCGCAACCGCTGAGGAGTTCGATGCGCTCAAGGGGATCGAGGGTGACATCAAGGGCCTCGCTGGCGAGCTCGAGCTGGTGAGCTACACCTACAACGATGCCAATAAGGCGGTCAAGATCCGCACCGAGGCCTACGATAAGGGCAAGATCGAGGCCCTCTGGAGCTTCGTCAACGGCGCAATGGACAAGGTCAAGGAAGCCGTAGCCTGCGAGGTGGCCTATGCTGGCGACTTCAACCCCGGCCCCTACGTTGACGCCGTCGTCTACCCGCTCTACGGGACGATGGCCGCTGCCGCCCTGGCGGTGATCGCCGGTGACGTCCACTACCACCTCAACCCACTGGGCTACGAGAAGGGCCTGGCCGACCAGCTCCGTGAGGCGCCCAACGTCGAGGTGATCGAGAACGCTGCCAACGGGTTCTTCTATCTCAGCTTCAACCTGCGCAAGTCGCCCTTCAACAACATCTGGTTCCGGAAGGCCGTCGACTGCCTGATCGACCGGGAGTATGTCACCGAGGAGCTGCTGGCTGGGGTGGCCATCCCTGGTTACCATCCGGTCCCGCCGGGGAACGCCTACTGGTATAAGGAGCTGACCCCCGAGCAGAAGGACGCCCGCTGCGTCGGCTTCACCAGGGCGGAGAAGGTGAAGAGGGCTGTGGAATACCTCAAGCAGGGCGGCTTCAGCTGGGAGGTCGAGCCGGAGGTCCTGCCCGATGGGACGATCAAGCCAGGGAAGGGCCTTATGCTCAATGGGGTCAAGGTGCCCGAGATCGAGCTGATCCACCCCAACCCGGCCTATGACAACAAGCGGAACATCTTCGGACTGCACGTGGCCAAGGTGCTCAACGAGGTCGGGATCCCCTTGAGGAACGTCCCCACCGGCTTCAGGGTCATCGTCAGCCGGGTCTTCGTCGAGCAGGACTTCGACATGTGGGAGCTCGGCTGGGGCCTCGGGATCTATCCTGACCACCTGGAGGCCTTCTTCCACTCCAGGAACACCGAGCCGGGCGGGTTCAACCCCGAGGGCTACTCCAACCCCGAGTTCGACGCACTGGCTGATGCGCTCCTGGCTGAGCAGGACCTGGCCAAGGCCAGGGAGATCGTCTTCCAGATGCTGGACATGCTCTCCGAGGAGCTGCCCTATGCCGTCCTCTTCTACGCGCCGGTGGTCGAGGGCTACCGCAAGGACATGGTCGAGTATCCTTTCACCACGGTGCTCGACGGCCTCCAGATGCTCTATGGCATGCCGAGCTACGTCAAGCTGATCGAGTAATAGTCAAGTTAAGCCCTGACCGGACAACGAACAAGCGAGGACGGGAATGGGACGGGGGCGAGAGCAGAGTAAGGGAGCTCTCGCCCCCTAGTCTTTCTTGCTAACCTTGAGCCCCATCCCGAGCTTGCGTCAATCTTTTAGGCCCTCACGGTATAATGTGGACGGTCCCATCCATGCCGAACTGGATTGAGAGTTGAGGGAGTGACCATAGGATGAGGAAATATCTCCTTAAGCGGCTCTTGCAGATCGTCATAACCCTCTACATTTACCTTACGCTCATCTTCATCATCCTGCAGGCCCAGCCGGGGGACATCACCGACCTGTATATCATGAACCCGAAGATACCCCCGGAGGCCCGTGAGGCGATCAAGCATCAGCTCGGGCTGGACAAGCCTCTCTTCTTCCAATACCTCCAGTATTTGAAGAACATCAGCACCGGGAACCTGGGGATCTCATTCTCGCTCTACCCCAGGCCGGTCTGGGACATCATCAAGGAGCGGCTCCCCCGCACGGTCGTCCTCTTCCTGGTCGCTTACATCATCTACTTCTACCTAGGGTTCCAGCTGGGGAAGATCATCGCCTGGAAGAGGGGCGGCTTCATCGAGTATTCCTCGACGGTGGTAGGGGTCTTCCTCTGGACGGTCTTCACCCCCTGGTGGGGACTGCTCCTGATCTACATCTTCGCCTTCAAGCTGGGGTGGTTCCCCATCGGCAAGTTCATCGATCCGATGATCTGGCGGAACTTCGACATCTCCTCCAACTACGTCTTCAACATGATCTTGCTCGTGGGCGGCGCGGCTACCCTCTTCATCTTCCTGACCTACGTGACCGCCCGCCGGTTCGTCCCGAGGAGGACAGCCAAGCTGGCCACCCTAGGCAGCCTGCTCCTCTCGCTAGGGGTGATCGGCTGGCTGCTCGGGACCACCACGGTCGGCTACCTGGCCATGGACATCCTCCACCACATGATCCTACCGGTCTTTACCCTGACGACGATCGGCTTCGGCGGCTACATGCTCCTGATGCGCGACTCGATGCTCGAGACGATCCGCGAGGACTACGTGATGGCTGCCAAGGCCAAGGGCCTCCCGGACAAGGCCGTTCGGGACAAGCATGCCGCGAGGAATGCTCTTTTGCCGATCGTCACCTCCTTCATCCTGGCCCTAGCCACGGTCGTCGACGGCGGGATCATCACCGAGACGATCTTCTCCTGGCCGGGGATCGGCCTTACGATGCTCAGCGCGATCCTCGAGGAGGACCTCCCCCTGGCGATCGGGGCGTTGGTCTTCACCGGGGTCTTCCTGCTGTTCGCCCACCTGGTGGCCGATATCCTCTATGCTTACCTAGACCCACGGATCAAGTATGGCTAGGAGAGAATAAGATAAGGGAGTTGAGCGTGGGAGATGGAAGCAGCGAGAGTGAGGTATGAGCCGCTATGGAAGGTGAGGCTCCGCCTGTGGTGGCGGAGCTTCCTCACCAACTGGGAGCTCTTCCGTGAGAGCAAGATCGGCCCGATTGGCCTGGGGATCATCATCTTCTTCGGGCTATTGGCGATCGTCTACCCCATCCTGATGGCCACCGTCTGGGACCCCGCGATCTACGATCCGGTCACCGGCTACGACTGGGAGGTCCCCATGCACCCCTCGCCGCCCTCGACCAAGCACCTCCTGGGGACTGACCCCTGGGGGCGGGACGTCTTTGCCCAGTTGACCTACTCGACCCGGGCGGAGTTCTTCCTCGGGGTCTTCGCCGCCTTCATCACGGTCTTCATCGGGACGCTGGTCGGCTCGATCTCCGCCTACTATGGCGGCTTCGTCGATACCTTCTTCATGCGGCTGGCCGACGTGGTGATGCTCTTCCCGATGCTCGCCTTCCTCATCGTCCTCTCCGCGATGATGGACCTCAACTTGTATAGCTTGGCCGTCGTCATCGGTATCATCGGCGGCTTCGGCGGGATCACGATCATCCTCAAGTCGCAGGCCCTCTCGGTCAAGGTCAAGCCCTACATCGAGGCGGCCAAGGTCGCCGGCGGCTCTCACTTCCACATCATCGTCACCCATATCATCCCCAACGTGCTCCCGCTCTCCTTCCTGTATATGATGTTCAACGTCACCGGGGCGATCTTCACCGAAGCGGTCCTCTCCTTCTTCGGGCTGCTCAACATCCAGATGAGCTGGGGGATCATGGTGGAGATGGCCAACATCTCCGGGTATCTGATCGGGGAGAACGTCACCCGCTACTGGTGGTTGTTCTGGCCGGCCTCGCTGTCGATCACCCTGCTCTGCTCGGCCTTCTACCTCGTGGGCCGGGGGATCGACGAGATCGTCAACCCGCGCTTGAGGAAGCGGTAAGCTGGCTAAGGAAGTGAGAGGAGAAGGAGGAAGCGGTCGATGGCGCTGCTAGATGTGCAGAACCTGACGATGCACTATACGACCAAGAAGGGTGACGTCCAAGCGGTCGATGATGTGAGCTTCTCCCTGGAGCAGGGGGAGGCCCTCGGTTTGGTGGGCGAGTCCGGCTGCGGGAAGACCTCGGTCGCCATCTGCCTGCTGAAGCTTCTCCCGGATAACGCCAGGATCCTGGGCGGCCACATCTACTTCAAGGGCCAGGACCTTGTGCCCCTCCCGGAAGGTGAGATGCGGAAAGTCCGCTGGAAGGGGATCTCGATGATCTTCCAGGCGGCGATGAACTCCCTCAACCCGGTCCACCGCGTCGGCGACCAGATCGTCGAGGCGATCCTGACCCATGAGCAGATCAGCGAGGAGGCAGCTCGCGAGCGGGTGGTCGAGCTCTTTAAGCTGGTCGGGCTCGACCCCGAGCGGATGAACCACTACCCCCATGAATACTCCGGCGGGATGAAGCAGCGGGCGATCATCGCGATGGCGCTGGCCTGCAACCCCGATATAATCATAGCGGATGAGCCGACGACCGCGTTGGATGTGATCGTCCAGGACAAGATCCTCCACGAGATGGACGCCATCCGCAAGAAGCTCAACATGGGGATGATCTACATCTCCCATGACATCGCGGTGATCGCCGAGGTCTCCGACAAGATCGGGGTGATGTATGCCGGGAAGCTGGTCGAGTTCGCCGATACGGTGACGATCTTCAAGCGACCAGTCCACCCCTACACCTATGCGCTGATGCACGCCTTCCCCTCGATCAAGGGGGAGAAGCGCGAGCTGCAGTCACTCCCGGGCGAGCCACCCGATCTCCTGAACCCGCCGAGTGGCTGCCGGTTCCACCCCCGCTGCCCCTACGCCACCCCGCAGTGCGAGCGGGAAGAGCCCAGGTGGGAGGAGCTCGAGCCGGGACACTTCGTCGCCTGCTGGAATCCCCTGAAATAATATTGAATTGAGGAGCAGCAATGCCCGGCCTCATTAAAGAGGTGATCGCGAGTGGTAACGGAAGTCAAGACTGAAACGTTGGTAGAGGTCCGAAACCTCAAGAAATACTTCCCCGTATCGCGGGGCCTCTTCAAGAAGGTCAAGAACTACGTCCACGCTGTCGACGATATCAGCTTCACCATCAAGCGAGGCGAGGTCCTGGGCCTGGCTGGCGAGTCCGGCTGCGGGAAGACCACCACGGGGAAGCTCCTCGTGCGGCTGGAAGACCCCACCGACGGGAGCATCTACCTCAACGGCGTGGATATTGCTACCTTAGAGGGGAAGGAGCTGAAGCGCTTCCGCCGGAATGTGCAGATGATCTTCCAGGACCCCTACGAGTCGATGAACCCCCGGCTGACAATCTACGATACGATCGCTGAGCCACTGGCGGTCCAGAAGATCGGTAACATCATCGAGCGGCAGGAGCGCGTCGCGGAGATGCTCCGGCTGGTGGGGCTCACCCCGCCGGAGTCGTTCCTCTTCCGGTTCCCACACGAGCTCTCCGGCGGGCAGCGCCAGCGGGTGGCGATCGCTCGTGCGATGGTCCTCAACCCGGCCTTCATCGTCGCCGATGAGCCGACCTCGATGCTCGACGTCTCCATCCGGGCGGGGATCATGAAGCTGATGCTCGACCTGCGGGAGAAGTTCGAGATCAGCTACCTCTACATCACCCACGACCTGGCGGTGGCACGCTACATGTGCGACCGGCTGGCGATCATGTATCTGGGGAAGATCGTGGAGATGGGCGAGACCGAGGAGGTGCTGCAAAACCCGCTCCACCCTTACACCAAGGCGCTCATCTCCGCGGTGCCCGTCCCTGACCCCACCTACCGGCGAGAGCCGCTCGAGATCAAGGGGATGATCTCACGTCCGATCGACCCGCCGCCGCGCTGCCGGTTCTATGACCGCTGCCCTATCGCCACCCCGCGGTGCGAAGAGGATCCCCATCCGCCGCTGGAGGACAAGGGCGGCGGCCACCTAGTCGCCTGCTACGAGGTCTAGCTCAAGATGGCGAGGAAGCTAGCCTGGTGCGGGCTCATCCTACTGACTGCCCTGCCGGTGTGGGTGCTGTATGAGACCGACACAAACTACCTGGAGTTCATCAAGGGCACGGGCCAGATCCAGATCGTCATCCACCAGGGGGAGCTCGAGCTAAGCCCGGATGCGGCGGTGATCGACTTCATCGCCCAGATCACCAACCCCTCGCCGCTGGAGATGTGGGTCGAGGCGATGAACTACCACGTGAGCATCAACGGCCAGCCGGCGGGCTACAGCTACATGCCGGAGGCCCGCCCCGGGGAGCTGGCCGTCCCCCCGGGGGAGACCCGCAAGATCGCCCTCCAGGTGAAGCTGCAGGCTGACTACCTGAAGCTCTTCCTCCAGAGCTGGGAGGGGGGCGAGGGCAAGGGCGAGGGCGAGGGCGAGGTGGTGGTGAACATCAGCGGGCGGGCCCGGGTCGGCTTCGATATCGGCCGCTCGGGGATGAAAGCCTTCTATCCCTTTGGGGGGATCATCTGGAGCGGCGGAGCTGCGGCCACGGCCCCAGCCCCGGCACCGCAGTTCCAGCAAGAAAGGGAGGAAAGAGGGAGCGATGGCGAAAGTTAAGAGGGGAAGAGCCAGTCGGCTGGGGCTCCTCGGTCTCGCCGCGATGATCCTGCTCAGCGGGACCTCCCTGGGGGCCTCGATGGCCGTCCACAGCCTGAGCAGGTTCGCCCCGATCCCCTCGGGGCTGATGCTGGTCTTCCCCCTACTGGTGGGGCTCGCCCTGGGGGTGCTCACCCGGGGTCTCGCCCAGGCCTTGGGAGCCTTCCTCCTGGTGATCGGGGTCTACTTCGCTGCCGACTTCCTAGCACTCTCCCTCCCCGAGCTGATCTACGCTCATCTTGGGCGGGAGATCGTCACCCAGCTCTCGGTAGCCCGAGCGCTCGTCGACGGCTTCATCTACGTCCTGCCGCTGACGCTCATCGGGTTGCTCGTGGGGAAGCTGGTTATCAAGGGCGACTGACCGATCAAATTAACCCTTGATCACTACCAGCGGGCGCAGGCGGGCCACCTTCTGGTTGATCCCGGAGTTGTGAGCCGCTTCGGCGACCATCTCGATGTCCTTGTAGGCGCCGGGGGCCTCCTCTGCCAGCCCGGCCATCGAGTGGCCTCGGACGAGGATCCCCTGCTGCTTCAGCTCCTCACGTAGCTGCTCCCCGCGGAACTGCTTCTTCGCCTTCTGGCGGGACATCTCCCGCCCGGCGCCGTGGATCCCCGAGCCGAAGGCCTCCCGCATGCCCTTCTCCGTCCCGCGCATGATGTATGACCAGGTGCCCATCGTCCCGCCGATGAAGATCGGATGGCCGACGGCGCGGTAGGGCGGGGGGCTCTCCTCCCGGCCGGGGCCGAAGGCCCGAGTCGAGCCCTTCCGGTGGACGAGCACCTGCTTGCGCTGGCCGTCGACCTCGTGGACCTCGATCTTGGCGGTGTTGTGCCCGACGTCGTAGAGCATCTGGATCTCCTCGGGCCTAAGACCGAAGACCGCGGCGAAGGACTTCCGTGCCAGGTGGGCCAGGGTCTGGCGGTTGGCCAAGGCGCAGTTGATCCCGCAGTTCACCGCGGAGAGATACCGCTCGCCCTCGGGCGATCTGATCGGCGCGCAGACCAGCTCCCGCTCGCGGATCGGGATCCCATACTTCTTGCTCGCCCGCTCGAGCTCCTGGAGGTAGTCCTGGCCGATCTGGTGGCCTAGGGCCCTCGAGCCGCAGTGGATCGCGATCAGGACCTGGTCCTTCTCCAGGCCGTAGGCCTTGGCGGCCTCCTCGTCGTAGATCTCCTCGACGTATTGGACCTCCAGGTAGTGGTTCCCCGAGCCGAGGGTCCCGATCTGGCGGAACTGGCGCTCCTTGGCCCGCTGGGAGACGTTGGCCGGGATGCAGCCCTCGATGCAGCCGCGCTCCTCGGTGAACTCGAGGTCCTCGGGGAGGCCATAGCCCCGCTCGAGGGCGAACTTCGCCCCCTTGAGCAGCACCTGGTCGATCTCCTTCAGGGTGAGCTTGATGTCGCCCTCGGAGCCCAGCCCCGCAGGTATGTCCCGGAAGAGCCTCTCAGCTAGCTCCTCCTGCCTGGCGAGCACGTCCTGGCGGGTGAGCGGCGTCTTGAGCGTCCGGACGCCGCAGTTGATGTCGAAGCCCACCCCGCCCATCGCTACCACGCCCTCCTCCAGGTCGAAGGCCGCCACCCCGCCGATGGGGAAGCCATACCCGGGATGGACATCAGGCAGTGCGAGCGCGACCTTGACGATCCCGGGGAGGCTGGCCACGTTCTTCAGCTGCTCCAGCGCGTTCCACTCCTTCCCCTTGCGGATGTCACCGAGCAGGTGGTCGATGATCCGCCGGTCGCCGTAGATCCTGGCGGGAACGCGCATCTCATCCCGCTTGGGCAGCTCCCAGACGTAATCGGAGATCCGCTTCAGCTCAAATTCGCTCATCTCACCCTCCTAAGATATGACTTTAATCCAAGCCGGGCTGAGTTTCAACCGGGGCCGGCCTGGCGGCTAGGGAGGGAACTAGAGGTCGACGACGCACTGGGCATAGTAGCGATCGTCGGTCTTGCCGATCTTCAATCCGGAGTAGGTCGCGGCCTTGACCTCGACCTTGGCCCTGTGTCTCTCAGGGTCGAGCGGCTCGCCCCAGGCCCGCCCCGAGAGCCGATAGCTCCCGCCCTCCTGCTGGTTGAGCTCCACCTCGAACCGGGAGAAGACCAACCCGGTGAGGTCCCGCTGGAAGAGCAGCTCCCCGAGCCAGGCGACGAAGAGCCCTTCGAGGGTGTCGGCTTGGCACTTCACCCTCACCTCCTCCTTGGGCTCGACCCGCTCCAGCTCGACCTGGAGGGCGAACATGGCCCGTGCGGCCTCGGCGAAGGCCTCCTCCAGGGTGCAGCCGATCCCGCGGATGCCCGCGTCGGCCTCGTGATCCAGGATCTCGTAGGGCATCTCTCCTGTTCAGCTCGAGCTCACTTGATTGAGAATTCCAACCGGAAGATCGGGCGGTAGATCGACCCCTGGGGTGCGAGCTGGCTCTCCATCAGCGTCAGGCCCGAGGCCCGCGCGCTGAACTGGAACGGCTCGACCGCGCGCAGGCGCTCGGCCAGCTCGGCCACCGCGGCCCCCGCTCCCGGGCGCTCCTTGACCCGCCCGAGGGTGACATGCGGCGTGTAGGGCTTCCCCTCCCGGGGGAAGCCTAGCCCCTCCAGCTCGCGCTCCAGTGCCTCATGGAGCTTCTGGATCTGCGGCGGAGGCGAGGAGCTCCCCACCCAGATGACCCTAGGCCGGGCCAGCTCGGGGAAGGCCCCCAGCCGGTCCAGCAGGATCTCGAACGGCTCAAGGCCATCGACCACCTGCTCGGCCGCCGCGCGGAGCGGCCCGACCTGCTCGGGAGCGATCTCGCCGAGGAACTTCAGCGTGATGTGGAGGTTCTCCTGGCGCACCCAGCTCACCCGCGCAGCGCACCGCCGCTTGAGCGCCTGGGTGATCGCGTCCAGCTTGCCCTTGAGCTCGTCCTCCAGCTCGATGCAGAAGAAGGCTCGCATGACCCTTAGCTTAGCGCTCCAGGAGCTCGACCTCGTCCAGCTCGACCAGCTCCTCGCAGTAGTGGCACCGGAGCTTCACCCCGGTGGCGCGCCTCTCGGTGTGGAAGCGCGAGCGGACCCCCTCCTCAGGCGAGTTGGTGATGCAGCTCCGGTTGGGGCACTTCACGATGCCGATAAGCTCGTCAGGGAGGGCCACCTGGCGCTTCTCGATCACCTGGTAGTCCTTGATGATGTTGATCGTCGCTTGGGGTGAGATGATCGCGATCTTGTCGATCGTCGCCTGATCCAGGATTTGATTTTCCACCTTGACGATGTCCTTGCGACCGAGCTTCTCGCTGGTGACATTCATCGCCACGATCACCGACTCGGGGAAGCCCCGGTCGATCCCCAGGATCTTGAGGACCAAGGGGGCTAGCCCCGGCCGGATGTGGTCGATCACCGTCCCCTGCCGGATCTTGGAGACCTTGAGTTTCTCCTCCTCTTCTGTCTTCATTTCTATCTTATCTTAGTCCCCTCTCAGGATCAGCGAGAGGAGTGCCATCCGGACGGGCACGCCCCCGGCGGCCTGCTCGAAATACCTCGCCTGGGGCAGCTCATCGACCTCCGGTGCGATCTCGTCCACCCGCGGGAGGGGGTGGAGGATGATCGCCTCCGGCTCCAGCTGCTCGCACACCTCGGGGGTGAGCACATAGGCTCCCTTCACCTTCTCGTATTCCTCCACGTCGGGGAAGCGCTCCCGCTGGATCCGAGTCATGTAGACCACATCGAGTCCCCGCAGGTCAAGCTCCTCCCGCTCCTCATAGGCTATGCGGCCCTCCAGCTCCTCCTTGAGGATCTTCGGGGGCATCCGCAGGTTCGGCGGGGAGATCAGCCGGAGCCTCACCCCCTCGAACTTGGTGAGCGCGATCGCGAGCGAGTGGACCGTCCGGCCATACTTGAGGTCGCCGACGAGCCCGACCTGGAGCCCGTCGATCCGGCCGAAAGACCGCTCGATGGTGAACAGGTCCAGCAGGGTCTGGGTCGGGTGCTGGTTCGCCCCGTCGCCGGCGTTGATCACCGGCACCTCTGCCAGGTCGGCGGCGTAACGTGCGCTCCCCTCCAGGGGATGGCGGATGACGATCACGTCGGCGTAGTGCTCAGCCATCTTGATCGTGTCCCGGAGCGACTCCCCCTTGGCCACGCTGGTCGCCTCCGTCCCGGCGAAGCCGATGACGCTCCCCCCGAGGCGCTCCATCGCCGTGGCGAAGGAGAGCTGCGTCCGGGTCGAGGGCTCGAAGAAGAGCGAGGCCATCACCTTACCCCGCAGGTGCTCCGGGTCGGGCCTGATCTCCTCAGCCCGGCGCAGGACCGTCTCGATGTCCTCCCGGTCGAGCTCGCGAATGGAGATGATGTCCCGCCCGAGCCAGCTCGCTCTCGATTTAGCCATCCTCTCCCCTCGATCAGGGAGAGATTATAAGCCCTCGCCGAGCGGGAAGCCAACCTTAGCGGCGACCCACTGCGACCGCCAGGACGGCGAACTCCTCCCCCTCATCAAGCTCAAGGAGCCGGTTCAGCTCCTCATCGAAGAAGGCCCCCACGGCGCAGGCCCCAAGGCCCAGCGAGGTCGCCTCGAGCTGGATGTTCTGGGCGACGTGGCCCGCATCGAGCAGCACGTAGCGGTAGCCCCGCTCGCCGTATTTCCAGACCGTCCGGTGATGGACCGCCGTGAGGACGAGGACGACGCTCGCCAGGGCGAGGAACTCCTGCTCCAGGCAAGCCCTGGCGATCTGGTCTCGCAGGTCGGCCCGCCGGAGGACGTGCAGCCGCCCTCCCCGCGGGTCGTAGTGGTAGAGCCCCCGCTCGAGCCCCTCGACCTCATTGACTATGGGGTAGACCTCGATCGGGGTGAGCCCCCCGGCGGAGGGTGCGCTCCGCTTGTAGTCCCTCGGCCCGGTGATCCCCACGGCGTGGTAGAGCAGCCGGGCGAGCTCCTCCAGGGTGATCGGCTCACCGGTATACTCCCGGACCGACCGCCGGCGGCGGATCGCCTCCTCCAGGGGGAGCCCCCCGGGCGAGGGCAGCTCAGGCAGCGGGATCGTCTCGGTATCATACTCCTTGAAAGGCCGCGGCGGCGAGCGGAAGGGCAGCCGCACCTGGGCCGGCGGGCGCCCACGGGCCAGTCCGCTCTCCCGATGGAAGTCTAGGTAGCTCATCCATCGCCCCCTCCTTGCTTGATGCAAATGATATGGTTATGCCTATCTATCTAAGTCTTGCTATTTTCCTCCTCCAGATCAACCCCGCATTTGAGAAGGTCTTGACAAGAATTTAGTTTTAGTTTATAATCATGCCAAATTAGCCGGATGAGGAGCCATGAAGAAGGAGAAGCGTGAGCGGCTGCTTGCGCGACTGCGAGAGTGCGGGTTCAAGCTGACCCCACAGCGGCTGGCGATCATCGAGCTTCTGGAAGAGCGAGGGCACTACACCGCCGAAGAGATCTATACTAGGCTCAAGGAGCGCTACCCGATGTTGTCGCGAGCCACGGTCTACAACACCCTGGAGGTCCTCCAGGAGCTGGGCGAGGTCCGCGAGCTCAGGATCAAGCCGCACATCGTCCTCTACGACCCCGTGCCGGAGCCGCACTATCACTTCTACTGCCGGGGCTGCGGTAAAGTGGTGGATGTCGAGCCGCTGCCGGAGTGCGATCCGGGGGAGCTTCCTGCGCGGTTGACCGCAGGGCCGCTCCGGGATTGCAAGATCGAGGGGGTCGAAGTCTACCTCCACGGCCTCTGTCCTCGTTGTCATAAGAATGATGAGGCCAGGAAGAAGGAAGGGGGCTATTGAATGGGTGCGATCGAGATCGCGGAGAGGGTCTACTGGGTCAGGGTGAACGACCGGACGACGGACCTGTTCGAATCGGTCTGGCCGTTGCCCCGCGGCGTCAGCTATAACTCCTACCTGGTCCTGGATGAGAAGGTCGCTCTAATCGACACCGTCAAGCGCGGGTTCTCCAACGAGTTCATCGCCAACCTGGAGGAGGTGATCGATCCGGCGGAGATCGATTACATTGTGGTCAACCACGTCGAGCCGGACCACTCCGGGGCGTTGCCGCTGATCCGACGCTTGGCTCCGGAGGCGGTGGTCCTGGGCACGGCCAAGGTGCGGGACCTCCTGAAGGGGCTCTACCACATGGAGGACGGCGTCGAGGCCATCGGAGATGGACAGGAACTCAAGCTGGGAGAGCGCTCCCTAGTCTTCTATGAGATCCCCTTCGTCCACTGGCCGGAGACGATGATGGCCTACCTTCCCGATGAAAAAATCCTCTTCTCCGGTGACGCCTTCGGCGGCTTCGGGACCCTCGATGGAGGGATCTTCGACGACGAGGTTGATCTCAAGTATTACGAGTCGGAGATCCTGCGCTACTTCTCCAACATCGTGGGGATGTATACCAACCCGACGCAGCGGGCGCTACAGAAGCTCAAAAAATCTGGAGATTAAAACGATCGCCCCCTCCCACGGCCCGGTCTGGCGGGAGAGGCCAGAGGAGATTATCGAGCTTTACGATCGCTGGAGCCGGATGGAGGGTGAGCCCGGGATTGTGCTGATCTACGGCTCAATGTATGGAAACACCGAGCGGCTGGCCGAGCGGGTCGCCCGGGGTGTCGTCGCCGGTGGCGTGCCGTTGCGCATCTTCGATGCCTCGCGGACGCACCCCAGCTTCCTCCTGGCCGAGGCCTGGCGTTACAAGGCATTGATCTTGGGCGCGCCCACCTATGATGGGGGTATCTTCCTCCCCGTGGAGCAATTCCTGCGGCTCGTCCAGCGGAAGCGGCTCCAGAACCGGCTTGTAGGGCTCTTCGGCTCCTACGGCTGGTCCGGCGGGGCGGTCAAGCTGATGAAGTCCATCATCGAGGAACTGAAATGGGAGCTGGTCGAGCCGGTGGTCGAGGTGAGCGGTTTCCCCGATGAGGGGACGCTAGAGCAGGGCGAGTCCCTCGGGTGGAGGATTGCTAAGCAAGTGAAGAATTAGGAGGTAATGAAATGAATGAAAAGGAAGCTAAAAGAATTGTAGGGGAATGGCTTAAGAACTATGGATGTGATGTATATAATGAAACAAAAAATGAATGGAATTGGCCCGTTTTTACCTTTAAGGGAATCGAACGTCCAGATCTTTTGGTTCATAAATCATCAGAAGATGGCAAAGATATATGGATTGCTGTTGAAGTCAAAAATGGTGATAAATGTGATCCGATTATCACTGGTTTTTATCAAGTATTACGTCAATTTTATGCATATATCTCAGGTCAATCGACATTCTCCGTGAGTAATAGGCAAATAGCACTACAAGCTTTTACCTTGGCGACCAATAACTCCCCTAATGGTTTTTTGTACAGGAAGGAAAAGCCTTTTGAGATATTAATCCACAATGTTAGTAGATATCGGCGCAATTTAAAATCAAAAGAGCTTTCAGGGATAATAAATGAGATTAGAGAAGAAGTTATTAATCCATTAGGGTATTCCTGGGGAGAAGCTCCATGGCCATATGTGCTTTCACGAGCTATGTGGAAAATGGCCAACCAATTTAGAAGGCACATTCAAGCAATGGCCTTATTACCAGGATTTTCACCAAGACCGGATGCTGATAAGGTGATAATAGGAACATTACAGCAAAAGCACAAGACACAAAGGCCTTATATTTTAGCAACTCCTAAAAGAGGAGGACATTTGGAACTTTAGGTAAGTAGAGAGGAGGTCAAGATGCGCAAGATCACCGAGCAGAACCTGAACAGCGCCTTCGCGGGCGAGAGCATGGCCCACCTACGTTACTTGATCTTCGCCGATTATGCGGAGCAGGAGGGCTATCCCAACGTGGCGCGGCTCTTCCGCGCGATCGCCTACGCCGAGCAGGTCCACGCCCAGAACCACTACCGCGAGCTAGGCGGGATCCGATCTACCAAGGAGAACCTCCAGACGGCGATCGACGGCGAGACCTTCGAGGTCGAGGAGATGTATCCAGCCTACAACAAGGTGGCCGAGCTCCAGGGCGAGCAAGGGGCGGTCCGCTCGACACACTACGCTCTGGAGGCGGAGAAGGTCCACGCGGAGATGTATCAGGAGGCGAAGCAGGCGGTCGAGGGCGGGAAGGACATCCAGCTCGGGAAGGTCTACATCTGCTCCGTCTGCGGTTATACCGTCGAGGGCGAAGCCCCTGAGCGGTGCCCTGTCTGCGGGGCGACCCGCGAGAAGTTCAAGGAGTTCTAGGATGGCGCTGCGCTTCACCCCGGAGGAGGCCGTCGAGCTGGCGATCCTCATCGAGGTCAATGGGGAGGCATTTTATAAGTCGCTCGAGGAGGGGGCTCCCGAGGCCCAAGCTCGAGTCCGCGAAGTCTTCGCCTACCTCGCCCGGGAGGAGGAGCGCCATAGGGCAGCCTTCGAGAAGCTGCGGGAGTCCCTGAGGGGTTATGAGCCGGTCGAGAGCTATCCCGGGGAGCACGCCGCTTACATGGAGGCCCTAGCGGACCGGAACGTCTTCACCAAGGAGGGCGCGGGGCGCGAGCTGGCCCAAAAGATCTCCAGCTCCCGCCAGGCGGTCGAGCTGGCCCTGGAGTTCGAGAAGGAGTCGATCCTCTTCTTCGAGGGGCTCCGCCCCCTCCTGGCCCGGGAAGGCCGAGAGGTGGTCGACAGGCTGATCGAGGAGGAAAAGAGGCACATTGTGAAGCTGAGGGAGCTAGAGGAGACCCTGAAGTGAAGTGAGGCTGAAAAAGGAGGTCGAGATGGGGACAAAGGCGCGTGAGATCGTCGGGCTGGACGTGGAGGAGCTGGTGGAGCAGCTCAATCGGGCCTACGCCGATGAGTGGCTCGCCTTCTACCAGTATTGGCTCGCGGCCCAAGTCGCTGTCGGCCGGCAGACCAAGCGGGTTGCGGAGGAGCTCAAGCGGATCGCCATGGAGGAGCTGGAACACGCCGAGGAGCTGGCCACCAGGATCGTCCAGCTCGGCGGGCGGCCGCTTACCGATCCGCGGCGGTGGTTTGAGAAGACCAACTGCACGTATGTGGAGCCGCCGCAGGACCCGGAAGACCTCGACAAGATCGTCCGGGACACGGTCGAGGCCGAGCGGTGCGCGATCGAGGTCTACCGGAAGCTGGCGGAGCTCACCCACGGGAAGGACCCGGTCACCTACCAGCTCGCGCTGCATATCCTCAAGGAGGAGCTGGAGCACGAGGACACCTTCGAGAACTTGCTCTAATCCGGAAAAGGAGGACCGAGATGGAGATGGAGATAGGAGAGCGAGCAGGGAGGATACCGCTAATCGGGGAGGAGTTCCCGGAGGTGGAGGTCCAGACGACCCATGGGAGGCTGAAGCTGCCCACGGCGTTCAAGGGGAAGTGGTT
>CAZCTZ010000007.1:0-7586 GCA_964501855.1 uncultured Thermotogae bacterium
TTGAGCCCGCCGGCGCGCAGGAGCAGCTCGTGCTCGATGGTGCCCGAGCCGGCGGCATAGGGCGGCGCATCCGGCGCGAGCATGTAGATGAAGGCCGCCGGGACCGGCTCAAGCCCCAGGACCCGGCTCTCCAGCTCGACCACCTCCTCGGCGATCCTCCCGATGAGGGCGTTCGCCTCGGCGAGGTTCCCCACCGCGGTCCCAACGGTCCGGATCGTCCCGAAGATGTCCGTGAGGGAGCCGATCGGCCCGGTGGTGAGCACGATCAGGCCGGCCGCCTCGAGCCGGTCGCGGACCGCACCCCAGGCGCCGAGGACCAGGTCCGGGTGGAGGGCCAGGATCAGCTCCACCGAGGGCGAGATCGGCGGCCCCACCTTGGGGAGGCCCTGGACCTCAGGGGGGTTGTCAGGCGAGTCGGTCACCCCAACCAGCCGGTCGAGCGCGCCGATGTCCACTAGGATCTCTGCATAGAGTGGCATCCCGGCAACGACGATCCGCTCGGGCCGCTCGGGGATAGTGATCTCCCTACCCCGGTCGTCGATCACCTTGACGGGGAACTCCTGAGCCTGGGTCAGGAGCATCCCACCGAGCAGGGCGATCAACCCCACCAGAAGGGCGACTGCTAGCCACCTCTTGCTCTTGAGCATACCTTGCCTCCTTTCGGTTGGCCTCGGTTGTGGGATATTTTATCCCATAAGGGCCCACCCGTCAAGCCTTGCAGGACAAGTTTGACAGCCTATCTTGGCCAATATATCATGGACCATGAGATGCGAAGCGATGATCCCGTCGAGCTGTTCGAGCACTACCTGCGTGCCAAGGGGAAGAAAGTCACCCGCTCGCGGAAGCGGATCGTGGAAGAGGTCTTCCGCACCCCCGAGCACTTCGACGCCTCGGACCTTTGGGCCAAGCTCCGCAGTGAGAACATCTCGGTCTCCACGATCTACCGGACGCTGGAGCTGCTCGTCGACTCCGGGCTGGTGCGCAAGGTGGACCTGGGCGACCCCCACCTCCACTACGAACAGGCGTTCGGCCGGCACCACCACGAGCACCTTATCTGCGTCGGCTGCGGCAAGGTCCTGGAGTTCCTCGACCAGACACTCGAGGACGCCCTCTTGGAGGTGGTTGACCGGCTGGAGTTCCAGCATCACAGCCACTCCTTGCAGGTCTTCGGCCTGTGCAAGGGGTGCCAGGCCAAGAGCGTGAGGAAGCAAGGCAAAAAGCAAGAGCGAGCCCAAAGGGCATGGTGAGATAAGATCAAGATCAAGATCGAGATTGAGATCGAGATGAACTACCCCAAGCGGAGGGAGCGCCTGCAGGAGCTGCTCCGAGAGGAGGGAGCCGAGGGCTTCCTCCTCATCAATATCGAGGGCTCCGACGCCCTGAACCTCCGGTATCTCACCGGCTTCTCCGGCAGCTTCGGGCTGCTGTTCCTCACCCCGGATGGGGAGCTCCTCCTGACCGACTCGCGCTACCTCGAGCGGGCCCGCCGGGAGGCCCCCGCCCTGGAGGTGCTCGAGGTGAAGGGCAACTGGCTCGACCGGCTAGCTGAGAAGCTGGCCGAACTCGGCGGAGTGCGCCGCTGGGGGATAAACTCGCTCACCATCAGCCTCCACAACTACACCAAGCTCCAGGAGAAGCTAAAAGATAAGGCCAAGGGCAAGGAGCTGGAGCTCCTCCCGCTCGAGGGCCCGGTGGAGCGGCTCCGCCTCCGCAAGGACGAGGAGGAGCTGGCGCACATCAGGCGGGCGGTCGAGCTGACCGATCGGGCCTTCGAGCACGCCCTGGAGGTGGTCCGGCCGGGGATGACCGAGCGGGAGCTCGCCTGGGAGCTGGAGAAGTTCATGCGGGAGTGCGGCTCCGACGGGCTCGCCTTCCCGATCATCGTCGCTGCGGGTGAGAACTCGGCCCTGCCGCACGCCACCCCCTCGGAGCGGCGCCTCAAGCGAGGAGACCTCCTCCTGCTCGACCTCGGCGCGCGGTGGGAGGGCTACTGCGCTGATCTCACCCGGATGGTCTCCCTCGGGGAACCTACGGCGCGCCAGCTCGAGGTATACGAGGTGGTCCTGCGGGCACAGGAGGCCGCTATCGAGGGGATAAGGCCGGGGATGAGCGGGCTCGAGGCCGACGAGCTGGCCCGCCGGGTCATCCGCGAGGCCGGCTTCGGCGAGCGGTTCGGCCACGGGCTCGGACACGGCGTCGGGCTGGCGGTCCACGAGGGGCCGAGGCTCTCGCCGCTGGCCGAAAAGGAGCAACCGCTCGAGCCGGGAATGGTCGTCACCATCGAGCCGGCGATCTACCTTACGGGCGAGTTCGGGGTGCGTATCGAGGACCTGGCGGTCGTCCGCGAGGACGGCCTGGAGGTCCTCACCCGCGCGCCAAAGGGGGAGCTCCGCTCCGTCCCCGTCTAGCTCAGCTCGTAAGCCGGGCTCGGATCGCCCGGAAGCCCCACACGGCGAAGAAGATGGCCGTCGCGAGGAGGACGATCGTCGCCCCCGAGGGCACGTCCAGGAAGTAGGAGAGCAGGAGCCCGCCGAAGCTGGCGGCCAGGCTGAAGAGCACCGCCAAAAGCTGCATCTCACGGAAGCTATGAGCGAGCTGTTGGGCTGTCGCCGCGGGGATCACCAGGAGCGCCGACACCAGGATGATCCCGACGACCTTGAGCGAGATGACCACGACCAGCGCCACCAGCACCACGAAGAGCAGCTGGAGCAGCTGCAGGGGGAAGCCCTGGACTTGGGCGGTCTCCGGATCGAAGCTGATGAGCAGAAGCTCCTTATATAGGAGCAAGACCGTCCCCAAGGTCACCGAGGCCAGTGCGAGCGTCAACCAGAGGTCCTGCGAGGTGACGGCGAGTATGTCCCCGAAGAGGTAGCTGAAGACCTCGAGCGCATAGTCTCGGAGGAAGCCGAGCAGGAAGATCCCTAGGGCCATCGTCGCCGCGAAGAAGATCCCGATCGCCACGTCCTCCTTGAGCCGGCGGCTGCCGGAGAGCGCGGCGATCCCCACCCCTGTCCCTACCGAGAAGATGAGGGCACCCGCGAGCGGGCTCCAGCCGAGGAGCAGGCCCAAAACGACCCCGCCGAAGCTGGCATGGGCGACGCTCGCGCCGATGAAGGCCATCCCCCGAAGGACGACGTAGCTCCCGACGAGGGCCGTCACCACGCCGATGAGGAGCGCAGCGGCGAAGGCCCGCTGCATGAAGGCCAGCGAGAAGAGCTCAGCTAGGCTCTCCACGGGCGCCCTTCCCTTCCCTCTCTTCCTCTTTCTCTTTCCCTTCCTCTTCCTCCTTCTCCTTCTCCTCCCCGTGGCGGGCGACCACCAGGTGGGGCACCGGGCTGTGGCCGAAGAGGACGGCCTCCCTGCCATACATGCACTCCAGGGTCGCCTCGGTGAGCACCTCCTTTGGGCGGCCGTGGACGACCAGCCGCCCGGCGAGGCAGGCGATGGTGTCGACCTGCTCGGCGACCACTCCTACGTCGTGGGAGACGACGAGCACCGTCAGCTCCAGCCGCTCGCGCAGCTCGCCGATCAGCCGGTAGAGCCCCTCGGTCATCTGGAGGTCGAGCCCCGTGGTCGGCTCATCGAGGATGAGCAGCTCCGGCTCGGCGGCCAGCGCACGGGCGATGAGCGCCCGCTGGAGCTGGCCCCCGGAGAGCTGGCCGATCCGGCGGGCTGCTAGCTGCTCGAGCCCGACCAGCTCGAGCGCCCGCCGGGTCGCCTCGCGATCGGGGGCTCGGGGCCGGCGGGAGAGCCCAAGGTGGGCATACCGTCCCATCAGTGCGAGCTCCCAGACGGTGATGGGGAAGCGCAGGTCGAGCTGGCTCGCCTGGGGCACATAGCCGATCCGCCGCCGCTCCTTGAAGGCCAGCTTCCAGGGGGGCTTGCCGAAGACGAGCACCCTCCCCCGGGTGGGGCGGACCAGCCCCAGGATCACCTTGACCAGGGTGGACTTGCCCGCGCCGTTCGGCCCGAGGATCGCGACATACTCCCCGCGGCGGACGGCAAGGGAGACATCCTCGATGGCCACCAGGCCCTCGTAGGCCACGCTCACCCCATCGAGTTCGATGACCACTCCCCTTTGCTCACTTGTCCCCTTCTCTTCTGTTCCCATCTCTGCTGTTGCTGTTTATCCTGGCCCCTCGCTCCCCTCCCCTCGGCCTCGGAAGCCCTCCACCAGCTTCTTCAGGTTCGCCCGCATCAGCTCCAGGTAGTCTGAATGCTCGACACCCAGGGGATCGAGCCGCACCAGCCGGACCCCGGTCTCCTCGGCGATCAGCTCGGCGAACCTCTCGGGGGCCTGGACCAGGGCGATGAGCAAGGGGACCCCCTCCGTCTCGATCAGTTGGATGATCCTCCGGAGCCGACCGGGGGTAGGCTCCTCGCCCGGCGGCCCGGCGATCACCTCGACCTGCACGAGACCATAGTCCTGAGCGAGGTAGACCCAGGTCGGCCGCGTGGCGATGAAGCGCTTGTCCGGGAGGCCCTCCAGCTCCTCGCGGTAGAGCCGATCCAGCTCCGCCAGTCGCTTCAGGTAGACCCGAGCGTTTCGCTCATAGTCGGCGCGGTGAGCCGGGTCGATCTCGATCAGCGCTTCCTTCAAGTTCTCCACCATCGTGAGGGCCCTCCTGGGGGAGAGCCAGACGTGGGGATTCGGCGGATCGCCGATCGGCTCGATCCCCGCGGCGAGCTCGACCACCTTGAGCTCGGGGTTGCCGGCGCTGCGGACGAGCTCCCCCGCCCAGGGCTCCTCCAGGCCGAGCCCTACCAGCACCAGGAGCCGCGCGCGGGCGAGCGCCTGAACGTCGGAGGGCTTCGGTTCGAACGTATGTGGGGTCGTGCCCGGTGGGACGAGGAGGACTATCTCTACCTCTCCCACTCCCACTCCCACTCCCATTCCCACTCCTGCTCCTACCTCGGCGCGGCTCCCGATCAGCGCCCGGACGAACGACTCGAGCGGGGGGATGCTCACCACGACGGTGAGCTGGCCGCCCTGCTCGCTCCCGCAGCCCCCGGCAAGGAGGCCCAGCGCCAATCCAACCAGGAGCAAGAGCAGGCTAATCACCCCACCCCTTGCTCTCATCGTCTCGCCCTTCTACCTGCTGTGCTCGATGCTCCGGACAGAGGCCGTAGAACTGGAGGAGGTGATCCTCGATCCGAAAGCCCGTGTCGAGCTCAAGCTCCCCCTCGAGTTCGCTCAACCGACCCTCGCAGGGGAACTCGACCACCCGGCCGCACTCCCGGCAGACGAGCTGATGGTGGTGGCCCGGCAGGGCGAGGAAGTATCGCTGGCAGCCGTGGGCTTCATAATGGACCTGCCGGAGGAGCCCCAGCCCCTGGAGGAGGTCCACCACGCGGTAGACCGTGGCCAAGCCCATCTGCGGACGGCGACGGCGGGCGCGCTCGAGAATCTCTTTTAGGGTGAGCGCCCGTTCGGCCTCGGCTAAGGCCGCGATGACCGCCTGCCTAGGCCCGGTCAGGCGGACCCCCGCCCGACGCAGGTGCGCCCGGACCGCTTCATCGGTTGCCACTCCTCTCTCCATCTCGCCTCCCGCTAGTTGAGAAGATTTATCAACTAATTGTAGGGAAGATCGAGCTGAGAGGCAACCTGGAGGGCGGGAAATTTAGTGATGGTGATGGGCGGAGCAGGGATCGAACCTGCGACCTCCTGCTTGTAAGGCAGGCGCTCTCGCCACTGAGCTATCCGCCCTGAGCTAAATTTACCCCATCTGCTCCGGGGAGGCAAGAGGCTGGCGAGCGGACCGGCTCATCCTCCAGCCCACTCCGCATCCGCTCTCCATATCCATCCTCCGGGCTCACCCGAGCGGTCCGCCAGGGCTCGAACTCCACGTTATCGCTCACCTGATCGCCCTTGCCCGTGGGGTTGAGCTGCGGGTGATAGGGCCCCGAGGGGTCGCCCCACCAGTTCTCCCGAGCGTCGAGCACCCCTTGGCCGCGGTTGCGCACCCCGAAGCCGTTGTCATAGATGTTGTTCTCCCTGATCTTGTGGTCCTTGGCCGAGGCGGTTGCCAAAAGCTCGATCCCCGTCCCGTTAGCGGTGATCTCGTTGTAGGCGATCTCGCTGTAGCCGCTCTCGAGCTTGATCCCCGGGCCGAACGCCCCTCTTATCAGGTTTCCCTCGATGGAGTTGGGCGCGCCCTTTACGCCCTCGCGGATTAGGAGCCCGCAGTTGCGATGCTCGGCGATCGTATTGCCCTCGAGGAGGTTCAAGGCGGAATCTTTCAGGGCGACCCCGACATCGCCGTTGCCTTCCACCAGGTTCTCGAGGAGCCGATTGCGGTTGCTGTAGTCCAGGGCGAGCCCGACGCCGTGGATGGTCTCCCCCTCGAACGTGACGGTGCTTATCCCATTCCCGAGGAGCCGGTTCCCCTCGAGCTCGTTCTCCTCGGCGAAGTAGAGATCCCCATGCCGTTGCCCTCGAGCAGGTTCTCCAGGATGGCGTTCTCCCGCGAATCGAAGGCCACCACGATCCCCCCGCCGGGGAGGGTCACGTAAGCCCCGGCATAGGAGATCGGCTCCTCCTGGAAGTTCTGGGTGAGCCGATTGGCCCGGACGAGACACCCACTTGAGCCCATGAGGCTGATCCCCAGGGTCGCCCGGCTGATCTCGTTGTGTTCCACGACGACCTGGGCGGAGGCGTTGAGCGCGATCCCTACGGAGTATTCCAGCCCGTCGATCATCGCCGGGATGAGCCGGTAGATCCGGTTGGCCCGCACCTCGACGCCTTGGGAGTGGCCGACGGAGATCCCGTTCCCTGCGACCCTGCGGACGGTGTTCCCGACGACCTCGACCCGACCGCCCTCCACCTCGAAGATGCGAATCCCGAAGGCATAGGAGCCCGGTGCGGCGGCGATCTCCTCGATGATGTTGTCCTCGATCCGGACGTCCCCCCTGTAGTGCCGAGGACCGCGACCCTTGCCGCCCTCTCCCCGCTCACACCGCGGAGGGTGAAGCCCCGAAGGGAGGCCCTGCCAGCGCGGATGCGGATCTCGACCACAGCGGGCGCCCCAACGCCACCGGCATCGATGACCGTCTGCTCCGGCCCGGCGCTCGACACCAAGGCGAGCTCCTTGTCGATCAGCAGGGGGAACTCCTCTCCTAGGGCCACATCGTAGCGGCCGGGTGCGACCCGGATTAGGTCGCCTGGTTGAGCGGCCCTGAGCGCCGCGGTGATCGTCCGGAATGAGCTGTCATCGTCGGTGTCATCATCCGGCGGGTTGGCCGCATCCACCGATAGGACCCTCCCGGGTGGCCCGGCCTGGGGCTGAGGCCAGGACCAGAAGGGAAAGAGGAATGGGGGCAAGAGCAGCAAAACCACCAGCAGAGTAAAAGCAAAAGCAGGGGCGGTAGGCCGCGCCCTTGATACCTTCGTTCTCATTCTATACCTACGCATGACTTCGACCCTCCCTGTGATCGGACTGGTCAGCTGGTCAGCGGTCAGTCTTTATAGAGGAGGACCGCTTCGGCCGTCAACCTGCGCGAGTTGTCCCCGGAGGTCCATTCAGTCGATCAGATTGACAAAGGAGGGGAATTGTGCTATTATTGAATTCAACCAAAACGACGAAAGG
>CAZCTZ010000007.1:7686-22698 GCA_964501855.1 uncultured Thermotogae bacterium
AGGAGGGAGGTGATGAGTAGGGAGAGATAGATTTAACTTAAATCTTTATCAAGGAGGGCAAAGAAATGAGAGGAAGATTCCCCTGTCGAATTGTAGGTATGTTAGTCATCCTCCTGCTCGGAGGAGCTCTCTCCCTCGCTACCAGCTCAGCCCAAATCCCAAAGGATGTGTTGGTCATCGGTATGAGTCATGAACCCATCATCGACTTTGCCCCAGCGAGGGTCTATGAGTTTGAGGGCGGATTCGTGCTGGAACAGGTATATGACCAGTTGGTGAACTTCGTTGGAGGAAAAGAGGCTTTCGAGCGGATCGAGCCCGGCCTGGCGGAATCCTGGGAGGTATCCGAAGATGGTCTCACCTGGACCTTCCACCTCAGGAGGGGCGTGAAGTTCCACAGTGGAAACCCGGTGAATGCTGATGCCGTAGTCTTCTCCCTTAGGAGATCGCTTGAGAGGAACGAGCCACCAATTTGGATCCTCAAGCAGTTCGTTCCAGAGCCGGAGATGATCCAGAAGATCGACGAATACACTGTAGCAATAACTACTACGGAGCCTTTAGGAGAGATGTTGATGGCGGCCATCCTTGGATACCAAGGGATTTGCTCAATCTTAGATCCTGCTGTGGTGGAAGCCCATGCCACTCCTGATGATCCTCATGCGGTCAAGTGGCTAGCGGAGCATGATGCAGGCTCTGGCCCTTACATCTTAAAGGAATGGATAAGAAGGGATCGCATCGTCCTTGAGGCCTTCCCTGATTACTGGCGAGGTGAGCCCCCTATCAAGCAAATTATCATCAAAGATATTCCCGAGCCCGCGGCTCAAAAGTTGGCCTTGGAGAGGGGCGATATCGATATTGCCTGGAATCTCCTTCCCGAGATGATCGCCGATCTTAGAGGCAAGGAGGGGATAAAGATAATAGAGACCCCTTCTTGGTACTTCCACTATGCAGCAATGAATCTCGGTTATGAACCCTTCAGTAATGTGAAGGTCAGACAGGCGGTCAGATGGGCTATCGACTACGATGCCATCACCGAGGGGATCATGGCCGGAGCCGCAGTGAAATGCCATACCTTCGTTCCCATAGGGATGTTTGCCCATCTAGATCTCCTCTATCATCAAGATCTCAAGAAGGCTAAAGAGCTGATGAAGGAAGCAGGCTATGAAGATGGGTTTGAAGTCGAGCTGCTCACCCGCACTGACCCTCCTTACCCCGATCTCGCCGCTCAAGTCAAGGAGGATTTGAAGAAGATCAACATCGATGTCAAGGTGACCACGATGGTCTACTCCGAGCTCTTGAAACTCTATCGAACTCAGCAGCACCAGATGGTCTTGGTCCGCTGGGGCGTGGATTATGCCGATCCCAGCGCCCAAGCCGCTCCCTTTGCTCACTGCAGGACTCCTGGACCGGAAGCTAAGGTGAGGCAGCTCGCCTGGCGGAACATGTACTGCCCGAGTGGGGTTACCGATTGGGTGGAGGAGGCAGCAGGCGAGAGGGACCCCAGGAAGCGGGAAGTCCTCTACAAGGCAATACAGGCTCTTGTCATGGAAGAGGGTCCCTACATCATCTTCCATAATCCCTTGATCCAGATCGCCACCAGGGATGTAGTAAAGGGTCTCCAAGTTCCACCAATGTGGTATTACACGGAGCTCTTCGCGGTGAGGAAGTAGGCTTTGAGGATGTTAGGAAGGCGGGTAGCTCCCCCCGGTTTACAAACAAACCTGTAGGCCGGGGGGAATACTTTGTCCCAGGTTGCAAGATAGATAAAGATGTTAGTATATATCCTCAAAAGACTGGCCTGGATGGTCTTCGTTCTCTTTGGGGTAATGACCATAGTCTTTTTCATCTCCCATGTGATTCCAGCTGATCCTGTTGCTGCAATACTAGGGGGCCAAGCCCCTCCAGAGTTGATCGAGAAGGTGAGGGCAAAATGGAACCTCGATAAGCCTCTCTATGACCAATATATCATCTATCTATGGAGGTTACTCCACGGAGACCTTGGCATCTCGATCAGCACCGGGAGACCGGTATCGAAGGATTTGATCCAGTTCTTCCCCGCCACCCTTGAGCTGGCCACCGTAGCCACTCTCTTGAGCGTCATATTTGGGGTGATCACCGGCATCCTCTCCGCGGTAAAGAGCGGGAGATCGGCAGACCATCTCTCCAGGATATTTGCCCTATCAGGCATCTCCATGCCCGTCTTCTGGCTGGGGCTTCTGATGCTTCTGCTCTTCTATTATCTCCTCGGCTGGCTTCCAGGACCTGGCCAGCTCCCTTACTACATGCCCCGGCCTCCCCGAGTCACCGGGATGATCACCATAGATAGCTTGATAGCAGGGAGGTTTGACGCCTTCATCAGTGCTCTTAGGCATTTAGTCATGCCATCTCTGGTCCTTTCCTTCTTTGGGATAGCTGCGATCAGCAGGATCACCAGATCGAGCATGCTGGATGTCCTGCGAGAGGAATATATCAACACCGCTAGGGCGAAGGGCTTAAGAGAGATGATTGTAGTGCTGAAACATGCCTTAAAGAATGCCATGCTTCCCGTGAGCACCATAATTGGGATCACCTATGGAAGACTCCTGGAAGGATCGGTGATCACTGAAACCATCTTCGCTTGGCCAGGATTGGGCCGCTATGCCACCAATGCCTTCCTGGCGATAGACTTCCCTGCCGTTATCGGCTCAACCATCTTGATCGCCTTGCTTTATGCCCTGACAAACTTGGTCGTCGATATCTCATATGCTTATTTAAACCCGAAGATAAGATACGGCTAGCTGGCCGAGAAGATGAAGAGGACGCCCTTCCTGGAAATATGGAGAGCCTTGAGGAAGAATCCCCTCTCCCTCACCGGCTTGGTAATCATCCTGGGGTTGGTCATCACGGCAATACTCGCCCCTTATGTTGCCCCTTATGATCCCCTGAGGACGAAACCCTTGGAGAGGTTAGAACCTCCGAGCAAGTTACATCTTTTAGGGACGGATCAACTGGGCAGGGATATCCTAAGCCGCCTGCTCTACGGAGCGAGGATATCCCTGAGGATCGCTATCATCGTTGCCGCCCTTGCAGGTTCTGTAGGGACGCTAATTGGCATCCTCTGTGGCTACTTTGGGGGGAGAGTTGATAACCTCCTTATGAGGGTGACGGATATCTTCATGGCTTTTCCCCAACTGATCCTGGCGATGGCCATCTCCTCGGCCTTAGGACCGAGCTTGGAAAACGTCATCATCGCTATCTCCATGACGGAATGGACCTTCTTTGCCAGGCTAGCAAGGAGCAGAGCTATTGCCGTTCGGGAGGAGGACTATGTAGAGGCAGCAAGAGCTATGGGAGCTGGTAGATGGCGGATCTTGTTCCGCCATGTCTTACCAATGAGCCTGTCCCCGGTCATCGTCCAAGCCACTTTGGAAATGGGGGGAATTATCCGCACAGCAGCGAGCCTCGGTTTCCTCGGTTTGGGTGCCCAACCTCCCACCCCAGAGTGGGGAGTCATGGTCACTGCGGGAAGGAATTACCTCCCCGGCCAGTGGTGGGTCTCCACCTTCCCTGGCCTGGCTATCTTTATCACCGTCTTAGGGTTTAATCTCCTGGGAGATGGAATCAGAGACATCCTGGATCCCAGGCTCAGAGGAGTTAAAGGATAAGGATAGAGTATATGAGCGGCGAGTGGGCGAGCTCCTGAAGCGATACACGATATCCGGTATGAGCTGAGCTGGGGCTAACAGAACAGATCAGCGAAAGCGCGGTTGATCAGCTAGCGTAGTGATGATATAATCCCTCTTGAGAGAGGGGAGCTCGGGAGAACCGGGCTGAGAGGGCCCCTAGCCTGGGGCCGACCCTTCGAACCTGATCCGGGTAATGCCGGCGAAGGGACTCTCTTCCTTCCCTGCCAGCTTACCCTGGCCAGGCCTAAGGAGAGGGCCTTCTCAACCGTCCCGTCCCCCTCGCTTAGCTCGCGGAAGGAGGGATAGCTGATGCGCAAGCTGCTCGTCGGGGCGGTGGTCTTCGGTTTGGCGTTGACGCTGGCAGTGGGGTCTTCCCCCTCGGGAGGTGCCCAGGTTCCCAAGCTCGTCGTCTACACCTACGATAGCTTCGTCGCCTGGGGCCCGGCGAAGTTCATCGAGGAGGAGTTCGAGCGCAGGCACGGGGTGGACGTGGTCTTCGTCGCCACGGCGGACTCGCGGGCGATGCTCGCCCGGCTGATCGAGGAGCTCCAAGCTGGCCAGCAAACCGCGGACGTCTTCATCGGGGTCGAGGCCGCCGACCTCGCCAAGGTCTGGGAGCACGAGCTCTTCGTCCCCCTTACCCAGGAGGAGGTGCCCAACCTGGCGGTCGTCCCCCGAGAGCTGCTGGTCGATCCCACCGGGAGCGCGATCCCCTACGAGCATGGCTACATCACCTTCGTCTACGACAGCGAGCGGCTCCCCACCGAGGAGGTCCCCCGGACCTTCGAGGAGCTGCTCGAGCCTCGCTACCGGAAGATGCTCATCTTAGAGGACCCCAGGACCTCCTCGCCGGGGCTCTCCTTCCTGCTGTGGACGATCCACCGGTTCGGCGAGCCGGGCTATCTCGACTACTGGAGGGATCTCCTGCCGAACGTCCTTACGATTACCGTCGGCTGGAGCGAGGCCTACGACCTCTTCCTCGCGGGGGAGGCGCCCATCGTCCTCAGCTTCTCCACCGACACGGCCTACTCGGTGATCGAGCACGGCAGCCTCCGCTATCGGATCATGCTCCTGGACAACCAAGGCTACCGGAACATCTACCTGATGGGGGTCGTCCGCGGGACGGCCCAAGCGGAGCTGGCCAAGAAGCTGGTCAACTTCGTCCTCTCGAGGGAGGTCCAGGAGAGGATCCCCACGACGGAGTGGATGTTCCCCGCCAATCCCACGGCCCTGCTGCCGGTGCTGTGGTATCAGCACGCGGTGGTGCCGCCTCAGCCGGTGATGATCTCACCCGAGGAGGTGGGCGAGAACCTGGAGCGGTGGCTGAGGGAGTGGGCCCGGGTCGTGGTGGGGCGATAGCCCAAACTCGAAGAGAGCAAGCGCGTTGACGCCGAGATCGATCTCGAAGCTGAGAGGGCTCAGCGGTCGGGGGGCGCTGATCGCGCTCCCCTTGGCCTTTTTAGGCCTCTTCTTCTGGTGGCCGCTGGCGCGGCTCTTCCAGGAGGGGCTCCATCATGAGGGAGGAGGGCTCACCCTCCGCTATCTGAGTGCGGTCTTCACCGACCCCTACCTGCAGGGGGTGATCTGGTTCACCGCCAAGCAGGCCCTCCTTAGCACCCTGCTCGCCGGGGCGATCGGCCTCCCCTGGGCCTACATCTTCGCCCACTATCGCTTCCCCGGGAGGGACCTCCTCCGCTCGCTCACCCTCGTCCCTTTCGTCCTCCCCTCGATCACCGTCGCGCTCGGCTTCGTGCTCTTCTTCGGGAACAACGGACATCTCAACCGGCTGTTGATGTGGATGTTCCACCTGGAGGGCCCTCCCCTGCGGGTCCTCTACTCCCTCTGGGGGATCGTGCTCGCGCATGCCTTCTACAACGCGCCGATCGTGATCAGGATGGTCGGGGCGGCTTGGGAGCGGCTCGATCCCTCCTACGAGGAGAGCGCCCAGGCGCTCGGCGCGGGCCGGCTCCGGCGGTTCCTCGAGGTGACCCTCCCGCTCCTTTTGCCCAGCTTGATGACGAGCCTGGCCCTGGCGTTCATCTTCTGCTTCTTGAGCTTCCCGATCGTGCTCGCACTCGGCGGGGCGAGGTTCTCCACGATCGAGGTCGAGATCTACACCCTGGTGCGGGTGATGCTCGACTACAGGCTCGGCGCGGCCCTGGCGATCGTGGAGATCCTCCTCTCGCTGGGGTTCACCTACGGCTACATCAAGCTCGAGGGGGCCTTCACCCGCGAGCTGGAGACGGTCCGTCCCCGGCCGACCCGGCCGCTCCTGCGGCCCTCCCCTGGCCGCATCCCGCTCTACCTATTCATCGCGCTGAGCGGGGTGCTCTTCCTCGGGCCGCTCGCCTCCGTGGTCTACGACTCCTTCACCTGGGGGCTCGGCGGGAGCGAGGGCTCAAGCTTCACCCTCGAGTGGTATAGGTTCATCCTGAGGCCGGAGTATGAGGCGCTGATCGGCGCTCCCCCGCTGCGTGCGATCCTGAACAGCTTCCAGTTCGGGCTGGCGGCGATGGCCCTGGCCGTCTCCGTCGGCCTGCCGATCTCGTTCGTCATCGCCCGGTATCGCTTCCGCGGACGGCGGCTCTTCGACACCCTGGTGATGGCCCCGCTGGGGGTCTCCTCGGTGGCGCTCGGGCTGGCGCTCCTGCGGGCCTTCCTCCGGCCGCCGCTCGAGCTGAGCGGGACCTGGGTGGCGATCGCGCTGGCCCACGCTATCCTGGCCTACCCATTCGTAATCCGCGCGGTCGTGCCGATCCTTGAGGGCCTGGAGCGGGGGCTGGTCGAGGCCGCAAGGAGCTTGGGGGCCTCCCGGTGGCGGGCATTCCTGGAGGTCGAGCTGCCGCTGATCCGCCGGGGGCTCCTCGTGGGCGCGGTCTTCGCCTTCGCCATCTCCTTGGGCGAGATGAGCGCGGCGATCATGCTCGCCCGGCCGGAGCTGAAGACGATGCCCCTGGTGATCAACGACCTCAGAGCTGCGAGGTCCTTCGGCGGGGCGAGCGCGATGAGCGTCCTTCTGATCTTGACCACCGGCGGGGCCTTCGCGGTGATCGAGCGGCTGGGCGAGCGGCTCTTCAGCTTCGGTTTAAGCGGCCGGCGGCTCTAGCTTGATATAGAGATATAGAGATGGTCCAAGTCCGACTGGAGCGAGTTACCAAGCGCTTCGGCGAGGTCCTCGCCGTAGAGAACATCTCGTTCACCGCCGAGGAGGGGGAGTTCCTCGCGCTGGTCGGCCCCTCCGGCTGCGGTAAGACGACGATCCTCCGGCTGATCGCGGGCTTCGAGCGGCCCGATGAGGGCGACATCCTCTTCGACGGGCGGAGCGTTCTAGGGGAGCCGCCGGAGGCCCGCCAGGTGGGGATGGTCTTCCAGAACTATGCCCTCTTCCCGCACATGAACGTCGAGCAGAACATCGCTTACGGGCTGCGGTTCCGCCCTGGAGTCGACAGGAAGAGGCGGGTGCGGGAGCTGCTCGAGCTGGTCGATCTGGTCGGCCTGGAGCGGCGCACCCCTGCGGAGCTCTCCGCGGGCGAGCGCCAGCGGGTGGCCCTGGCGCGGGCATTGGCACCGGAGCCCAGGGTGCTCCTTTTGGATGAGCCGCTGTCGGCCTTGGACGCCAAGCTGCGGGAGCGGCTCCGGCTGGAGCTCCGCCGGCTCCAGCGAAGGCTCAAGATCACCACGATCTACGTGACCCATGACCAGGAGGAGGCGCTGGCCATCTCAGACCGCGTGGCGGTGATGAGCACCGGGCGGATCGAGCAGCTCGGCACTCCCGAGGAGGTCTACCACAGGCCCACGACGGAGTTCGTCGCCCAGTTCATCGGCCGGGGGAACCTCCTCGCCGCCCGGGTGGAGGAGATCTTCCCTAGTATGGTGAAGCTCCGGCTCGCACCCGAGGTCGTGGTGACCGCCCGCTCAGATCGGCTGGAGGGGCTCTCACCCGGACAGGAAGTCAAGCTGCTCCTCCGGCCGGAGAGGCTCCGCGTGGTGGGCTCCGGCGCCACCGGGAATCGCCTCCGGGGCCGCCTGCGGGATGTGGAATTCCTCGGGGATGCGATCTTCCTATATCTGGACTGGCCCGGCGGCGAGCTGCGGGTCAAGCTCCCCGCGGATGAGCTCAGGCCACTGCCGGAGGAGGGGACGGAGCTCGAGTTGGGCTTCGCCCCGGAGGACTGCTATATTATTCTGCCCTGAATCGGCTTTACCGGCTTCGACCGCCTAGCCCGGTTATGCTATGCTTAGCTTATGCCAGGCGCACTGCGAGTCTTAGCCAGAAGGAGGAGATCCCGATGCTGGTGGAGATGTGGATGAGCAAGGACGTGGTGACCGCGCCGCCGGAGCTGCCGATCATGGAGGCCCGCGATCTGATGAAGCGGAAGAACATCCGCCGGCTGCCGGTGGTGGACAAGAGGGGCCGCCTGGTGGGGATCGTCACCCAGGGGGACATCCAGGAAGCGAGCCCCTCTGACGTTACCAGCTTGAGCATCTGGGAGCTGAACTACCTCCTCGCGCGGATCACCCTGGAGGAGATCATGACCCGCGAGGTGGTCACCATCACCCCTGATACCCCGGTGGAGGAGGCAGCGCTCCTGATGCGGGAGAAGAAGGTCGGCGGCCTGCCCGTCGTCGAGGACGGCAAGCTGGTCGGGATCATCACCGAGTCGGACATCTTCGAGGTGATGATCAAGGTGATGGGCGTCCGCCAGGGCGGGACGCGGCTGACGCTGGAGATCGAGGACCGGCCGGGCTCGCTGGCCGAGGCCCTGAGCCCGATCAAGAAGCACGGGGTGAACATCCTCAGCGTCGTCACCTGCGAGGAGTGCCCCGCATCGCCGGGCTACGGCGTCGTGGTGGTCCGGCTGGCCACCACCGAGTATGAGCCGATCGTGAGCGAGCTCGAGCGAGCCGGGGTGAAGGTGCTGGACGTGCGCACCTGCGAGAGGGCTCAAGCCTGAGCCTTAAGGGAAGAGCAAGGGAAGAGGGGAAGGAAGAAGGGAAGGGAAGAAATATGCACGAGATCGAGCTGGATGGGGAGGTCCTCGCGGCGCAGGAGCGGCTGGCTGCGGAGGTCCGGGCCATCTTAGCCCGGTATGGCATACGGGCCTTCAACGTCATGGGGGCGATCGGCTCGGGGAAGACCCTCCTCATCGAGCGGATCATCGAGCGCCTCCGCGGGAGATACAGGTTCGGGGCGATCGCCGGGGACATCGCCGGCCGCGACGATTACGAGCGCTTCTCGAGGCTTGGCATCCCCGCCGTCAATCTTAACACCAAGACCCAATGCCATCTCGACGCCCACCTCATCGAGCACGCCCTGGAGGAGCTGCCGCTGGGGGAGATCGAGGTCCTCTTCATCGAGAACGTGGGCAACCTCGTCTGCCCCGCCGAGTTCCCCCTGGGCACCGAGAAGGACCTCGTGGTCATCTCGGTGACCGAAGGCGACGATATGATCCGCAAGCACCCCAAGATCTTCGTCCGAGCGGACCTGGTGATCCTGAACAAGGTCGACCTCGCCGAGCTGGTCGAGGTCGACCCCCGGAGGATCGTGGCCGACTACCGCAAGATCAACCCCCACGGGACGATCCTGCTGACGGATGCCAAGGCCGGCAGGGGGATCGAGGAGGTCATCTCCGCGCTGGGGCTTTAGCTTCGATTTAGTTAGACTTAGATTGATTTAAGGCGATCTCGAAGCTCTCATGCTCCCCTCGTCGTAGCGATCATCCCGTCAGGAATCGGCCCATCCGCTCGCAAGCCTCAGCGAGGCTCGCTCGGGCCAGCTCGCGCAGCCGCGCAGCGCACCCCTGGAGCTCCTCCCTCAGCGCCTCCTGCTCCTCCATGAGCCGGGCGAGCGCTCCCACCAGCCGCTCACGGCTCAGCTCGGCAAGGTCGAGCAGCGGCAGCTCCAGCGCGGCCACCTCGTGGACCAACTTGAGGAACTCCTCTACCTTGGGGTCGTAGCTCAGTGCGATGAAGGGGACGCCCGCGATCAGGGCGAACTCCAGCGCATGGAGCCGCATCCCCAGGAGCAGCCGCGCCTGGGCGACCACCTTGAGCGCCTCCGGGACCCCGAGCTCGCTCGGGTCGAGGAGGAGGCTCTCCGCGCCTGTGCCCACGCCCTGGAGGTGGAGCATCGCCCTTCGCACCTCCTCGATCAACCCCAGATCCCGCTGGGGGTGGAGGGGGAAGAAGGCCACCCGCAGCCCCCACCGGCGCTGGGCTTCCACCAGGGCCGCCGCCAGCTCGCCGATGGCCTCAGCCCGCCGCGCTCGAGAGCCCCAGAAGGCCTCCCGGAGGGCGACCATGAGCACCCCCTCAGGTTCAGATTCGGGTTTGGGCTCGGGCTCCACCGCCAGCGCCAGCGCGAGATCGTAGCCCCGGGTCAACCTGTCCTTATCCTTATCCTCAACCTCCTGAAGGCCCCACCCCCGGAGGAGCTCCAAGCTCTTCTCATCCCGGACCATGATGTAGTCCGCCCTCCTCAGCCAACTGCGGGCCAGCCGCACCAGGGGGGGACTCTGGAGGGGGCCGAGCCCCTGCCCGAGGAGGAAGACCCCCCTCCGGCGGAGCTGCGCCAGCCGGACCAATCCTAGGTAGTAGAGGGCCGAGCGGCGCGAGGTGCGGTCCTGGATGAGTCCCCCGCCGCTGAGCACCAGGAGCTGCGAGCGACCGAGCTCCCGCCAGATCGCACTCAAGTTCCACCGGGAGATCGCCCGCACGCCGTAGTCCCGGGCGGTGCGGGCCGGCGCGGCGGAGAGGACCACCGGCTCCACCTCGGGGAGGTGCTCCTTGAGCCCCTCAAGCAGGGCCAGGAGGTTCGCCTCATCCCCCAGGTTGCCGTAGCCGAGGTAGCCGCCGATCAAGACCTGAGCCGCTGCCATGCCCTCTCACCCCAGATTACCAGCCCATACAGCAGGAGGCCGAGCGCCCCCCCGAGGACCAGCCCGCCTACCGTCCGCACCAGCGAAACCAATAGCGGCGTGTGCAGGTGGGCGAAGCTGTTGATGATCGAGACCTGGCCGATCAGGCCCAAAGCCAGGATGAGCGGGCTATATCCCCACTCCTCCAGCCGGGGGGCCCGCGCCCCCCACAGGAGGAGCAGCGGGTGGCCGATGAGGAATTCCTTGAATCGTGGCCTGGCCCAGAAGAGCCGCTCGAGCCACTCACGGACACGCTCCTCCAGCTCGAAGGCGGGGATGAGCGAGGCGTTCTCGCTCCGCAGGAGGACCACTAGGATGATGAGCCCACCGAGGCCCACCAGGGCCAGCTCCCCCAGCGAGACCCTCCGGGTGAGGAGCCGAGCCAGGGGGCCCGGGCCGTGGCGGGCGCACCAGAGCAGGACCACCCCGACCAGCGGGAGGACGAGCGCCGCCTTCACCCCGCGGAACTGCACCAACTTGAGGAAGAACTCGACCCCGCTCAGGCTGCCGCCGAGCCAGAGCCCACCCAGGAGGGCCAGCCCCGAGAAGGCCCCCAGGGCGGCCAGCCCGCGCTTGAGTCCCCCATTATTATGGCCGCTCTCCACCCAAGGGGCGAGCAGGAGATATCCGGAAAGCGGCACCGAGGCCGCTATTCCCCACGCCGCGGCCAGTCGCAGCATCTCCACTCCCCGGCTAGGGCCGACCCCGAGCCCGAGCGCGATCAGCCCCGCCCCGAGCCCGACGAGGCCGAGCAGCGCCCACCAGTGCTGGGGCCGGGGCCGGAGCCCAAGCCCGAGCCGGGGGAGCCCCCGCTCCAGGGCCAAGATGCCCAGCGCCCCCGGCCCGATGAGGACGAGGAAGATGAGCCAGCTTGCCACCTGAAAATCGGGAGGCCAAGGTGGGAGGGCAAGCTCGTAGCCCCTCTTCCGGAGGCGGCTCGCTAGCTCCCCTAGGTAGGCCAGGTTATAGCTTAGGGAGGCGGGGAAGGGATGGATCAGGAGCAGCCGGATGTTCCTCTCATGGACCGCTCGCTCCCAACGGGCTAGCGCCTCAGCCGGGCTCAGCTTCTCCAGCTCCGCGGGCTCGATCTCGTGCACCCGGACGAAGCGCCCGAACCCTCGGCTATGGAGGAAGCCCACCACCGGATCGGTGTCGAACTCCACCACCCCCACCAGCGGGAGCGGGTGAGCCTCCTCGACGAAGTGGGCGATCTCCCGGAGCTGCGCCGAGGTGTAGAGGGGCCTCCCCTCACTCCGGAAGATGATAACTCGGGGAGCGAGGCCCGCGAGCTGGCGGAGGAAGCCCGCCAGCTCCCCCGGCTCATGGTGGTGAAGGTCCCAAAGGAGGTAGAGCGGCTCGAAGCCCGCCGCCTTGAGGGTCTCCACCTCGACCCCGGGTGGGCCTCCCATACCCGCTGGGGGAGCGGCGCCGATGGGTGGCTTGGGCTCGGAGTCGATCTTCAGCTCGACCGAAAGGAGCCTCACCCCCAGCTTGGAGAGCACCGGGAGGAACTCCTCGGTCGCCCCGAGCGCCTCAAACTCTTGCCAGTCCACGGCGAGCCCGACCCTGCGGTAGCCCCCCTCCCAGCCGATCCGCACCGAAGCCACATACCCTGTAGCCACGATGGAGGAGAGCACCAGCCCCCACAGGAGCCAGCGGAAGGGCCTCATCCGAACGAATCCGATCAGCTCCCCTTCTTGCTGTTATTCACCTATTTATCGCCCACTATAGCAGCTTGGGAGCGCTAGCTTCAACCATCGCTCGGGCTCGATCGCTCGATCGATCGAAATTGATCGGATCGGACAGGGGTCCCGCCCCGGGGGGAAGGAGTTCAGCTGGCTCGTCAACGAGGGACTTAGCCGGGCCGAGCTCGAGCCGGTATGCTCCAATTCCAAGGGCACATTTTTGGGCTTTCAAGCTCAAAAGGGGGTATCATTATGGAAAGGATGGAGATAGAGATGAAGAGGTGCTTGCTCATCGGGCTCCTTTTGGCACTGGCGTTGGGCTCCGGGGCGGCCTTGGCTCAGGATTACTCCGCCGGTCGGGTCTTCGGGATCGGGGCCCAGGTGACCTTCCCCATCCCCAGCCCGACCAGCCCCGCCTGGCCGAACATGTTCCCCGCTACGGGGCTCTCCACCCGGCTATGGCTGGCGGATCTCTTCGGGCTGGATGCGGACTTCTGGGTCTTCCCCGGCTTCCCTTCGCTCGCCATCCGCTCGCTCTTCAAGCTCTTCAACAGCCCGATCGTCGACCTCTATACCGGGCTAGGGGTGGCCTTCTTCGCCAATGTAGCGCCCTTCCAGGCGGTGAGCGGCCTTGAGATCAGCCTCTCCCGCAGCTTGGCGCTCAACGCCGAGGTGGGGATCTTCGGCCTGGGAGGGACCGCTGGAGGGGTGACCGCGGGCCTGGGGGTCCACTTCTACTTCTGATTGTGATTGTGGTTGTAATTGATATTGATCCTTCCCGACTGATATGCTGATATGAGGCCTCCGATCTGATCGGGGAGGGGATCCTGCCCCTCTCTAGCGGTGCCCGCTGCTTCGGCCATTGACATCCGATCTGGCCTGGGTGTATCGTTAGAGGGACGATGGCGATGGCCAAGCAGCCGATCAGGGGTGAGGGGCCACTACTTCGCTGCCCTATCTGCGGCGGGAGGAGGCTGCGCTTGCGCAGCGAGGTCATCGCTTGCTATGATGCGCGGATCATCGACGGGAAGGTCAACTGGCAGAGCAACCGCTTGGTGCTGGTCAACCCCGATCGGATCACCCCCAAGGCGCGCATCATCTGCTTGGACTGCCTGGCCAAGATCGAGGACTTCGAGATTTTGGGGGATGGGACGGTCATCCTGAGAGATCGCAGGGGGTGAGAGGTGTGTGCGCGCGAGGAGTTACAGCAGTGGCGGGCTCATTTTTGCTCCTGCTGATCCTGGGTTTGAGCCTGCTGCTCCTGCCAGGAGAGGCCTTTAGCCAGGAGCCAGAACCAGGACCAGCAGCGGAGCGAGAAGAGGCGGGAGCTGCCACCGAAGCCTGGTCCTGGCTCACCCGGGAGGCCCTGAGTGCGATCCTGGCCGAGACCGGCGCTGACCGGCGGATCATCAGCCTGGCGGGCGTCCTCATCCCGGAGATGATCGAGCTGGTGGGCGAGGAGGCGATCGAGCTGGCGGTGCTCCTCCAGGTCGCCGCTGGGATGGAGGAGTTCGCGGGGCTCGAGCCCAAAGGATGGCTCCGGGAGAACCTCGGGGTCGAGCTGGACCAGACCCAGCTCAAGCGGATCAACCAGGTGAAGCAGGCGTTGGAGGTGGCCCATCGCGAACTCTACCGGGTGCTCCAGGAGCGCCTCCGGGAGCTGATCCCCGAGGAGCCCCCTCCTCCTGCCCCCGGCCCCGGCACTGGAGCCGAAGCCCAAGCCGAGCCGGGCGAGCTGGCCGCGGCGCTCGAGGAGCTCAGCGGCAGGCTGAGTAAGCTTGAGGAGCAGGTGGGCGAGCTCACCCAGAGCGAGGAGGCGATCTCCGAGCAGCTAGCCCGGCTGGCAGGTGAGCTTGAGGGACTCAAGGCCCAACTGCCCGATCAGGAGAGCCTCGCGCTCCTGGGGAAGGTCCCCTCGCGGCTCGACGAGGTGGAGTCCGAGGTGGGCCGCCTGAGCGGCTCCCTGGGGCGCCAGCGAGGGCTAGTCCTCTTCCTGCTCGTCCTGGTGATCCTGATACTCATCTGGCTGATCTGGCTACGGGTGAGGGAGCTCACCCGCGTAAGATAAGGCAAGACAAATAAGGACAAGATAAGCTCATCTCCCCCGTTTGACAGCCCCCCAACCCGTTACTATAATCAGAATTAGCGTTGGCGATCTTGGCCACCTGCGGAGGTGCGATCGATGCACGAGATGTATAATCGGTTCTCCCGCCAGGCGAAGGAGATCATGGGTGTCTCCTACGATGAGGCGGCCTCATGGAACCACAGCTACGTCGGAGCGGAGCACCTGCTCCTGGCGCTGCTCAAGGTCCAGGGGACCCTAGCCCATAAGCTCCTCGAGAGGAGTGGCCTATCCTACCTCTACGTCAAGCAGGAGCTGGAGCGGGAGCTCGGTCGCGGCAGCGGCCGCTACCCCTCCGGGGACCTCAAGCCCACCCCTCAGCTCAAGCAGATCATCAACCTGGCCTACGATGCCGCCCGCCGTGAGGGCCACGGCTTGATCAGCCCCGAGCACCTCCTCCTCGGGCTCCTGGAGGAGGGCGAGGGCATCGCCGTGGAGATCCTCCACCGGTTCGGGATCGATGCGAGCAAGGTCCGCCAGTATCTCGCAGCGATGGGCGAGCGGGGGATGACGGGCGTCCGGCTGGGCCGGGAGGAGCGCCGCTGGAAGAGCTTCGAGTTCGGGCGGAACCTGGTGGAGGAGGCCCGCCAGGGGCGGCTCGACCCGGTGATCGGCCGTGAGGAGGA
>CAZCTZ010000008.1:0-22334 GCA_964501855.1 uncultured Thermotogae bacterium
GTCCTAGTGCGCAGGGGCGCTGGCGCCGGAGAGGGAGAGCAGATGCAGATGAGGCTCCCCCCCGGCGAGCTGGCCCTGATCGGCGAGGAGGCCTTCATCCCGCTCGAACGGCTGGTCCAGCTCGTCGGCGGCCGGCTGATCGAGCTGGAGGGGGCCATCTACGCCTTCGTCCCCCAAGCCAGGCTCTACTCCGTGAGCTATGACCGGGCCGGGGAGGCGCTCACCCTGAAGCTGTCCAGGCTGGCCCCCCTGGAGGCCGAGTGTGACCGAGCCGGCCGCAAGCTCACCCTCAGGCTCTACGATACGGCCCTGGGAGTCGCACCGGGGACTAGCCGCTTCACCGGCGGGAGGCTGCGGGGGCTCGAGCTCCGGCCCATCGAGCCCTCCCAGGTCCTGCTGGAACTCGAGCTCCCGCCGGGGGTGGGCTACCGGCTCACCGAGGAGGTGAGCGAGGGGCTGATTCTACTCCGCGTCCACCTCCACCTCCTCCGCCTCGAGCTTGAGGCCGAGCCGGACAGCCGGTGGAAGGCGCTTGTGCCTGCACCCGCCTTTAGCCGGTCAAGCCCGAGCTCGAATGTGGGTGCGTCCCGACCGGGGGTGCGGCTCCAGCTCACTCCTTGGATCAGCTACCACCGCGAGGTGCGCCCCGTCGGGGCGGGCAAGGTCCGAGTGGATTACCTCCTTGTCAAGCGATACCAGGAGCGGTATCGGCTCAGGGCCGCCCTCCCCGAGGGCGGCCTTGGCGTCCCGGCCTCGGTCCCGGTGGCGGAGATGGTCCAGCGGGGCGGGGCGATCGCCGGGATCAACGCCAACTTCTTCGATCCCGGCACGGGCCTCCCCATCGGGCTGGTGATCAAGGACGGTCAGCTCCTCTCCGCGCCCTATGGCCGCCGGGCGGTCCTGGGGGTAGACCTCTTCGGGGGGATCACCATCTTCAGCTCCAAGATCACCCTCTACCTGGCGACCGAGGGGGGCGAGCTCGAGCTCAACGGGCTCAACGAGCCGCTCGGCCACGAGGGACTCTACCTCTTCACCTCCCATTACGGCTTGCCGATCCGGACCCCTTCCGCAGGCTTGGCCTTTGAGCTGCGCGGGGAGACGGTGAGGCGGATAGTTCCGGTGGAGCCCGGCGACCACCTGCCGAGGCCGAGCTCGGGCTCGGACTCGGACGGGGCCCTCCTCGTGGCACTGGGAGGTGCTGCGCGGGGGCTCCACCTCGAGCTGGGCGAGCGGGCCGCCTTGGGCTGGCGGACCGAGCCGCCACTCTTCCTCCCGCTCCGGGACGCGATCAGCGCCGGGCCGCTCCTCCTCCGGGAGGGGAGGCTCGCCCTCGACCACGATCACGAGGGGTTCAGCGAGGACTTCGCTAGGGGTCGAGCCGCCCGTAGCGCGGTGGGGATCACCCGCGAGGGGGACCTGATCATGCTCATCGCCCAGGGGGTGGGAGGCTCCCCCGGGCCCACCCTGGAGGAGCTGGCCCTGCTGATGAGGGAGCTCGGCGCCGTGGAGGCCCTGGCGCTCGATGGGGGGAGCTCGGCCTCGCTGGTCTTCCGCCGGGGGCTCCGCTTAGAGGAATTAGGCAGCGGGCGGGAGGTCCCCGTAGGGTTGATCCTCGTCCCGCGGTCCTAGCTCGCCTCGCCTCGGTCTTGGTTTACTCCACCTCGCCGGCGCTTGCGGGTGAGCTGGGCTGGGCTGAGCTGGGCCATCCCGATCGATGATGAGGCATCGAGGAGACGGGCTCATCAGGGACCTCCTGGTGATCGCGGGTGCGACCCTGCTCTCGCGGCTCTTCGGGCTGGTCCGCGACGCGGTGATCGCGGATCGGTTCGGCACCAGCGCCGCTTACGATGCCTACATCATCGCCTTCTTCATCCCGTTCGTGCTCCGGCGGCTCCTCGCCGAGGGGGCCCTCCAGGCGGCCTTCATCCCGATCTACACGGGTTACCTGGCCGAAGACCGGGAGGAGGCCGACCGGTTCGCCAGCTCGGTCCTCTCCCTCCTCCTTCTGCTCTTCCCGGCGCTCATCGCGGTGGGGATATGGCTCGCACCCCACTACGTGGGCTTCCTCGCCGACGGCTTCCCCCCGGGGAAGCTCCAGCTCGCCGTCTTGCTCACCCAGGTCATGCTGCCCTTCATCGGCTTGGTGGGCTTCGCCGCGGTCTTCACCGGGGTCCTCCACGGCCAGCGGCACTTCCTCGCGCCGGCGCTCGCCCCGGTGATGTTCAACCTGGGGGTGATCGCCGGCGCATGGTTGCTCACGACTCATTTTGCTCAGCCGATCTTCGGGCTGGCGGTGGGAGTGCTCCTCGGCGGAGGGGGGATGCTCCTTTTGCAGGTGCCCTACCTGCGGGGGCGGCTCCGCTTCCGGTTCGCCCTCCCTCTGAGTCTGGATCATCCCGGCTTACGCCGGCTCGGATGGATGATGCTCCCGGCGGTGCTGGGCCTGGCCGGCGAGCAGCTCAACGTGATGGTTGACAACAAGCTGGCCTCCCACCTCGGCGACGGGGCGATCGCCTCGCTGCAGTATGCCGTCCGGCTCTTCCAGCTCCCGCTGGGGGTCTTCGCCGTCTCCATCTCCAACGCCCTCCTCCCGCGCCTCTCCCAGCTCGCCGCCAGCGGGGACCGCCGCCAGCTGGGGTGGGCCCTCCAGCGAGGGCTCCTCCTGGCCTGGGCGATCCTCCTCCCGGCGATGGCGGGGCTCTACGCCCTCGGGCGGCCGGTGATCCAGCTCCTCTTCGAGCATGGCAGCTTCGGCCCGGAGGCCACCGCACGGACCCTCTATGCCTTGAGGTTCTACCTCGTCGGGCTCGTCGGCTACGGCTCGGTCTACACCCTGACCAAGGCCTTCTACGCGCTCTATGACACCAGGACGCCGGTCCTGATCGGCCTCGGAGCGGTAGCGGTCAACGTCGGGCTGGATCTGGCCCTGATCGGCCCGCTGGGGACGGGCGGGCTGGCGCTGGCCACCTCGATCGCGGGCCTGGTGAACATGGCCCTGCTCGGGTGGGCCCTGAGCCGGCGGCTGGAGCTCAACCTGCTCAGGGGGCTCGCCCGCCCGGTCCTCCGAGCGGCGGTAGGAGCCGGGGGGATGGGCCTGCTGGTGAGCCTGCTCTATAGCTGGCTGGAGCGGGTGCTCACGAGCGAGCTGCTCCTGGTGGGGCTGCCAGTGATCTTCGGACTGGGAGTGTATCTCCTCTTCGCCCGCTGGAGCGGGCTCCTCCGGGAGGCGCTCACTCCCCTTCCCGCTCCTACTCCTGTCCCTACCCCTACTACCTCTACCTCTACTACCTCTACCCCTACCCCTACCCCCACTCCCGCTGCTCCAGCTCCCGGCGGAACTCCTCGGGAGTGACGATCCGCGGGGTGATGATCCCTTCTCCCTCTCCTTCCACTTCCTCTTCCTCTTCCTCGGGCTCAGGCGGCTTCAGATCTTGAGCGACATGCCCCATCAGCCCCTGCAGGTAGCGGCGAGGGTTTCTCCCGCCTTCATCGCCGCTGAACCGCTTGAGGAAGTCGATGGTGGCCTCCACCCCCTCGAGGGCCGCCTTGCGGTCCAGCTCCCTCTCCTCGAGGTAGACCTCCACCCCCTCCAAGAGGTGCCTCCCCAGGGGGGTGGTGGCGCTCTCGACGATCATGACGAGGTCCGATAGCTCGCGGCGGACCAGCTCAAGCGCCTCGAGGATCTCCTCATCTCGGCCGGCGGTCCTCTCGCGGTAATACTGGTAGATCAACACCTCAAGGTAGACCATGAAGTCCAGGAGCTCGAACCGCTCCTCCTCGTAGAACCTCTCGGTGTGGGCCAGCCACGCCCGGCGGAACTCCGCCCCGAGCCGCTCCCGCTGGTAGGCCTCGTGCTTCTGATAGTGGGGGCAGCGGGCGGGGCACTCGATCTCCACCCCGCGGTGCTCCCCGCAGCAGCGGGCGCAGATGGGCCCCTCGAGGGCGGGGCACCGGCGGCTCCCGCGAGCCCTGCCGCAGTAAAGACAGAGCCGCTCGGAGCTCGGCCCGCCGCCGGCTCGAGGTCGGTCTCGGTCTGGCCTTATGATCATCCGAGCCAGCCCCTCCCAGCTCAAATCATCGTTCAAATAAAAAGCCCCTGAGCGAACTCCCGCGCCCAGCGGTCCGCCGCCTTGATCCCCTCCAAGGTGGGCTCAGCGCGCCACCGTGGGCGGTGGGCGGCGAAGACCTCCTGCAATCCTTCCCAGATTCTAGGGAATGGGATCTCCCCGCGCAAGAACCGCTCCACCAGGACCTCATCAGCGGCGTTGATCGCCGCGGGCATCGTCCCGCCGAGCCGGCCGGCCTCGACCACCAGCTCGAAGGCCGGATACCGCTCAGGGTCGATCTCCGCCAGCTCGAGCTCCAGCCCGACGAGCGAGAGCCGGGGGAAAGAATTGGAAGAATTAGAAGAACAAGAGGCCACGGGAGCTCGCTCGGGATAGGTCAGCGCGTATTGGATCGGGCCGCGCATGTCCGGCGGCGAGAGCGCCGCCAGGACCGTCCCATCGCGCAGCTCCACCAGCCCGTGGATGATCGACTGGGGGTGGAGGAGGGCCTCGATCCGGTCATACTCCAGCCCGAAGAGCCAGTGGGCCTCGATCACCTCGAAGCCCTTGTTGACCAAGGTCGCGGAGTCGACCGTGATCCGCTTCCCCATCCGCCAGTTCGGGTGCCGGAGGACCTCCTCGGGGGTCACCCGCTCGAGCTCGGCGAGCGGCCGCTCGCGGAGGGCCCCCCCGGAGGCGGTCAGGATGACCCGCTCGACCTCGGTGGGATCGCGCCCCTCGAGCAACTGGAAGAGCGCGCTGTGCTCACTGTCGATGGGGATGAGCTTGCCCCGACCGCCCTCTAGAGCCCGGCGGACCAGGTGGCCGCCGATGACCAGCGACTCCTTGTTCGCCAGGGCGAGGGCCTTCCCCGCCTCCAGGGCCGCGAGCGTCGGCTCGAGGCCGACCGCCCCCACCAAGGCGTTGACCACCAGGTCGACCTCGGGGAGGGCGGCCAGCCGGAGGAGGCCCTCCTCACCGGCGAGGACCCTCACCTCCACCCCATCCTCATCGAGCTCAGGGGCGAGCCGCTCGCGCAGCTCCTCCGCTCGGGCTGGCTCGGCCACGCAGATGAACCTCGGCTTGAACCGGCGGGCCTGCTCGAGGAGCAGCTCGATGTTGGTGCCGGCGGCCAGCGCTACGACCTCGAATTCAAATTCGAGGCCAAGCTCGTTGAGATGGGCGACCACCTCGAGGGTCTGCCGGCCGATCGAGCCAGTCGAGCCCAGGATGGCGAGCCTCTTCATCCGGATTTAAACAACAAGCCCCCGCTATCCCAGTCCCAGTCCCAATGCAGTGTGTCCGCACTAACTAGCGCCGCCAGTGCGCGGCGTGGTAGCCTGCGCCTGCGGTTGGGGTTGAGGTTGGGGGTGGAGCGCCACCTCGGCGAGGATCTCATCCAGCCGCTCCCCCTCGAGGACCTCGGTCCGGAGGAGCTCCTTCGCGATCCGGTCGAGCGCGCTCTGGTTCTGCTTGAGGAGCTCCTTCGCCCGCTCGTAGCACCGCTCGACGATGTTCTTTACCTCCTCATCCACCAGCGCGGACATCTTCTCGCTGTGCTCCCGGTTCAAGATCAGGTCCTCGCCGAGGAAGACGTTCCCGTTGTCCCGACCGAGGTTGATCGGCCCGACGCGCTCGCTCATCCCGTAGCTGACGACCATCCGCTTGGCGATCTCGGTGGCCTTCTTCAGGTCGTCGGCCGCACCGGTGGTGATCTCATCGAAGACGATCTCCTCGGCCGCGCGCCCGCCGAGGATCCCGGTGAGCCGGTCGAGCAGCTCCTCCTTGGAGAAGATGTATTTGTCCTCCAGCGGGAGTTGGAGGGTGTAGCCGAGGGCCTCGCCGCGGGGTATGATCGAGATCTTGTGGACCGGGTCGGCCCGCGGGAGGAGCTTGGAGACCAAGGCGTGGCCCGCCTCGTGGTAGGCGATCCTCGTCTTCTCCTCCTCGGAGATGATCCGGCTCTTCCGCTCGATCCCGGCGATCACGCGGTCGATCGCCTCCTCGAAGTCGACCATCTCGATGGCCTTCTTCTTCTTCCGCGCCGCGAGGAGCGCCGCCTCATTGCAGAGGTTCTCCAGGTCGGCCCCGACGAAGCCCGGCGTCCGCCGCGCCAGCAGGTTGAGGTCCACGTCCGGTGCGAGGCGCTTGTTCTTGGTGTGCACCTTGAGGATCTCCTCACGGCCTTTGAGGTCCGGCGGCGGGACGGTGATCTTCCGGTCGAACCGCCCCGGGCGGAGCAACGCCGGGTCGAGGATGTCCGGGCGGTTGGTGGCGGCGATGACGATGATGTGCTCGTTCTTCTCGAAGCCGTCCATCTCCGCGAGGAGCTGGTTCAGGGTCTGCTCGCGCTCGTCGTGCCCCCCGCCGATGCCCGCGCCGCGCTTCCGCCCCACGGCGTCGATCTCGTCGATGAAGATGATCGCCGGGCGGCGCTCCTCCTTCGCCCGGCGGAAGAGGTCCCGCACCCGCGCGGCGCCCACCCCGACGAACATCTCGACGAAGTCCGATCCGGAGATGCTGTAGAAGGGCACGTCGGCCTCGCCGGCGATCGCCCGTGCCAGCAACGTCTTGCCGGTGCCGGGAGGGCCGACCAGGAGGACGCCCTTGGGGATCTGCGCGCCGAGCCGGACGAACCGCTGGGGATCACGGAGGTATTCGACGATCTCCTGGACCTCCTCCTTCACCTCGTCGATCCCGGCCACATCGGCGAAGGTGACCTTGGAGAACTCCTTGGTGACCAGCTTGGCCTGGCTCCTCCCGAAGGAGAGCGCGCTCGAGCCCTCCCCCTGCATCCGCCGGATCATCCACATCCACAGCAGTAGGAGGAGGACCATCGGCAGGACCAGCCACAGGATGGAGAACATCCATGAGCGGTCGCTCTGCTCCTCGACGATGATCTGGACGCCCTTCTCCTTGAGGAGGGGGACCAGCTCGGGATCGTCCGGCGCGAGGGTCTTGAACTTGCTCTGGTCGACCCTCACGCCCTTGATGAGGTCGCCCTTGATGGTGACGCTCACCACCTGGTCGGCCTCGACCAGGTTGAGGAACTTAGTATAGCTGATCTCCTCATAGGAGTCAGTGCTGTTGAAGAAGGATTGGAGGACGACCAAGGAGAGGATCAGCGCGATCGCGATCAGTGCGACGTTCCTGAAGTTCCGCCCTCTCCGCTGCTCGGTGTTGTTCTTCTGGCTGTTCAACGTGGGCTGACCCCCTTTAGCTCGATCCAATTTTACCACGGAATCCATAGTCGGTCAAATCCCAACGGCAAGAGCGCTACCTTGCGATTTTGCAACCCCCTCGGGGATGTGCTATCATTGGTCCGAGCTAAAAACTCAGTTGGGGAAAGGCTTTCCGCCGATCCCGAGGGGAGGCAGATGGGAAGAGACGGTAGGGCTCTCACCGGAGCGGTGATCGGGCTCATGATGATCGCCCTCCTCCCCATCTCCATCCCTGTCCCCACCCTCGCCGGGATCGGCTACGATGACGCCGGCTTGCTACCCCTATCGCCACTACCGCTCGAGCTGCCCACCGTCGCCGGGCTCCTCGAGCCGCCGAGGTTGAGAGTGAGGATGGAGATGGGGAGCCTGCCGCTGGGGAGGCTCTCCATCGAGGAGCTAGCTGTAGCCGAGGGTGAAACCCCAGCTCGGCCTCCTCTCCCCCTCCCGCCTCCACCGCCCCTGAGCGAAGCCGAGGCCGCCAAGCTCGATCCCCTCCTGCGGCTCATCCTCGAGCACGACCGGCTGGCCCGCGCCCGCGGGAGCGCTCTTGACCTGGCGAGGTTCACCCCGCTGGTCGGGGTCTACTCCCCCGAGGGGCCGCTCGCGCCCGCCCCGCCGCCCATCCCGACGGAGATGAGCGAGTTCATCGCCCCGATCCCGGCTCCGGGGCCGGGACCGGGGCCCGAGTCCGAGTCCGAGGCCGAAGTCGAGGTTCCAGGCCCAACGGGGGTGAGGGCCGATCGGCTCGGGGTGCTGGTGCGGACCAGGGCCGGCTCGGTGGACCTGAGTGCCGCTGGAGAGGGAGTGGAGGTGATCACCACCGCCGGGGAGGTGGTCGTAGCCCGGGTGACGTTGGATGGGCTGCGGCGGCTCGCCCGGCTGCCCGAGGTGGTCTACATCGAGGCGGGCTGGCGGCTCGCACCCGAGCTGGACAGGAGCGTCCCGGCCATCGGCGCGGACCGCCTCCACCTTGGTGAGCCCCCGCTCCGAGGCGAGGGCGTCCTCATCGGCAGCGTGGACACCGGGGTCGACTACGAGCACCTGGACTTCCGCGCTGATGAGGACGGAGACGGCTTCGAGGAGCGCTCCAGAATACTCTACATCTGGGACCAGACCCAAACCGAAACCGAGAGCGGGAGTGGGAGCGGGGATGGGGATGGAGATGGGGATAGAGATAGACCCTTCGGGACGGAGTATACCCGGGCGGAGATCGAGGCCGAACTGGCCGGGGGGCAGGAACTGGCATTGGTCCGCCAGCGGGATGAGAGCGGCCACGGCACCCACCTCTTGGGGATCGCCGCCGGGGATGGCTCCTCCTCACAGGCGGGGTATGTGGGGGTCGCACCTGAGGCCGAGCTGATCGTGGTCAAGACGACCTTCTACACCGGCGATGTCGTCGCCGGGGTGGACTACATCTTCTCCAAGGCCCGCGAGCTCGAGCGCCCCTGCGTGGTGAGCCTGGGCCTCGGGGGCCACTTCGGCCCGCACGACGGGACGAGCAACCTCGATCTGGCCTTGGTGAGCCTCCTCGGGCCGGGGCAGGTCATCGTGGTCTCCGCGGGGAACGAGGGCGACGAGCGGGTGCACATCAGCGGTGAGCTGCGCTACCCGGGAGATGCCCTCCAGTTCGACTTCCTCCCCGCGGAGGAGACGGTCTACCTGAACTTCTGGTATCCCGGGGAGGCGGGCTTCGCGCTCGAGCTGGAGACCCCAGTGACCGCGACCAGGGGGCTCTCCCAGGTGGTCCGCGCCGCCCCGGGTGAGCTCGTCATCCAGGAGACCCCCGCCGGGACGGTCTCCATCGACAACGCCTCCGGCGGGCCGAACCCCAACAACGGGGACAAGCAGATCGGAGTGCTCCTCGAGGGGGTGAAGCCCGGGCAGCCGTGGCGGCTCCGGCTCATCGCCGAATACGGCAGCGGGCGGTTCGACGGCTGGCCGGGCCTGGCCTCGATGGGCGAGTTCCCCCAGGGGGACAGCGAGCTGACCATCTCCGAGCCGGGGGACGCCGAGGGGCTCATCACCGTCGGGGCCTACACCACCCGGTATGAGTGGCGCTCGATCACCGGCGGGGAGTATCACTTCCGCGGGGCGAGCCCTGCCGGTCAGATCGTGCCCTTCTCCTCCCGAGGGCCGACCCGCGACGGCCGCCGGAAGCCGGACCTCGCCGCCCCGGGGACGGCGATCATCTCCTCGCTGGCGCGGGGCTCGGAGCTGGCCGGACTCCCGGAGCTTTGCGCCCCCGACGGAGTGCACGCCGTCTCCCAGGGGAGCTCGCTGGCCGCAGCCCACGTGGCCGGGACGGTAGCCCTGATGCTCCAGGCGGGGGCCGAGGCCGGAATCCACCTCTACCCCGAGGAGATCGCGGAGAAGCTCCGCGAGGCGGCCGGCGAGTGGGCCGATACCGAGGAGGACTTGCCCGAGCCGGAGCTGGTCTGGGGCGCGGGCAGGCTGGACGCCGCCCTCGGGGTCCAACTGATCAGGCTCTCCCTCCCCGAGGCGAGCGCCCGCCCGGAGATCAGGGCCAGCGCCAACCCCGCCTCCAAGCGGATCTACTTCACCTACAGCGTCCCCCCTGGAGCGGAGGAGGTCAAGCTGATAATCTACAGCGTGGTAGGCAAACCGGTCTTCACCGCGGCGCTCGATCCCCAGCGGGAGCGGTTCGCTTGGGACTTGGTAGACGACGAGGGCGAGCCGCTGCCCAACGGGCTCTACATCTACGTCATCATCGCCGATGGGGTGAGATCCAAGCTCCACCGGCTGGTCATCAGGCGATGATTTTATGTAGGATGGTGGGTAGTGAATGCAAATACAAATGCGAATGCGGAGGAAGAGAAAGAAGCTGGCTAGGGAGCGACCGGCTCCGGGTTTTCTGACCCTAGCTGCATTTACAGTTGCAGTCGCGATGGTGCTCGCCGCCGGGCTCCAGCTCCAGTCCCAGGCCGCGGCCCAGCAGGTGCGGGTGCAGACGGAGGGGGAGGAGCTCGAACCGGGACCGGGGCCTGGGCCTGAACCTGAACCTGGGCTTGCACTCCCCAGCGCCTCGCTGGAGGCGAGCGGCCAGGTGAGCTGGCTCGTCAAGTATGGTCTGGGCGACCCCCGTGGGCTCACCGAGCGGGGCTACGCCAACCAGCTCCTCCTGGAGCAGGCCCTCTCCGTCGATGCCCAGGGCGGGGTGGAGATCGGCTGGCCCCTGGCGGGCAAGCTCGAGATCCTGGCCCATCTGGACAATCAGCTCCCGGAGAACCTCCAGGTCCTGGCTATCAGATACCGCGGCAGGGGGCTTGAGGGTGAGTTCGGCGACTTCACCATCCCTGGCAATACCCAATTCACCAGCTACGGCCGGACGCTCAAGGGCCTCCAGCTCAACTTCTCCCCCAGCGAAAGCCTGGAGATCAAGGGGGTCTTCTCCTGGGTCGAGGGCCTCCCCCAGACGAAGGTCTTCCGGGGGAACACCGCCCCGGCGGAGGTCCTCTTCTCCCTGCGCCCGCCTGAGCAGCCCTGGCTCGAGCAGCCCTACCTTACCAACATCCGCGGGCTGGAGTGGTATAAGATCGAGGGCTTCGTCCCCGGCTTCACCAAACTCTATCTCCTCTTCGAGGCCACGCCCGAGCTGGGCGAGCTGCTCGCCCGCTATGAGCTCGGCTACCTGCTCCCCACGATCGAGGCCAACCCGAGGAGGGAGCTCGACTCCGCCTACTATGTCGTGGTAGCCCGCGACGGGGAGGGGGATAGAGAGCAATACCTGCTGCTCAAGCGCGAGGCGCTCGACCTCCTGAGGGGTGCGCTCAAGGATTACATCGAGGACTACAACGAGGCCCACCAGCTCACCGGCGAGGAGCGGAAACGTTACCCCCTGGGGGAGGGCACCCGCTTCGAGCTGAGCCTCCTTGAGGCCTTGATGGAGGATTATGCCAAGCTGGAGCTGGAGCCGGACGGGCGAGAGCTCGAGCTCGGCAGCTACCAGCAGGAGCGGTTCTACTGGCTGGGCCAGACCCAGATCGACCCCGACTCGGTGGTGGTCGAGGTCATGACGGAAGAGGGCTTTACCAGCGTTGACGACCCCAGCCTGGTCGGCTACAGCTTCCACCTCTTCCCCGAGGAGGGGATCATCGAGCTGGAGTTCCCCCCGGAGTTCTTCGCCGAGCTCGAGCAGGCCCAAGTCCGGGTCAGCTACAGCTACGCCGTCACCGGCGGGATGTATGTCCTGGGGCTCTCGATCGTCCGCGGGAGCGAGAAGGTCTACCTGAATGGAAAGCTCCTCCAGCGCGACCTGGACTACACCATCGACTATGAGACCGGCGCGCTGGTGCTCTTCCAGCCGCTCGGCCCCGAGGATGAGCTCAAGATCGAGTATGAGATCTATCGCGGGGGGCTGGGCGGCTACACCGAGTATAAGCGGGGCCTCGCCGGCATCCTGATATCATACCGTCCAAGCGAAGAGCTCGCCCTCAGCTTGGACCTCCTCCGCGCGGCGGACAGCCTCGCCGCGGGGGCGGGGGTCGACCGCACCCGCCTGCGGGTGATGCCCAACGACCACCTCGTCGGGGGCCTGAGCGGGCGGCTCACCCTGGGAGGGCTGGAGGCGGCGCTCGAGCTGGCCTACAACTACAACCGCTTCCCCCCGGGTGAGAACCAGCGGCGGAACCTGCCCAACCGGATCAACGCGATCCGGGCCATCCGCTACAGCTACGGCGGGAGGGAGCGGGAATACGTCCTCTTCGGCCACCAGAACGGGCTGACCGTCTTCGACCCCGCGAGATCGAGCTGGCAGAGCTTCGGCCCCGCGGAGGGGCTCGCCGGGCGGAGCGTGCGCGACATCGCCTGGGACGGCCACCGGACGGTGGTCTTCGCCACGGACGGGGGCATCTCGGTGGTCGAGCTGGAGGGCGAGGACCCCTTCGCCCTGCTGGTCAACTGGCGGAGGTTCTACACCCAGGACGGGCTGGTCTCCCAGAACGTCTACGCCGCGCTCATCCACGAGAGGGTGCTGTATTTGGGGACCGACAGGGGCCTGAATCGGGTGCCCTTGCGAAAGCTGGAGGATAAAGCCAGCTGGGCGAGCTACACCCGGGAGGGCCACCCCGAGATGGTGAGCGATCGGGTGCTCGAGCTCGCCGAGGCAGGTGGGCTCATCTACATCGGCACCGACAGGGGCCTTATGATCTTCGACCCCCAGACGGAAAAGTTCACGGCCCCGGCGGAGCTCGCCGGGGCCAGGATCACGGCCCTATTCGCCGATGGGGGCGAGGGCGAGGAGGTCCTCGTGGCCACGGAGGTCGGGGTGCGGGTGTTCAGCGGAGGGCAGGGGAGCGGCTGGCTGACCGGCCCACCGACACCGGCGGCGATCAACTCGCTCGCGGTGACGGCCGACGGCACCCTATGGTATGGCACGGACGAGGGGCTATACCGCGCCGGCTCGGAGAGCCCCTTGATCCGGGCCGAGATCACGGCCCTCGCACCCGCCGGGGATGGCGGACTCTGGGTGGGGCCCGAGGCCACCTCGGAGTATGAGCTGCCGCTGTGGCGGGTGAGCTTAAAGCCCCGGTTCCAGATCCAAAGCTACCCCCAGCGGGAGACCCATCTCAGCGGGCGGGACGAGCACCGCTTCGGCGACATCCCCGCAAAGGAGCACACCGACCGGGGCTGGGTCGGCACGCTCACGATCACCCAGAAGCTGGGGAAGCTGAAGCTGATAGGGACCCTCCAGAGGCTCTCCCCCGAGTTCACCCCTCTCGGAGGAGAGGGAGAAGGCCGTCACGGCCAGGACGTCAAGCGCTGGAGCCTGCGGGGGGAGTGGGCCCTCGCCCCGGGGCTCCGCCTCTCCGCCGAGCACGAGGCCCGCCTGGAGGGGGCCGAGCTGGCCCGACTCGAGCCCTCCTCCCGGCGGAGGAGCTACCTGGAGAGGGACGTCCTCGAGCTCGGCTGGTCCGGGCTGAAACTGGACTACGCGCTGGAGCGGATCGACGACCGCGGCCAGGGGGATGGCTTCGACAGGGCCCGAGGGGACCTCACCCTCGCGCTCAACGGCTCGCTGGGCGAGCGGCTGGGGCTAAGCTTGAGCTACGAGCGGCTCGACTCCTTCGACCTGAAGCGGGCCAAGCTCGGGCGTCCGCGCTCCTCCCAGGAGCACGAGCTCACCGGCGAGCTGCGGTTCCGGCTCCTGCCCGAGCTGGAGCTCTCACTGAGCTACAGCCGCCCGTGGAAGGTCATCCGGTATGGCACCCGGAAGCGGAGCTGGGGCACCGAGGGGCTGGGCTTCGCCGCGGACTGGTCGGGGAGCTTCCCGTGGGGCTCGCTCGAGGTGAGCTACTCCCGCGACGCCCGCCGGCGCCTCCCCGCTGCTGAGCGGGCCCAGGTCGAGCTCACCGACCGTGGCCAGGTGGAGCTCAGGCTGGAGGGGCTCCAGGTAGGGACGGCGAGGCTCTACCCCAGGGGGACGGTCTCCTTCGAGCGGAAGGGGCCCCAACTGGAGCTGGCCGGCGAGGGGAGCCTCCGCGGGGAGCTCGGCCAGCTCAACTCCCAGCTCGGCTGCAAGCTGACCGCCACCCTGGATGAGCGCACCCGCCGGGGGGAACTCGTGGGGAACCTCTCCCTGCGGGTGGGCTACGAGGGGCTGAAGGAGGAGCTGGGGCTGAGCCCCGCCCTCAGCCTCCAGGGGACGATCAAGCTCCTCAGCCACCCGATCTACGGCAGGAGGGCCCAGGGGAACTGGACGGCGGGGGCGAGCCTCACATGGACCCCCACCGAGGAGCTCTCCAGCAGCCTCACCCTCTCCCGGACGAGGGTGAAGAACGACCGGGAGAATACGACCTCCTGGTCGGTGCGGGGCCTCGCCACGCTCAAGCCGGCCGCCCTGCCGGAGCTATCGCTCTCACTGGAAGCCACGGCGAGCTACCTCGTCGGGCAGCAGCGCAAGGAGCCCCAGAACGTCCTCAAGGGCGAGCTGGTCCTGAAGAGCAGCTACGAGCTCAGGGGCAATTGGGAGGCCACCGGGCTGGTCGGTTACCTCCTCAACGTCGATAACCTCGAGCGGGAGGGCACCTACCAGAGCCTTTATCTTTCGGCGCAGTTGGGGACCAGCTTCTAAGGCTTGAGCGGGGGATCGGCCCCGACCCCGAGCTCGAGCGCGAGCGAGAGGGCGTGTGAGAGCGGCAGGTAGGGGTGGACGACGAGGGCGTAGTTCACCTTGAGACGGTCCATGTAGAAGCCCAGCCCCGCGGTGAGGAGCGCCTGCCGGCCGAGGACCACACCCGCGCGGAGGGCCAGCTCGCTGCTGCGGCCCTCGCCTCCTCCCTCGACCTCGACCGGGGCCGGTCCGAGCTCGAGCTTGAAGCGGTATTCCCCCCCGAGGTGGAAGGTCCCGTCGGTCTCGAGGTCGGCGGCCACCGCCGCTCCAGGGCCCCGAAGGGCGGCTCCCACCCGCACCCGCCGGGGCCACCCCTCGCGGTGGCCGCTGCCGTAGCGCATCCCCTTGCCGAGGAGGCTCTCCAGGACCAGCCCCAGCCGCAGCTCATCTATAGCTCCTCCGAGTCCAAGCTTGAGCCCCCCGAAGCTGTAGAGCAGGGAGGGCTCAAGCGCCAGGGTGGCGCCTCTCCCCGCCGGGAGGGTCTTCACCCGGTAGAGCTTGAGCCGGAGTCCCAAAGCCAGCCCCTCAAGTCCCCTCGGCAGCTCAAGCTCCAGCGGGAGCTCGCTCAGCTTCGCCCCGTAGGCCCCCGCCAGGCCCAGAAGGGTATAGCTGAAGGTCCCGATCTCCTCCCCCTGGCGGTCGCGCTCGACGATCGGCCCGGAGTTTAGGAAGGCCAACCCCAGCCCGAACCGCCCCCAGGCGAGGGCCAGCCGGCCGTGGCTGGCCAGCCCCAGGTGGCGCTCCCAGAAGGAGTCAAACCGGATGAGCTCATCCTGCTGGAAGGCCAGCCCCGCGGGGTTATAGAAGAGGGCGTTCTCATCGTCCGCCAGCGCGGTGAAGGCCCCGCCCATCCCAAGGGGCCTCACCCCGCTCTCGAGGTCGAACAGGGTGATCATCTCCAGCGGGTCGGCTCCGGCCTGAGCCTGCAACCCCACCACCAGGAGGAGACCCACGAGGACGCCACTTATCTTCACCTTCATCTTCATCCTCATCTTTGGATCACCAACTTATCCGGCTTGGACCTGATGGGGCGGCCCTCCCGGTCGAGCCCCGCGATGAAGTAGAAGTAGAGCCCGTTGGGGAGCGGCTTCCCCCGGTTGTCCTTCAAGTCCCAGACGAACTTGAACTCATCCAGCCTGAGCTCCCGGGAGAAGACGAGCACCCCCGTGATATCGAAGACCAGGAGCGTCGCCCGCCTGGTCCCCCGGGGGAGGTAGTAGCGGAAGGTCACCCCATCGCTGGCCGGGTTGGGGTAGCAGATCACGGTGATCTCGGTCACCGCGGGCAGGACGACCAGCTCCTCGGTCGCGGTGGCGGTCGCACCCTTGTCGTCGGTGACGGTGAGGGTGACGGTGTAGTGGCCGGGTTGGGCGTAGCGGTGAGAGGGGTTCTGCTCGGTGGAGGTGGTCCCATCCCCGAAGTCCCACAGCCACTCGGCGATCTCACCATCGGGGTCGTAGGATCGGTCGGTGAACTGGACGGGCTCATCGGTGGTGGGCGCCTCCGGCGTGAAAGCGAAGTCGGCCACCGGCGGGAGGTTGATCGCCTCGATCTTGAAGAGGCCCGGGGTGACCTCATAGGGGATGGGATTGTAATCGAGGTCGCTCAGGACCTCCACCGTGAGTGCGACCTCGCACTGGTCCCCCGGCTGGCCGACCGCCTTGACCTTGAGCTCGAGGAGCGTCCCCTCCAAGATCGCCGCCCGGTCGGCGGTGAGCGTGGCGGCGAACCGGACGCTGCTCGTCTGGATGTTCTTCACCGCGATGTTGAACTCCTCCGCGAAGATGACCTCCTGAACCTGGACGACCTCGGGGTCGACCTTGATCTCCCCCTGGATCGAGGCCAGCCCCGGTGGGGGCACCTGGGCGATGCTCACCGGGATGGTGGTCTCCTCCTCCGGCTGGGCGGTGACGCTGGCGACGGTGAGCTTGGCCTTCTCTGATCCCCCTTCCTCCTGGGCCCAAAGACAAAGATAGGGAGCGAGCCCCACACCCAAACCTAAGCCCAAGCCCAAACTCAAGCTGAGGGCCACAAGCAAACCGGCCAGGCGCAGGATGGCTGGCGATCTCTTCTTCACTTCACCCAGTTTTTCGCTCTTGCTTTTCATTTTCACTGTTATTCCTCCAGGTCTCGCTCGTGTTCGCGCAGGCTCGTATCATTATAGGCGAGGTGGAAGCAAAGCCCGAACGGAGCGGGTCCTCACCTCAGCCGACCTGAGTCAACCACTGGGCGGACATCCGTCGAGCGCCAGGATTGATCAGAAGGTCAGAAGGCAGGCAGGCTGAATTTCACCGCGAAGGAGAGGCGATGGGTGCTGGGCGCCCGAGGGTAGGCGATGAGGGCGTAATCGACCCAGAAGCTCTTGTAATTTAGGCCGAGGCCCAGGGTGAAGACCAGCCCCCCTTGGAAGAAGCCCCCCAAGCGGAGGGCCAGCCCGCTCAAGCCGACTCGCTCCAGCTTGAGCCTATACTCACTGCCTAGATGGAAGCCCCTCCCCCTCCTGCTCTCGAAGTCCACCGCCAGGGTCAGGGCCTTCAAGCTGAGCGCGCTCCCCAGGCGCAGGTTGAGCTGCCAGGGGTCGACATGCCCGTTCTTGTAACGGACGCCGAAGCCGAGGAGGTTTCTGACTACCGCTCCCAGTTGCAGCCTCAAGGGGAGGGTCCCCAAGCGGAGCCCCTCCTGAGCCCAGAGGAGCCCCAGGTCGAAGGCCATCCCCCCGCCGGGGTTGTCCGGCACGCTGATCTGGTAGAGCTTGGCAGCTAGCCCCACCGCTAGGCCCTCGGGCAGCACCCCGAGGAGCTTGCCCACCCGGAGCCCGCCGGCTCCGACGGTGCCGGTGGCGCCGTAGGTGAAGCTCCCCTGAGGGCGGCCTTGAGCGTCGTATCGGGGGATGCCTCCCAGGTTGTAGAAGATCAGCCCGGCGCCAAGGCCCTCCCCAGCCAGGGCTAGGTCGCCGAAGCTCCCGCCGAACCGCGGCTCCCAGAAGGAGCCGAAGCGGAACTTCTCCTGGGAGGCTAGCCCCGCGGGGTTGTAGAAGAGGGCGTTCTCATCGTCCGCCAGCGCGGTGAAGGCCCCGCCCATCCCCAAGGGGCGGGCGCCCACCCCCACGTCGAAGAGCGAGATCAGCCCCTGCGCGAGCGCGGGCGAACTTGCGCTCACGCCGGCTACCAGCACTACCATTACAGTTAAGGTCAAGATCGTATGTCTTTTCCTTCCCATCCTCATCACTGAGCTCCTCAGCTCCTCTGGATCACCAGCTTGCCCAGCTTCGAGCGGGCGATGAGCTTCCCCGCCCTGTCGAAGGCGACAATATAGTAGAAGTAGGGCCCGCTGGGCAGCTCCTCGCCCACATCGGACTTGAGGTCCCAGGTATATTCCCTGGCCGTCGTCGGCAGGTCATGATGGAAGACTAGCCTCCCTGTGACATCGAATACGTAAAGGGTGGCCTTAGCCGTCCCCTTAGGGAGCGCATACTTGAAGGTGGTCTGGGTGGAGGCGGGGTTGGGGTAGCAATGCACGGTAACCGTGGGCTTGCCCGGCTCGACGGTGATCTCCTTGATGGCGGTAGCGGTGAGGCCGTCGTCGTCGGTGACGGTGAGCTTGATGGTGTAGGTGCCCTCCTCGGCGTAGGCGTGCTTGGGGTTCTGCTCAGTGGAGGTGGTCCCATCGCCGAAGTCCCACAGCCAGCTCACGATCTCACCATCAGGATCGCTCGATCGGTCGGTGAACTGGACGAGCTGGCCCGCTTTGGGAGCGGCAGGTGCGAAGGTGAAATTAGCTGTGGGCGGCTTGAACCCCACTGGAACGGTCTTGGAGACAGTAGCGGTAAGGCCATCACTGTCGGTGACGGTGAGCTTGACGGTGTATTTCCCCTTGGCGGCATATTTATGCTTGGGGTTCTGCTCAGTGGAGGTGGTCCCGTCCCCGAAGTCCCACAGCCAACTCACGATCTCCCCATCGGGGTCGCGAGACTGGTCAGTGAATTGCACCTCCTCGCCGACCTCGGGGCTCTCCGGGGCGAAGGTGAACTCGGCTTTCGGCGGCTTGGGCACCACGATAGAGAAGGTCCCATCGTTGACCACGCGGGGAATATCGTTCCCTTCAGGGTCGTTGAACGTCTCCAATGTTAGATCCAGCACGCTCTCGGCCCCTCGGGCCCCTATGGCCCTGACCGCGAATTCCAGGATCTCACCTGATCTTATAAGCTCACCGGAGATCTTCGCTGCGACAAACCTCACCTCACCCTTATCGTTGTCGATCTTGAAGGCAAATAAGGTATATCCACTTGCGCCCTTGACATCCTCCACGATCACTACCCCAGGATCGTAGGTCAACTTGCCCTGAAAGTCCGAGAGCCCCGACGCTGGTATCCCATCTACGAAGACCTTTATCGTTGTCGTCGCTCCTGGCTTGACGGTCTTGCTTTCGACGGTCACGGTGGCAGTGGCGATCTCTGCCTGCTGGGCTGCAAGTTGGGGCAGGCTGGAGCTAGCCACAGCTAGGCTGAAGAGGAGCCCTCCTAAGGCCAGGATAATTGCAGATTTAGACCCGCTTCCCTTGCTCTTCATGACTACCCCTCATCTCAATCAATTTACCATACCTAGAGCTTGATCTCATATAACCGCGATTACAATTGTAGAAGGGGAAATTCGGCTATGCCAAGGTCAGGTGTCTCCTCAAGCTCCCTCAAAGATGCCCCCTGTAGGGCTCTATTTCCCTCCGAGCCGCTACTTTAAATGCAATGTGTTTTACCGCTCAAATGAAAGGAAGAGGGCCTCAGATTAGAACCTTATTTATCCCTATTCGGTCCTGAGGCCCTCTTATTGCCGCTCGCTCTCGTTTGCTAATTGATTTAGCTTGACTTAGTTCACTTTTTGCTCTCCCCTCGCCTTTACCTTAAGATCACCAGCTTCTGCACCTCGCTCCTTATGACCTGGCCGTCCCAGCCGCGGACGGTGACCATGTAGAGGTAGACGCCGTTAGCCAGGATTTCACCCTGGTTGCTGAGGAGGTCCCACTCCAACCTGTTCCCAGCAATGAAGCCCGAGTCGAAGACCTTCATCCCCCCGAGGTCGAAGACTTCTACCTGGATGGCCTCAATTCCGAGGCCCTCAACGGTGAAGATCACCCTATCAGCATCGTTCACGGGGTTCGGGAAGCTAGCGATAGAGGCCACCTTAAGTTTTTCCAGCGAGGCCAATGCTGCGCCTGCTCCGCTGGCTCCACCCTCATGAGTCACGCTCACGTCGTCAATGAGCCAGCCGACGAAGTCGTTAAGGTAACCATCATCGCTGTCGAAGACGAACCTGAGCTGCATCGAGCTGGCTCCATCAGGGACAGGGATCTCCACGTTGGCCACCTGCCATGTGTCAGCGGAAGGATCAGCGCTGTCAAGATACCAAACTCGGTCCCACACCCCGCCGTCGAAGCTCACCTCGACATAGGTCATGTCGTAGCCGCCGTCGGCGTAGCTCTCCACCTGGCGGAAGTAGTCGAAAGAGAGGGTTACCTGGGAGGTGCCAGGTGGCAGCTCGATCTGGGGTGAGACGAGCCTGCCTATGGTCCTAGTCCCCGTGGCGTAGTTGCAGCTCGACTCCTTCCCATAGTAGAAGCTGTGGGTAGGGGAGGAGTAGCCCACCTGAGGCGAAGCACACGGGGTGTCATCGGCCAGGTGCCACAGCCCCTGGGGGTCGAAACCCCACCCCGGTGCACCACCCTCAAAGTCCTCGAAGAAGATGACCCCAGCGGGAGTTACCGTCAGGGTGAAGTCTTGCTCGTCGGTGTCACCCGTGCTGTCCTGGACCTGGATGGTCACGTCAAACTGGCCCGTTGCCCTGGGCGTCCCGGAGATGAGCCCATCAGCGGCCAGGTCCAACCCGGGGGGAAGGTGGCCGGCGACGATCGACCAGGTGTAGGGCGGGGTGCCGCCTGCGGCCTCCATCTGGTAGCTATAGGGCTCGCCTTCGGTCCCGTTGGGGAGAGCTGTGGTAGCGATCCTCACTCCTGTCGGCACGGCGAACACCTGCACATCATCGATGAGCCAGCCGACATAGTCGTTGAAGAAGCCATCGACGCTGTCGAAGACGAACCTGAGCTGCATCGAGCTGGCTCCATCAGGGATAGGGATCTCCACGTTGGCCACCTGCCATGTGTCAGCGGAAGGATCAGCGCTGTCAAGATACCAAACTCGGTCCCACACCCCGCCGTCGAAGCTCACCTCGACATAGGTCATGTCGTAGCCGCCGTCGGCGTAGCTCTCCACCTGGCGGAAGTAGTCGAAAGAGAGGGTTACCTGGGAGGTGCCAGGTGGCAGCTCGATCTGGGGTGAGACGAGCCTGCCTATGGTCCTAGTCCCCGTGGCGTAGTTGCAGCTCGACTCCTTCCCATAGTAGAAGCTGTGGGTAGGGGAGGAGTAGCCCACCTGAGGCGAAGCACACGGGGTGTCATCGGCCAGGTGCCACAGCCCCTGGGGGTCGAAACCCCACCCCGGTGCACCACCCTCAAAGTCCTCGAAGAGGAGGCCCCCGGTAGGGTTTATGGTGAGCATGAAGTCCTGCCTGGCGGTGTCACCCGTGCTGTCCTGGACTTGGATGGTCAGCGGGAACTGGCCCGCTACCGTAGGCGTCCCCGAGATGAGCCCGCTGGGGGTCATGCTCAGCTCAGGGGGGAGGTGGCCGGCGATGATCGACCAGGTGTAGGGCGGCCTTCCGCCTGTGGCCTCCATCTGGTAGCTGTAAGGCTGGTCTTTGACCCCACTGGGTAGTTCCGCAATGATAGTCAGCCCAGGGGCTACAGCGAGCACCTCTACATCGTCGATGAGCCAGCCGATGTAGTTATTGAACTGGCCATCGACGCTATCGAAGACGAATCTTATCCTCATCGAGCTGGCCCCACTGGGGACAGCGATGTCCACACTCGCCCTCTGCCAGTTGGCCACGAAGGGGTCGGCAGAGTCCAGATACCAGACTTGGGTCCAATCCCCCTCGCAGTCCCCATCTTCCCCATCGAAGCTCACCTCGACATAGGTCATGTCGTAGCCGCCGTCGGCGTAGCTCTCCACCTGGCGGAAATAGTCGAAAGATAAAGTGACCTCAGAGACGCCAGCGGGGATGGCGATTGGGGGTGAGACCAGCTTCCCGGTGGTCCTCGTGCGCCCGACATTGTAGTTGCAGCCTAGCTCCTTGCCGTAGTAGAAGGCATGGGTGGGAGAGGAGTAACCCGGATGGGGCACGGCACACTGAGTATCGTTAGCTAGGTGCCATAAGCCCTGAGGACAGTAGCTCCACCCTGGTGCGCCGGTCTCGAAGTCATCGAAGAAGAGGGTCTTTCCAGGGGGCAATGGAGGGGTGCAGTTGACAGTGGCTGAGTCCGTATCCTGAGCACCATCATCGTCGGTGACCCGCAAGCCGATGGGGAAGGATTGGTCCTCATCAGGACAGAAGCAAGTGTAGGCCGGCGTAGCTCCAGTGGCATCGTCATACTGTCCATCGTTATCGTAATCCCATTCATACTCAGTGATTATGCCATCGGGATCATAAGAGCCGCTGCCGTTCAGGTTAATCACCTCTCCATGGGTACAGGCGTAGGGTCCGTCAGCGTCGGCCACCGGCGGCTGATTCAGCGGTGGGGCAGTGCAGTTGATGATAGCTAAGTCGGTATCCTGAGCGCCATCATCATCGGTGACTTGCAAGCCGATAAGGAACGTCTCATCTGTGACGGGACAGGAACAAGTGTAGGTAGGGGTCGCACCGGTGGCATCATCATACTGCCCGTCGCTATCGTAGTCCCAGTTGTAAGCTACGATCATGCCGTCAGGATCGTAGGAGTCGGTTCCATCAAGAGTGATTGTATCTCCATGGTCGCAGGCATAGGGCCCATTAGCATCAGCTACCGGCGGTTGATTCGCACAGACCTCGATCTCGAACTGCCGGGTCTCCC
>CAZCTZ010000009.1:0-21072 GCA_964501855.1 uncultured Thermotogae bacterium
GGTGGCGCACGACCGTCGATTGGTCCACCCCTAGCTCCGGCACGAGTTCACAGGCGCAGCGGCCACCTCCCCGCAACAATCCAATGATCCGCAGCCGGAGCGGATGCCCCAGGGCCTGGAAGAACTCCGCCTCCCGCTCGTAAAGCCGCTCCACTTCCACCTCCTGGCTATCATGCGATATGATGCATAATAGCATAAAAGGCCCCGGCGGTCAAGCCCACATGAGATGATTTGTCGTTCTGCCTCCTTCTAATTCTAATTGAGCGGGGCCTCCGGTTGACTTAAATCATAGTCTTTCCAGAGCAAGGTAGTGTATAATACCTCCAAGCAGGGAGCAGACCGCCTATTTGAAAGGAGGTGTTAAGCGGTGAGAAAGGCCTTCATCGCGGCTTCGAGCCTCTTCGTCCTAACGGTGGTCGCAGTAGCTCTCGCTCAAGGGCCACCACCGCTCCCACCGAAACACGTCCCTATCGCCCCTGGAGAGGACGCCGCTGTCTGTTACCAGTGTCATGAGAGCCCGCCGCCGCTCGATCCGGACGTCTCCTCGTTCTGCACCTACTGCCACGAGTTTGCCTACTCCCACCGGACAGCGCCGCCGCCGGCGCATCCAGTCAACTTTGAGTGGCCCTCCCGGGACTGCGGGACCTGCCATAGGTTGCACGCCGGGCCCAACCCCACCCACCAGGTGAGCACCCAGATGCCCAACTCCAGCTTCTGCGTCGCCTGCCACCTCCCTCCAGGGGAATACTCCGGCGAGGAGCTTGTCGGCGACTTCTGCGGCAAGTGCCACCACCTCGGCATCCCGGAGGAGCACCCCTCTGGGGAGGGGAAGACCGCCGAGTTCTGCTACACGTGCCATCAGGTAGGGTCATAGAATAGATTAGATAGGGATACCAAAAATTTAAAAATAGGAGGCTCACCCCGCTCCGGCTCCACGCTGAGTTGAGGGGCGGGGTGAGCCCTAGGTTAGGCCGGGCGAGGAGGTGCTGAAAAGATCGAGCTGAAGGTCCTCCTGATCGGGCTGGTCCTCCTTGCACTGGTGGTTGTTGCCCTTGTGGGGACAGGGGGCAAGGTCACTAAGCCGCCTCCCCAGGGTCAGCCTGCTGCTGGCATATCTGAAAGAGCCCAGCCGGGAGAGGAGAGGCCCTCCCATCCCAAGGGCAACATCCGCAATTGCCTCCGCTGCCACGTGCGCCCTGGCCCGCCTCCCCCGGAGAAGATCTCCTTTTGCACTCGATGTCACTCGCTTGCGGCCTCCCACAGCTCAGCGCCGACTCCGGCCCATCCGGTGAGGTTCGAAGCCCCGGTGTGGGAGTGCTGGCTCTGCCACAGCCCCCATCGCGGCCCGGAGGCCACCGATCATGCAACCAGTGAGACGGGAACCGGAGCGGGCCTCTGTGCCGCCTGCCACCTCCCCCTGAACGGGCTGGCGAGCGAGGAGGTGGTGAGGGACTCCTGTGCGCAGTGTCACAATCTGGGCCTCCCCCCGCCACCGAGGCATCCACCGCTGGAGGAGGCTAAATCGGAGGGGTGCACCCGTTGCCACGAGGAGGTAATGCGCTAAGTTGAAGTTAAAGTAAAGTGAGGTCGAATGTGGAGGTGAGGGGGGAAGGAGGAATGAGGCTGAAAGGATTCTCCTTGCTGGGAGGGCTGGTCCTGCTCAGCTTGGCCATGGCCGCGGCCGTGATCGCCCAGGCGCCAGTCCCCCTGCCACCTGACCATATCCCCATCCCCCCGGATGAGGACGCTTCCCGCTGCTTCGAGTGCCACCGGAGCCAGGGGCCCCCGCCCCCGGAGGAGGTCAGCTTCTGCACCTTCTGTCACGGGTTTTATCGCTCACATGAGAGCGCACCGCGCCCTCGCCACCCGATCGAGTTCGAGTGGCCCTCCCGGGACTGCGGGACCTGCCATAGGTTGCACGCCGGGCCCAACCCCACCCACCAGGTGAGCACCCAGATGCCCAACTCCAGCTTCTGCGTCGCCTGCCACCTCCCTCCAGGGGAATACTCCGGCGAGGAGGCGGCAGATACCGCAGACTCATTACTAGCCGGCGACTTCTGCGCCCGCTGCCATAACCTGGGCACCCCGCCGGGCCACCCCGGCGCCGAGGGGAAGACGGCCGGATTCTGCTACCAGTGCCATAAGGCAGAAGGCGTTAAGTAAGAGGGATAGGGAGCCTGGGCTTGGCCCATCTTGATCTTGACCGGCGAGCTTGCCTTTGGTTCAACCCCGTTAGATAACTAGCGGTGCTAGTTTTGAAAGGGTCAAAGGTTTTGCCCGCTCTTTAGGACGGAACAACTGCTGCTTGAAGCACCTGCTCATCACACGGCCAAGCATGTGGGAGCCCACCTGGCCTAATCTGGCAGCGATGCTGGGCGTCTTGTTGCGGCTGAACCGTCGGTTGCATCCGGGGCCCATGGAGGACCGCTTGTTGCATATCGCTCAGCACCCCTTGTGAGCCAGCACCATCGGCTACCTAGGAGGCGGCAGTGGTCGAAGCTAAGCCAACGTGCCCTGGACCTGCAAGAGGTGTCACGCCCTCACTCACGCCTATGCCTGATCTGGGGTTGATCTTGGTCAATCCCAGGGTTGATTTTTGGGGATATAATCAGCGTATAATTCCACCCGAGGTGATGACGCTGGGCAGGGGTCGCTCGAGCTTCGGGATCGGAGGAGGGGCTCTCCTAGTGGGTTTGCGCTCTCTAGCGCTCGGTCTCCCTCTCCTCCTGATCCTGATGGTGATAATCCTGCTATCGGCAGCCCACTATGCGGTGGCATCCACCGCTCCCCAGGAGCACCCTTGCTTCCCTTGTCATGGGGTCCAGGGGACCGGTGCGCCTTACCTCGACCCGGAGGTCTTCTCCCGATCGGTCCATGGGGAGTTCGGCTGCGTGATCTGCCATCCCGATGTGGCCAGGCTCCCCCATCCGGAGGAGCTCCAGCGGGCTGACCCCTTCCAGTGCGCCCGCTGTCATGGCGAGATCACCCGAGTCTATCAGGAGTCGATCCACGGGAAGGCGCTCGCCCAAGGCGAGGAGGACGTGGCTAACTGCAAGGATTGCCATGGCACCCACGATATCCTCCCCAAGGATGACCCGAGCTCCCACGTCTTCCCCCTCAACCTGCCCGCCACCTGCGGCAGATGCCACGGTGAGGCCTACCAGAGCTACATGCAGTCGATCCACGGGGCGGGCCTCTACCGGGTGGGGCTGCTCTTCTCCGCCACCTGTAAGGACTGTCACGGAGCCCACGAGATCCAGCTCGCCCAGGACCCCCGCTCGCTGATCAACCCCAAGAACCTGCCGAACACCTGCGGGAAGTGTCACCGGGGGGTCCTTAAAGATTACAAGCGCTCGATCCACGGGCGGCTCTGGGAGGTCGGTTCCCCCCACGCTCCGGTGTGCAACGACTGCCACCGGAGCCATGGGGTCTCGCCCGCCACGAGCGAGGAGTTCGAGCTGGCCTCGATCCGCGCCTGTGGGGAGTGCCACCGTGAGCCCTTCGAGACCTACAGGGAGACCTACCACGGCCAGGTCTCTACCCTAGGCTACACCGGGGTGGCCACCTGCAGCGATTGCCATGGCTACCATAAGATCCTGCCGGCTTACGAGCCCGAATCGACCCTCTCCTCACAGAACATCATCGCCACCTGCAGGAAGTGCCATCCCAAGGCCAACGCCAACTTCGCCAAGTTCATCCCCCATGCCGATCCCAAGAAGGGCAACAACTTCCTGCTCCATTTCGCCTGGATCTTCATGACGACGCTCCTCATCCTCGTCCTCGGCTTCTTCGGACTCCACACGATGCTCTGGGCCATCCGAGGCTACATCAGCAGGCTGGGAGGGGAAGAATAATGAGATACTACCGGCGGTTCACCTCGCTTGAGGTCTGGCTCCACGTGACGATCATCGTGAGCTTTCTGGGGCTGGCGATCACCGGGCTGATCCTCAAGTTCAGCGAGACCCCCTGGGCCAGGGTGCTCGCCGACCTCATCGGGGGGTATCGCGCCGCGGGGGCGCTCCACCGCTTCCTCGCCCTGGTCACCTTCGGGTATTTCATCACTCACCTGGTGGTGCTCCTCCGTAAATACCTCCGCCGGCGGCGCGAGGGGAAGCCACTCCACCTCCGGGTCATCTTCGGGCCGGACTCGATGGTCCCCCGCCCAAAGGACTTCGTCGACCTCTGGCACCAGTTCCTCTGGTTCTTCGGGCTGAGGCGGGAGCGGCCGGAGTGGGACCGGTTCACCTACTTCGCCAAGTTCGACTACTTCGCGGTCTTCTGGGGCGTCCCGGTGATCGGCCTCTCGGGGCTAGTGCTCTGGTTCAAGGAGTTCTTCACCTTATTCTTGCCCGGCTGGGTGCTGAACATCGCCCATATCGTCCACAGCGATGAGGCCCTCCTGGCGGTGGGCTTCATCTTCGGGATCCACTTCTTCAACGCTCATCTGCGGGCAGAGTCCTTCCCGATCGACCTCTCGATCTTCACCGGGAGGATCAGCGAGGAGGAGTTCCAAAGGAAGCACCCCCTCCAGTATGAGCGGCTGAAGCGTGAGGGGAAGCTCGAGGAGCTCGAGGTCGAGCCCCCGCCGGAGTGGCTGGTCCGCCTGGCCAAGGCCTTCGGCTTCTCGGCCCTCGCCGTAGGGCTGGTCCTCCTGGGGCTGATCATCTGGGCAGCCCTCCAGCGGTAGGATACTGCGGGCCCGTCAGTCATACCTCTAAAGCCAAAGACATTTGACTCCAGTGGTATCTATCGTTTAACATTCAAGCAGCGAGCAAAAATCGGGAGGAGGTGAGCTAGCGTTGCGGAGATCGCTTATCATCGCAGCCTTGGGAGGCGGTGTCGGGCTAATCCTGCTGCTGGCCAGCTTCGCCCAGGTGCCCCCGCCGGCGGAGACCTTCCCCACGAGCCTCCACTACACCCGCCAGGGCAAGATCACGGCCTACAGCGCCGAGAACGGCGGGGCGGAGCTCATCACCGGCATCCTGATGGAGGAGACGGACTGCCTTAAGTGCCACCCCGGCACCTATGCCGACGGCACGCCGGTGGACCCGGCCGTCTATGAGCCCTCCTGCCGCGACTGCCACCCCCAGCCCGGCGCGCCGGTCACCGATGAGGTCTGTCTCAAGTGCCACGGCCGCCAGAAGCTGGAGATCGTGAAGCTCGGCTACAGCGATGTCCACCGCGATGCCGGCTTCGCCTGCAAGGACTGCCACACCTCGCGCGAGATGCATGGCGATGGCCACCGGTATGCCTCGCTCCTCGAGCCCGGGGCGATGGACATCCGCTGCGAGAGGTGTCACATCTCCCTGCCGAAGAACCCCTCCCACACCATCCACGCCGAGAAGCTCGACTGCACCGCATGCCACGCCCAGTCGACCGTGACCTGCTTCAACTGCCACTTCGAGAGCCTCGCCCAGGCTAAGATCAAGCGCCACTATGGGCCGGTCCACGGCTACATGCTCCTGCTCAACCGCAAGCTCGCGGACGGCAAGACCAAGGTCTGGGCCGGGACCTTCATGGCCATCACCTACAAGGGCAAGAGCTTCTACGTGCTAGCGCCCTTCCGCTCGCACACCATCCAGCGGAAGGGCCGCGACTGCGGCGAGTGCCACAACAACGCTGCCATCCGGCAATACAAGGAGACCGGCAAGCTGGTGCTCATCCGGTGGGACCCCGAGCAGAAGAAAGTGATCATGCCCGAGGGCGTCATCCCCGTGCCGCCGGACTTCAAGGAGGCCCTCCAGATCGACTTCGTCGACTATACGGGCGATCTGGCCGCGCCGACCGATCCGACGAAGTGGGAGTTCCTCAAGACCGGCGCCGACGTCACCCAGCTCTACTACGCCGAGCCGCTCACCGAGGAACAGATGAGGAAGCTCGGGGGTCCTTGATCTTAATTTAATAATTTAATTTGATTTGGTATTGTAAATAATCCCGAGCGAGCTCATCCGAGGGGGCTCCCCTCGTGGGAGCCCCCTCGCCTTTTCCAGCCTGGGCGAGGCTTGACCGCCCTTCGGCTTTTTTATATCCTTAGCAAGAGCAAGTCAAAGGGAGATGAAGGAAGCAAGGAAGGACGTCTTGATCGGGCTTTTGGCGGCCCTGCTCACCGGGGCGATCCTCGCCGGGAGCTACTTCCTCCTCTTCGAGATGGGAAGGTCAGCCGCTGTGCTCGGTGGGAGGGTCCGGATCGGCGAGCCCGCCCCGGGGTTCACCCTGGCCCGCCACGGCGGCGGGGAGGTCTCCCTGGAGGAGCTACGTGGCCAGCCAGTGGTCCTCAACTTCTGGTCCGCGGGGTGCGCCACCTGCCTGGAGGAGCTGGACGAGCTCGTCCGGTTCTACCGGGCCCACCTAGGGGAGGTCGCCTTCTTCGCCATCAACATGGGAGACCCTCCCGAGACGGTCGCGGAGTTCGCGAGGAGGCACAAGCTGGAGTCGGAGTATCCCCTGCTGCTCGACCCCAAGGGGAAGGTCGCGGTAGCTTATGGGGTCACTGGCGTGCCCGAGACCGTCTTCATCGACGCTGAGGGGATCGTGCGCTACTGGATCATCGGCCCCGCGAGCGAGCGCCAGTTGGAGGAAGGCCTGAGGAGCATCGTCCAGGTCCAGACCCAATCCCGATCAGGATCGGAATCGGAAAGGTAAAAGATAAAAGGTAAAAGGAAAAGCTAAAGACGGGGTGAGGAGTGCCGAGCTGGAGATGACCTGCCCCCACTGCGGAGCGGAGATCCCCCAGGATAGCAAGTTCTGCCCCCAGTGCGGTCGGCGGCTCGTGCCCGCTGAAGGGGAGCTCACCTGCCCCCGCTGCGGGACAAAGGCCCCTCCAGGGAGCAGGTTCTGCAAGGAGTGCGGCGAGCCGCTCGCCGGGGCGATCGGGGCCGAGACTGATGTCAAAGCCAAAGTCGAGGCCAAGCCGGGTCTGTGGGAGGAGCTGCGCAAAAAGGGCCTTTTCAAGTGGGCCCTCGACTCCCTCGGCTCGATCCGGCTCACCATCCCCTTGCTCATCGCCCTCATCGCCGCAGCGGCAGTCGGCGGGATCGTCCCCCAGGCGCCGATCACCCCCAATGCTGAGCTGATCTACCGCTCCTACGGGCGGTTCTGGTATAACATCATCAAGCTCCTCTCGCTCGATGACGTCTTCCACTCCTGGTGGTTCCTGGCGCTCTTGGGGCTCTTCGCGACCAACCTTACCATCTGCACGGTGCGCCGCCTCCGAAGGAGCATCAAGCTGCTTGCCAGCCCTCTCCGGCCGCTGCCCAGCTCTAGCTTCGGTTTCAGCCCGGGCTCGAGTCCGGGCAATCCCGCCGGGGAGGCGGTCCTGGTGAGCTGGCAGGGGTTGAAGCCGGAGCTGGAGCTGGAGGAGGCCCGCGAGGCGGTGCGGCGCGTCCTACGCCGGAGGCGGTTCCGCTTCCGTGAGGAGGGCGGGCAGCTCTTCGGCGAGCGGTGGCGCTGGAGCCGCCTCGGGCCGGACCTGGTCCACCTGGGGATCCTGATCATCCTGATCGGCGGGCTCCTTGGGATCTTCCGCTTCGAAGGCTACCTCTCTCTGAACGAGACCGAGCTGGGGAAGGTCTTCCCCCCCTGCACCGCGGAGCGGACGACCGACTGCATCAAGAACGCTGACTTTTCCATCAGGATCGACGACTTCCACGCGGAGCTCTACCCCGACAGCATGACCTATAAGGACTACTGGACGACGATCACCGTGATCGAGGACGGCAAGGAGGTCCTCACTAAGCGGATCGAGGTGAACGAGCCTCTGACCTACAAGGGGATCACCTTCTACCAGACAAATTATGGCTACGACCTCAACGCCGCCGAGGCGACGATCATCGTCGAGGACCGGGAGAGCGGCGAGCGGCTAGGGGAGTTCAAGCTCAAGGTGGGCGAGCGGTTCCAGATCCCCGGGACCGAGAACTGGGTCGAGCTGAGCCGCTTCTTCACCAGCTTCATGATCGGCCAGGGCGGCCCGGTCAACATTGACACTCCGGAGCCGGAGAACCCTGCGGCGATCCTCCAGATCTACCGGGGCGAGGGCGACCTGGAGAAGTTTGAGTATTGGGACATCGTCTTCGCCAACTTCCCCGAGACCCATCTCAATCCGGATAAGCCCTACAAGTTCTATATGGAGGACTTCTTCGTGCCCAGGTTCGACGGGATCAGCTACTCCCGAAATCCGGGCTATCCCGTCGCCTGGTGGGGCTTCACCGTGATGATGATCGGGCTCTTCGGGACCTTCTATCTGGCTCCCAGGCGGGTCTGGGTGCTCCTCGACCCCCAGGGGAAGCGGGCACTGGTCCGCGGTGAGGGGCGGCTCACCTGGGGGAGGAAGCGCGAGCTTGAGGGGCTCGCCAGGGAGATCGAGCGCGAATTGAAGGGCGAATAAATCCTCGACCGCAAATACAAATACGAAGACAAGGAGGGAGATGGCTTGATCTCAATCTCGACCGGGGTTCCCTTCTTCAACGTCGCGGTTGCGGGCTATCTCCTCAGCTTCTTCCTCTATCTCTTTTCGTTCGTCTTCCGGCGGGCGCGGCTGGGGAGCGTCGGGACGGGGGTCCTAGGGGTCAGCTTCGCCGCCCAGACGGTCGGGCTCGCGCTGAGGAGCGCTACCGTGGGTATACTCTCGATCACCAATACCTACGAGTCGCTGGTCTTCTACTCCTGGGTCTTCGCCCTGGGGTATCTGGTGATCGAGGGGCTCTACCGTGGGGTCCGCCAGCGGCTGCGGGTGGTGGGGGCCTTGGTCGCGCTCTTCGCCTTCGGGATGGTCGCCGCGGCGGCCTCGCCGCTCTTCTCCGGGGAGCCCCGGCCGCTGATCCCCGCGCTGCAGAGCTACTGGCTGGCCCTGCACGTGAGCTTCACCATCCTGGGCGAGGGGTTCTTCATGGTGGCCTTCGTGGCCTCCCTGCTCTACCTCATCCTCGAGCGGCGCGCTCGTGTTCGTGCTCGAGCCCACGTCCACAACCCCTTCCTCCCGCTGGAACTGCTCGATGACCTCAGCTACAAGGCGATCGCGATCGGCTTCCCCTTCTTCACCCTCGGCGGGTTATTTTTCGGGGCGATCTGGGCCAAGTACGCCTGGGGGCGATTCTGGGGCTGGGACCCCAAGGAGACCTTCACGCTGGTCACCTGGCTGGTGTATGTGCTCTACCTGCACCTCCGGGTGAGATACGGCTGGCGGGAGCGGCGCGCCGCCTGGATCGCGGTCCTCGGCTTCATCCTGGCCCTCTTCACCTTCGCCGGGGTGAACTTCCTCCTGCGAGGGCTCCACAGCTATGCTTGATTAGGCCCAATCTCCTCCAAGATCGCCTCGATCAGCTGGGGGAGCGCCCGCTCAAGCTCGCTGGAGAGCTCTATCGTCGGGGCGATTCGCTTCGGCTCGACCCCGATGATGGTGATCTTCGGCAAGATGTCCATCCCCAGAAACTCCCCTGCTCGGAGCACCTCCTCGAGTGAGAGCTGATGGAGCGAGAGGGGGACAGCAGGGGAGGGCTCGAGCTCGGGGTTGGGGTTACAGTTATGGTTATCCCCCTGATCCTGATCTTTATCTTTATTATCTTTATCTTTACTTTGACCCCGGGCTCGCAGGGCCTCCGGCCCGAGGCGATAGATGCTCCCGGGGGCTCCTCCCGCGCGGACGGCATCGACGATGATGACCTGCTCGGCCCCCTCCAGGATAGGCAGCAGGTCGAGCCCTGCCGTCCCGCCGTCTACCAGCTCGACCTCCGGCGGGAGCTCCACCTTTTGAGCTTGGAGATAGCGGATGGCATGGACCCCGACCCCCTCGTCGCCGAGGAGGAGGTTCCCCAGCCCGAGGACGATCGTCTTCCCTTTTCTCACCTTTTTCAGCTTCAGCTTATTTACTTAACACAGATCTTGATCTCGCCGACCTCCCCCTTGGGGGTGATGAGGTGGACGGCGCAGGCCAGGCACGGGTCGAAGGAGCGGACGACCCGGACGAGCTCGATCGGGCTGTTCGGGTCGGCGACCGGCGTCCCGATCAGGGCCTGCTCGATCGGGCCCATCTGGCCCCGATCGTCCCGCGGCGAGGCGTTCCAGTTCGTCGGGGTGATGATCTGATAGTTGGCGATCTTCCTGTCCTCGATCCGCAGCCAGTGGCCTAGCGCCCCGCGGGGGGCCTCCCAAAGCCCCTCCCCCTCGCCCGCGACGGGGACATCACACTTCGTGTAGACGGGCTCGCTGAGCTTGAGCTCCCAGAGCCAGCCCTCCATCGCATCGGCGATGACCTTGCATTCCAAGGCCCGCGCCAGGTGCCGCCCCATCACCGAGAAGAGGGCCTCGAGCGGCAGGCCTAGCTCGCCCAGGGCCCAGTCCACCAATTCCTTCACGGCCAGGGGTGTCCCCGCAAGATAGGCGATCATCATCCGTGCCAACGGGCCGGCCTCGCACACCTGGCCGTCGTAGCGCGGGGCCTTGAGCCAGGAGTAGGCTTCCGGCTTGAGGATCCCTGCCGGTTCAGGCTGGGTAAGCCCCTCCTTGGGGTGTCTGCCCGTGGTCCGCTGGGAATACCAGGAGTAACCGACATACTCGGCGATCTTCTCCGGGTCGAATGGGCCCAGCTCACCCGCGATGTAGACCCCGCTGGGGAAGAACCGCTCACCATCCTCGCCCACGGGGAAGACCCCGTAAGCTAGGAGGTTCCGGCAGCCTGCGCCGATCTCGGAGTAATCCCGATAAGCGCTGGCGATCGCCAGCACGTCGGGGATATAGACGTTATCGATGAACTCCCGCAGCTCGCCCAAGACCGAGTGGAAGTAGGCCACCTCATCGGCATCGGGCCTCTCGGTGACGCCTCCGGGGACGAAGGTCATAAGGTGGGGCATCTTCCCGCCGAAGACCGCGAGCATCTGATGGGCCTTCATCCGCATCTCGAGCGCCTGCTTGTAATGCTCTACCGCGGCATCATTCACCTCCTCGGGCAGGCGGTAATCGCCCTTATACCTCGGGATGAAGGGGGGTGTCTCGGGCCCGAGGACGTAGTCTAGCGCCGCCAGGTGGTAGAAGTGCAGGATATGGGACATGATGAAGTTCGCCCCGGTGACGAGGTTGCGGATGATACGGGCGTTCTCCGGAGGGGTGACCCCGAAGGCGTCCTCCAGGGTGAGGACCGCCGCGGCGGCGTGTGCTGCCGGGCAGACCCCGCAGACGCGCTGGGTGAGGTGCTGGGCATCGCGGGGATCTCGCCCCACGAGGATCAACTCGAACCCCCTGAAGAGGGTGCCCCTGCTCTTGGCATCCGCAACCCGGCCATCCTCTACCTCCACCTCGATCGAGAGGTGCCCCTCGATCCTCGTGATCGGATCGATCACCACCCTGGTCTTAGCCATGGACGTTCACCTCCTTGATGTCGACGGCGACCTGGGCCGCCTCCTGCATCGTGTAGAAGAAGGGGGAGGTCCCATCGGGGAACTCCGGGCTGACACAGCCGATGCAGGGGGCCCCGCTCCCGATGCACCAGTTCACCCCGCCGTTCCACAGCCGGATGGGGCAGTCGGAGTAGCTCATCGGCCCCTTGCACCCCAGCATGAAGAGGCACTTCTCCTCGCCAAACTCGGTGGCGAACTCCAAGTTGTCATAGTAGGATCGCCGTGGGCATATATCGTGGAGCAGCTTGCCGTAGAAGAGCTTCGGTCGGCCTAACCAGTCGAGCTCGGGGAGGCCATACTTGAGCACGTGGAAGATCGTCCCCACTATCCAGTCGGGGTGAGGGGGACACCCCGGCAGGTTGATCAGGGGGGTGTCGATCCCGCTCTCTCGGAACACCTCGCCCACACCCTTGCAGCCGGTGGGGTTGGGATTCGCAGCCGGGATGCCGCCGTAGGCGGCGCAGGTCCCCACAGCTAGGGTGGCCTTCGAGTTCGCCCCGAGCTCCTTTATCCATTCCAAGGCCGTAACCGGTGCGCCCTCCCGCTCGCCGACCACGCAGTATATCCCTCTGTTCGCCGTCGGGATGGCACCCTCCACGACCAGGATGAACTCACCTGGATACCTCTCGAGCGCCTCTTCCAGGACGGAGACGGCCAGGTCACCCGCTGCGGCCATGATGTTCGGGTGGAAGTTGCAGCTGATCAGCTCGAGGAGCACCTCAGCGATGCTCGGATGGACGGTGTTCAGCAAGGAGATCGAGCAACCGGCATCTGATGCCCCCTGGAACCAGATCACCGGCGGCCGGCCGGCGACGGCCTCCTCAAGCGCCTGGACGATCTCATCAAGGAAGGACTGAGAGAGGCCGAGCCCCAGCCCGGTGAGCCCACACAGCTTCAGGAAATCCCGCCTGGATAGCTCCGTGGCCACGACCACTTACCCCCTTGCAGCTCCAATTTTTCAGCAAATTTTCTCTCTGTTTTTCCCTAACTGTCAACGATGATGAGCAGGAAAATCCATGACTTAAATCAACTAGAGCGCGGTAGCAGGGCTCAGGATATTCGCCGCTTGTGACGTGGTGTAAGGCGAGGCGGGAGGCCATCGGATAAAATTGGGCGAGGCGATGGCTCAAGATACTGGCGAGCGGGGGCGAGCGCTGATCGAGCGGCTGATCGACTACAACCGCCGGCTGGGCGCCCCTCCGAGGGTGCTCGAGAACATCGAGCGGCTCGGGTCCGGGTCGGAGGGGGCCCAGGCCGTGGCCGTGGTGAGCGGCCAGCAGCCGGGACTGCTCGGCGGTCCACTGTATACGATTTACAAGGCGATCTCGGCCATCGTCCTCGCCGAGCGGCTCGCCCGCACCGAGGGGCGGCCCTTCGTGTCGATCTTCTGGAACCACTCCGAGGACCACGACTTCGCCGAGGTGGGCCACATCTACCTCCTGCGGGAGGGCCGGCCGGTCAAGCTGGAGTATCCCCCGCCGGAGGAGCTCGCCGCCGGGCCGAGGAGCGTCGCCGAGCTGCCGCTCGATCCGGGCCGGCTCGAGGGGCTGCTCGCCCAGATCGAGGAGGCCACCCCCCAGAGCGAGTTCTCCGCCTCGATCCTGGAGAGGGTGCGGGAGCTCGCCTCCTGCTCGCGCGACTTCGGGGAGTTCTTCTCCCGGCTGATGCTCTGGTGGTTCGGCGAGTGGGGGCTGGTGCTGGTCGAGCCGCGCACGCTGCGGGAGCTTATGGTCCCGGTGTTCGCCCGCTTGATCGAGGAGCCAGCGGCCACCGGGAGGTTGGTCGCACAGGCCGGTGAGCGGCTCAGGAGGGAGGGCCGCCCGCCAGCGCTCCGCCAGCCGGAGCACTTTTGCAACTTCTTCGTCGACCGCCGGCGGGTGCTCTTCCGCGACGGGCGGTTCTCCATCGGCGTCGATGGGCAGACCTACTCCAAGGAGGAGCTGCTCCGGCTGCTCGAGGAGGAGCCTTGGCGGTTCAGCACCGATGTGGTGACGCGGCCGCTGGTCCAGGACTGGCTCCTCCCCACCCGGGCCTACGTGGCCGGCCCCAACGAGGCCGCTTACCTCGCCCAGCTTGGGGAGGTCTACCGGTGGTTCTCCCTCAGGATGCCCCGGGTAATCCTGCGCCACCGCTGCACGCTGATCGAGCGGCGGATAAAGAGGATACTCGACCGGTATGCGCCCTGGGATGTCAAGCTGGAGGACTACCGCGAGCCGGGGCGGCTGGCGAAGCGGATCGCTAAAGCCATGAGCGGCCTCGAGGAGGGGTTCGTCCGCCGGCGGGAGGAGATCGCCCGCATCCTCGAGGGGCTCAAGGGGGAGCTTTCAAAGCTCGACCCCCAGCTCGAGCGGCCCTGCGAGGCCGCCCGGGCCAAGATCGCCAAGGTGCTCGACCAGCTCGAGGACAAGGCGGCCAAGGCCCAAAGGGAGCGTGAGCCCCACCTCAAGGAGCAGATCCACAGGGCGGCAAGCTACCTCTTCCCGCTGGGCCAGCCCCAAGAGCGCGTGTTGAATATCATGGAGTTCTTGATCCGGCATGGCCCCTCGCTGCTGGGCTGGCTCAAGGAGCAGATCGCGCGGTCGGAGCCGGGGGAGCACCTCCTGATCGAGCTGCCGCCGGGGGAGCGATGAGCTGAGCTGATCCGAGCTGAGCCATGGTGGAAAAACTTCGCTTGGGGATCGTCTGCTATCCGAGCTTCGGCGGGAGCGGGGTGGTCGCTACCGAGCTGGCCAACCACCTCGCGGAGGATTGGGGGCTTGAGGTCCACCTCTTCTCCTGGGAGCGGCCCCCACGGCTGGCCAGCGCGGGGGTCGAGTTCCACCGGGTGGAGATCCCCGAGTATCCGCTCTTCCCCTGCCCGCCATACACCCTGGCGTTGGCCTCCAAGCTGATCGAGGTGATCCAACGGAGGGGACTCGAGCTGATCCATGCACACTATGCCATCCCCCATGCGACCGCGGCCTACATCGCCCGGGAGTCCTGCGCGAGGTGGGGCTCATCTGGCTCTGGTTCTTCTGGTTCTGGTTCACCTGCCTGCCCCCAGGTGAAGGTGATCACTACCCTCCACGGCACCGACGTGTATCTCGTGGGGGCTCACTCCTCCTACAAGCCGATCGTCGAGTTCAGCATGGCTCAGTGCGACGGCTTGACCGCCGTATCGCGCTTCCTCCGGGAGGCCACCCTGGAGAACTTCGACGTCCCGGGAGAGATCAGGGTGATCCCCAACTTCGTCGACCCGGAGAGGTTCCGCCGGCGGGGGCGAGATAAGGCCGGAAGCGGGGGCGACGAGAAGCTCGTCTGCCATGTCTCGAACTTCCGCCCGGTGAAGCGCGTCCTGGACGTCATCCGTGCGTTCGCGCTCATCAGCAAGGAGATCGACTCCAGGCTCATTTTGGTCGGCGACGGCCCGGAGCGTGCCCCGGCTGAGGAGCTGGCGCGGGAGCTGGGGCTCGCTGAGCGGGTCTGCTTCCTCGGGGAGGTGGGCGACGTGGCCGAGGTCTTGGGCCGGGCAGATCTCTTTTTGCTCCCCTCGGAGCAGGAGAGCTTCGGGCTGGCGGCGCTCGAGGCGCTGAGCTGCGAGGTCCCGGTGGTCGCCACCCGGGTGGGCGGCCTCCCCGAGGTGGTCCGCGACGGGGTGGACGGCTACCTAGTAGATGTGGGCGACATAATCGCGCTGGCCGAGCGGGCCTGCGAGATCCTGGGCGACGAGGCCCTGCAGGAGCAGATGGGCAGGCGCGCCCGCGAGCGCGTCCTGAGGGAGTTCGCCCCCGAGCGGGTCATCCCTCAGTATCTCGACTACTATCGGGAGGTCTTAGGAGATGAGCGGTAACCTGACTCGGCCCCACGAGGTGGACGTGCTCGCCTTCGGGGCCCACTCAGACGACGTGGAGCTCGGCTGCGGCGGGCTGCTGATCAAGCTGGGGCGGGCCGGCTACAGGACGGGCATAGTCGACCTCACCCGGGGCGAGCTGAACTCGCGCGCCACCCCCGAGGTGATCGAGCGGGAGGCGGAGGCGGCGGCTAAGATCCTGGGGGTGAGCTTCCGCGAGCGGCTGGACCTCGGGGATGCCCGCCTCCAGGATAGCTTCGAGAACCGCCGGCTCATCGCCGAGCTGATCCGCCGCCACCGGCCCAAGCTCGTCCTCGCGCCCTACTTCGGCGATCGCCACCCCGATCATGCCGTGAGCGGCCTTTTGGTGAGGAACGCTCAGCTCCACTGCCGGTTGAGGCGCCTCGAGGCGAGCTACCCGCCCCATGCGCCCAAGCTCCTCCTCTTCTACTTCATGCACGATTACGTCCCCCCGACCTTGGTGGTCGACATCACCGATTGCTTCGAGGAGAAGATGCAGGCGATCCGGACCTACCAGTCGCAGTTCGGCCAGGGGCTAGCGGTGGGGGCCAGCTCGGGGCAGGATAGGGATAGGGACCGAGACCAAGACCGAGATCTCATGGACCCACTCGGCATCGGCGATTACATCTTCCATATCGAGTCGCGCTGCCGGTTCTACGGCTCGCTGATCAACGTCAGGTATGGGGAGGCCTTCCTCGCACCCGGGCCGCTGGGGCTCGCCGACCTCGGGCCGCTCCTCGGCGAACCTAGCGGAGATACTTGAGGACCTCCGCTAGCTCCTCGATCACCTCATCGCCCCGGCCGGCTTGGATCGCGTCAGCCACGCAGCTCTTCATGTGGGCCTTGGTCAGCTCCTGGGCGATATAGGTGAGCTGGGCCTGGACCGCGGCGATCTGCTTTAAGATCTCGGTGCAGTAGCGCTCCTCGGCGATCATCCGCTCGATCCCCTGGATGTGGCCCACCACGGTCCGCATCCGCCTGGCGAGGTCGCGCTTCACCTCGGGGAAGACCGCGAGGCTCCCCTTATGCTCGTGTTTGTGCTCCCCTTTTGTCGCCAGCTTCTTGATTGCCTTGTCCATTTTCATTCCCCTTTTGAGCTCAGCTCGTCTTCGATCACCTGCTGAATCACGCTGAACGGCTGGGCGCCGACCAGCTTCCGCCCGCCCCTGAAGAAGGTCGGCGTCCCGCGGACGCCGTAGGAGATGCCGTCCTTGAAGTCCTCCTGGACCTCCTCGCGGTAGTGCCCGGAGTCGGGGCACTCGCGGAACTTCTCCCGGTCGAGGCCCAGCTCCTCGGCATACTGGACGAAGATCTCCTTCGCCTCGGCGCTCCCGGCCCACTCCCCCTGGCTGGCGAAGATCCGGTCGTGTAGCTCCCAGAAGGCCTCCTGCTCATGGGCGCACTGAGCCGCCTCGGCCGCCAGGGCGGCGTTCTTGTGGAAGGAGAGGGGGAAGTCGCGGTAGACGAACCTCACCTTCCCGGTATCGATGTATTCCCGCTTGAGCTGGGGGAAGGTCTGCTGGGCGAACCGCTTCATCGTGATGAACCCTTTCACGTTCACACCCGTCCACCTCCCGAGCCCACCGGGGGTGGGCTAAGAGCCATGATAGCCCACGGCCTGCAGGAGTTCAAATCCCAGCGCCATCGTTGAACTCCAGCCCGGACCCGGCATAGGCCCCTTGCAATCCAGGCCGGTTCCTCCGGAGCTCGGGCTCAGCTAGCGGTCCCCCCTCTTCTTTTTTCTCTCCTCCTTGCCGCTCCTCCAGGACGGCGAGCCGCCGCTCGAGCTCCTCTTGCCTCACCCGCAGTTGCTCCAACTGGGCAGCCAGGGGGTCGGGCAGGCGGCCGTGCTCCAACTCAGGGACCCTCTCCCGGAGGCGGACCACCCTCCCGGGGTTGCCCACTACCGTCGCTCCTGGCGGGACCGACTTGACCACGACCGCACCGGCGCCGATCCGCGCCCCGCGGCCGACCCGGATCGGGCCGAGCAAGATCGCCCCCGCGCCGATCACGGCGCCGTCTTCTACCGTGGGGTGGCGCTTCCCTTTGCTCAAGCTGGTCCCGCCCAGGACCACGCCCTGGTAGAGCAGGACGTCGTCGCCGACCTCGGCCGTCTCGCCAATGACCACTCCGGCGCCATGGTCGATGAAGACCCGCCGGCCGATCCGCGCCCCGGGATGGATCTCCACCCCGGTGAGGAAGCGATTCAAATGCGAGAGGAGTCGCCCGAGGAGCTTCAGCCTCCTCCGCCAGAGGAAGTGGGCCAGCCGATGGAGCCAGAGGGCATGCAGCCCGGGGTAGCAGAGCAAGATCTCCAGGGGGCTCCGGGCCGCGGGGTCCTTGGCAAAAGCCGTCTGGATGTCCTCCCGCAAACGCTCAACCAGCCGCAGTCTTAGTCGCAGCATCTCCCTCCACCTCCTCAGTCGTCAGTGGGAAGAGCCCTGTGGACAGATACCGCTCTCCCGTATCGGGCAGGATCACCACGATGAGCTTCCCGGCGTTCTCCGGCCTTTTGGCGACTTGGAGGGCGGCCCAGGCGGCGGCCCCGGAGGAGATACCGCACAAAATCCCCTCTTCACGGGCCAGCCTACGGGCCATCTCCTGGGCATCCTCGTCCCGCACTTGGATCACCTCGTCGATGATCTCCTGGTTTAGCACTTCAGGGATGAACCCCGCACCGATCCCCTGGATCTTGTGCGGGCCGGGCCGCCCGCCGGAGAGCACGGGAGAGGCGGCCGGCTCGACGGCGATCGCTTGGAAAGAGGGCTTCTTCTGCTTGATCACCTCGGCCACGCCGGTGATCGTCCCCCCGGTGCCCACCCCAGCAACCAAGATGTCCACCTTCCCGTCGGTGTCCTCCCAGATCTCCCGAGCGGTGGTCTCCCTATGGATCTGAGGATTGGCTGGGTTGCGGAACTGCTGGGGGATGAAGTAGCGCGGGTCGCTCTTGGCGAGCTCCTCGGCCTTCTCCACCGCGCCGCGCATCCCCTGCTCTGCCGGCGTCAAGATCAGCTCCGCGCCGAGGGCCCGCAGGAGCGCCCGCCGCTCCAGGCTCATCGTCTCCGGCATGGTCAGCACCAGGCGATACCCCCGAGCGGCGCAGACCATGGCCAGTGCGATCCCCGTGTTGCCGCTCGTCGGCTCGAGGATGATCGTGTCCTCCTTGATCAGACCGGCGCGCTCCGCGGCCGCGATCATGGACCACCCGATCCGATCCTTCACGCTCCCGCCAGGGTTGAAGGACTCCAGCTTGGCGACGACCTCCGCTTTGGCTCCAGCCTCGGCGACGACTCGGCTCAGCCGGACCAGCGGGGTCCTGCCGATCAGTTCAGTGATATCATTCGCGATCCGCATCACCATCACCCCTTCTGAATTAATTGAAGTGAATTGAATGGGAAGAGAACTGGACTGAACGAAACGAGGGGCACGATACACGGACTAGCCCGAGGAGGGGCTACCTTAGGGATAGAGGTGAGAAAGGCGGGGGCGACAAAGACAACCCCCTCGCCTCAACCTCAGTTCAGAAGCCCTGACAAAGGCGGACACCTGCCATGGTAGCCCCATTATGCCCCGGGCTGGGCTGATTGTCAAGCCCCTTCAGCTTCGAGCTTGCCTTGTCCGAGGAGGCGGGCGTTGAAGGCCACGATCACCGTGGAGAGGGCCATCAGGGCCGCGCCGAGCGCCGGTGAGAGCAGGATCCCCAGCTTATACAACACCCCGCCGGCGAGCGGGATGGCCACCACGTTGTAGCCGGTCGCCCAGCCGAGGTTCTGGACCATCTTGCCGTAGGTCGCGCGGGCCAGTTGCACCAGGGCCACCACATCCCGTGGGTCGTTCCGCACGAGGACGATGTCGGCCGACTCGATCGCCACCTCGGTCCCCGCGCCGATGGCGACTCCCACGTCGGCTTGGACCAACGCCGGGGCGTCGTTGATCCCGTCGCCGACCATCGCCACCGCCAGCCCACGGGCCTGCAGCTCCGCGATCTTCTTCGCCTTCTCCCCGGGGAGGACCTCGGCGAAGTAGCCGTCCAGCCCCAGCTCCTCGGCCACCCAGCGGGCGACCGGCTCGGCATCCCCGGTGAGCATTATCACCTTCAGCCCCATCCCGCGCAGAGCACGGACCGCCTCGCGGGACTCCTCCCGAATCAGGTCGGCCAGCGCGAGCGCTCCGACCGGCCGCTCATCCACCAGCAGGTAGACGATCGTCTTCCCCTGGGCGGCGAGCGCGGCGATCTGCTCGTTTTCGATCTTCAATCCCTGTTCTTCGAGATACCCCGGGCTGACCACCTTGACTGCCTTGTTTGCAACCTTCCCCTGGGCACCCCGCCCCGGGATAGCACGGAACTCCTCAGGCGGGGGATACTCCAGCCCGCGCTCTTTCGCTGCGGCGACGATCCCCTTGGCGATCGGGTGCTCGGAATGCGACTCCAGGGAGGCGGCGAGCCTCAGGATCTCGGCCTCATCGAACCCGCCGAGCGGGACGACCTCGGTCACGCCGAACTCGCCCCGGGTGAGGGTGCCGGTCTTATCGAAGACGACTGCCTGGAGTTCCCTCGCCCGCTCGAAGGCCGAGCGATCCCGGATCAGGAGGCCACGCTTAGCCGCCAGGGCCGTGGAGACGGCAACTACCAGCGGGATCGCCAGTCCGAGCGCATGGGGGCAGGTAATGACCATCACCGTGACCGTGCGGGTGAGGGCGAAGTTGAAGTCCTTCCCGCTGAGGAGCCAAGCGACCAGCGTCATCCCGCCGACGCCGAGAGCGATCAGCGTCAGCCAGAGCGCCGCCCGATCGGCCAGGTCCTGGGTGCGCGAGCGGCTCTCCTGCGCCCGGCGGACCAATTCAATTACTTGCGCGAGGTAGGTCTCCTCCCCGACCCGCTCCACCTTTACCGTGATCGCCGCCTCGCCGTTGACCGCCCCGCCGATGACCTCATCGCCCGGTTGCTTCTCGATTGGTCGGCTCTCCCCGGTGAGGAGGGCCTCGTCCACCGTCGTCCGCCCCTCGACCACCACCCCGTCGGTGGGGATCTTCTCGCCTGGCTTCACCAGGACGAGGTCGCCAGGGCGGAGCTCAGCTACGGGACGGTCAAGGGTTGTGCCATCGGGCTGGAGGAGATGGGCCTCAGCGGGCATCAGCCGGGCCAGCTCCTCCAGGGCCCGTGAAGCGCCAAGCACTGAGCGCATTTCAATCCAATGGCCGAGGAGCATCACATCGATTAGAGTCGCCAGCTCCCAGAAGAAGACCTTCCCCGCGAGGCCGAAGACGACCGCGCTGGAGTAACCGTAAGCCACGGTAATCGCTAGAGCGATCAGGGTCATCATCCCCGGCTTCCTCTGGCGCAACTCCTCCATGAGCCCCTTGAGGAAGGGCCAGCCGCCGTAGAAGTAGATCACGCTGGCGAGGCCGAATTGGAGGTAGCTTGCCCCCCGCGAACGAGAGCCCTTCCAATCTGAGGAGCCGCTGGACGAGCGGCGAGAGGAGCAGCACCGGCACGGTGAGCGCCAGCGAGACCCAGAACCGCCGGCGGAAGTCGGCGATCATCATCGCATGGTGGTCCGCGTGAGCCGCTTCTCCCGTCCTGGCTGGATGGTCACGGTGCCCTTCATGAGTTGAAGCTGAATGAACCTTATGCTCATGATGTCCATGCTCTGGGTGGCGGTGAGCCGAGCGGCCTGGCTCGAGCTCATGATGCTCCAGATCGTGACGCTTCATCCTGTCCTGTTCTTTCCTTCCTTTTCCTTCTGGTAGGTGCTGAGCTCCAGCAGCCGATAGGTGTGGAGGAGCTCATGAGCTCCTCTGAGGTCGCTTCTTCCTCCTGAAGGTCTGCCGAAG
>CAZCTZ010000010.1:0-19901 GCA_964501855.1 uncultured Thermotogae bacterium
GGAGACCATCGATGCTGAGCGCAACTGGTGGGGCCATCCCTCCGGGCCCGGAGGGGTCGGCCCCGGGCTCGGCGACGCTGTGACCGAGGGGGTGGACTTCGAGCCCTGGCTCACCGGGCCAGTGGCTGTAGAGGGGGCGAACTTCCAGATCACCGCTCTCGAGGTGACCCCCTCAGCGCCGGAGCCCCTCGAGTCGGTGACGATCATCGCCACGGTGGAGAACACTGGTATCGCCGAAGGAACCCGGGAGATCATCATCAGGCTCAAGTCTGACGTTATGGTGCTCCACGAGGAGCGGCGGCCGACGACGCTCCTACCGGCCGGGAGCGCGACGATCGCCCTCAGTTACACCTTCACTGCCGCGGGGAGCTACACCATCGAGGTCATCACACACGATGACGCCCGCTCGCAGGTCATTAGGGTTGGTGAGCCCCTGCTGCCTGCCCCTGAGGCGCTCTCGATCGAGGAGGTGGTCGCCGCGCTCATGCCGGGCGACCCATCTGGGGTGCCCAACCCCAACCTGGTGATCGGCGATCAGGAGATCCTCCAGGCGATCCATTATTGGATCACGGGAGACCCCGTGCCAGAGACAGGCGGCCAGGTGATTGCCGATGTCAAGATGCACAAGCTGATCCAGCTCTGGATCACCGGCGCACAGGTGACCGCGGCCGCTGGCGGCACCGCCGACCTCGCCCTTGAATCCGAAGATGAGGGCAAGAGTGAAGGAGCTGCTCTTGCAGTAGAGGGGATAGCTTTCACCGGTTCGCACCTCATCGTGAGGGGCGTGGGGATCGCAGGCGTCGCCGTGCGGGTGTATGATTTGACAGGGCAGCTCGTCTTCGGTGGCGCTGGTCCTGGAAATGCCCTGGAGTTTCACCTGGCCATGCCGAATGGGGCTCCCCTGGCTAACGGGGTCTATCTTTATACCGTGACGGTCATCAGCCAAGATGGCCGGTGCTGGCAGAGTGGGGTGCGCAAGCTGGCCATCCTGCGATGACCCGCGCTCAGCTTGTGAGCGGTTGAGGATTTTATTATCCTATGCTGAGCAAAAGTCCTGAGCGAATCAGCCAAGCAATGAGCCACTCCCCCAGGTAGCGATAGCGATGAGAATGATCCAGATGGGAAGGAAGGGGCTGGTCCTCCTGACCCTGCTGGCGCTGGCGGCCCTGATCCAAGCGCAAGCCCAGCCCACCTATACCCATACTCATATTCAAGACCCCCTGCCGCCGCCCAAGCCCCTCACCCCCGAGCAGCACAGCCTGAAGATCGAGAGCGCCCTGGAGGAGCTGGCCATAGGGCTGGAGGCGGGCGCTTCATCCTTATCGTCATCTTCATCTTCATCTCCACCATCACCATCGTCGAGCGTTAGCGTTCAGGTTCGGGCCGTCGTGGAGCTTGAAGGTGGAGGGCAAGGGCTCATGCCTACGCAGGCGCTCCGCGCCCTGGGGATAACCGTGGAGGCTCAGACCGACTGGCCTGTCAGGCTCCTGCGGGTGGCCCTCCCACCTGGGAAATTGCGGGAGCTGGCCGAGCTCCCCGGGGTGCGGTTCATCCGGCGGCCCTACCGGCCGGTCCCGCTTGCATTCGCGCTCACGCCTGAGCCCAAGAGGCCTGAGGCCCTCGGGTCGATCGGCGCCCTGCCCTTCCACGCCCAGGGATTTAGGGGTCAGGGGGTCAAGCTGGCGGTGATCGACGTCGGCTTCGGGGGCCTCTCCTGGGCGATCCAAAACCGCGCCCTCCCCGAGGAGGCCATCGCCGACGCCACCGACTACAGCGGTGAGGGGCTCGAGGTGGGCCCCAGCCACGGCACGGCGGTCGCCGAGCTGGTCCACCGGGTCGCACCCCGAGCCCTCCTATACCTGAAGAAGGTGAGCGATGAGGTCGACCTAGCCAGAGCCGTCGACGACTGCCTGCGGGAGGGCATCCAGATCATCGTCCACGCGGTCGGCTGGGTCAACACTAACTTCACCGACGGGACCGGGATCGTCGATGAGATCGCCGAGCGGGCCGCCCACGCGGGGATACTCTGGGTCAACGCCGCGGGGAACCACGCACGGCAGCACTGGCAGGGCCCCTGCCGCGACGACGACCGCGACGGCTGGTGCGAGTTCGCCCCGGGGGAGGAGGCCCTGAAGCTGCGGGCGAGCCTCGGCCAGGTCCAACTCTTCCTCACCTGGGACGACTGGCCGCGGACCTGCCAGGACTATGACCTCTTCCTCTACGATGCTCAGGGGGACCTGATCGCCTCCTCCCAGGGGTATCAGAGCTGCAGCGAGCCGCCGACGGAGGAGCTCGAGCACCTGGTCCTCTCACCCGGCTCCGGCGTCCTGCAGGTGCGGGTGCTCGCCCGCAACCGGCTCAATCCTGTAGCGATCAAGCTCTTCAGCTTCGGCGGGGAGCTCGAACCGGCGGTGCCCCAGGGGAGCCTCCTCGCCCCGGCGGACGCCCTTAGCGTGCTCGCCGTGGGGGCGATCCCCCTCGGCCGGTGGGAGACCGGCCCTCAGGAGCCCTTCAGCTCCCAGGGGCCGACCAGCGACGGGCGGACGAAACCGGACATCGCTGGGCCGGACAACGTCTGGACCTTCACCGAGGTGGGTTTTCTCCATCGGTTCCGGGGGACCTCCGCAGCGGCGCCGCACGTCGCCGGCGCGGCGGCGCTCCTCCTCTCCCGGCACCCCGGCTGGTCAGCTATGCAGCTCTGGCGGGAGCTCGAGCGGCAGGCCGTCGACCTCGGCCCTCCGGGGAAGGACAACATCTACGGCGCGGGGCGACTCTCATTGAGCCTCGGCCCACCCCAGGCCACCCGGACGATCGAGACCGAGATCCGCCCCGGGGACAAGGTCATCCAAGGGGGGAGCTTCAAGGTGAGGCTCCGCGTGAGGATGCCCCCGTTCTACTTCGGCGGGCTCGCCGTCAAGGAGGAGCTCCCACGGGGGTTCGAAATCGAGCTCGAGTCGCTGCCGGAGTTGGGGCCAGAGTCAGAGACCGATGAGGCCCGGGTCCAGCTCCGGTTTGACCCTCTCACCAGGACCGGGGAGTGGCGCTGGCCGCTCGTCCCCTCGGGGGCCGCGCGGGAATTGGAATACCGGGTCCGAGTAGCCCAGGATCAGCCGCCGGGGAGCTACAAGCTCGAGGGCACGATCAACGGCGAGCCCATCACCGGCGAGAGCTCCATCGAGGTCATCCCGCCGCTCTCGCCGGCGGAGGCCGTCGCCCGGTGGGACCCCCAGGCGGGGGTGATCGACCTCTCCAGGGACGGCCGGATCGACGAAGCCGAGCTGCGCCAGGCGGTCCGGTGGTGGCTCGAGGACGCCGAGGTGCCCGGGACCGCCGGCCAGTCCTTGAGCTCCGGGGAGATGGAGGAGCTGATCGCCCGGTGGCTCGCCGGCATCCCGGTGGGGCAGCTCCTGCCGGCCATGCCGGCGCGACCGGCGCCGGTGGAGGCCACCCGGGAGATCTCAGCTCTAGAAGAAGGCGGGAGCGAATCAGCCGTGCGCGTGGCGGTGGAGGTAAGAGTCCACGCCCACGCGAGGGTCCTCGGACTGCGGCTGGTGGAGAGCTGGGGGGCCGGCTGGCGGCTCGAGCCACTCGAGCTGCCCGAGGGGGCGGTCTTCAAGCCCTCCGCGGGCTCGGGAGCGGGGGAGGGAGAGTGGCTCCTCCTCCGGGCGGTCGAGCCGGGGGAGAGGATCCGATTCGCCTACAGGGCCTTCCCTGCCTCTGGGGATGCCGAGCCCCTGCCCATGCCGGCCCTCCCCCGAGGGGTGGTGAGCAGCGCGCTGCCGCGGTTCGCGCTCGTGGTCGGCGGCACCGAGCGGGTGAGCTTGGATCACGAGCCTGATCCTGAGCTCAAGCCCTCACCGGCGCCCGTGCCGGAGCTTGAGGTTAGGTCCCTCCGGGCCTATGACACCGGGGATGCGCTCCTCTTCAGCTTCAGCGCTCGCGGGCGGGGGCTCGCCGAGATGAGGGTGGAACTCTTCACCCTGGCGGGGAGAAGGTTAGCCGCGGGCGAGGCCCACGGCGGGCTGGTAGCCCTCCCGAAGCTCGATGAGGAGGGGCGGCCGCTCGCCTCTGGGGTCTACCTTTACGTCGCGACCATCCGCGGCTACGATGGCAGTGGTAGGGTAGTCCGCCTCCCCGGGAAGGTGGTGATCCTACGGCGATGAGCACGGTGTCGGTGTCCGATGAGGCGCTCCTTGCCGAGGCGGGCGAAGCCCGCAAGAACGCCTATGCTCCTTACTCGGGCTACCCCGTCGGGGCGGCACTGCTCGCCAGATCGGGACGGATCTACCGCGGGGCGAATGTGGAGAACGCCGCCTTGGGGCTCACCATCTGTGCGGAGCAGGTAGCCCTGGTCAAGGCCCTCACCGAGGGCGAGCGCGAATTCCTGAAGATCGCGATCGTCTGCGGCGATGGCGATAGGGGATTCTGCCGACCCTGCGGGGCCTGCCGGCAGGCGCTCTTCGAGTTCGCCCCGAAGATGAAGGTCATCATGGGGAGCGCCGATGCCCGCGAATACGAGGTCAAGCCCCTGGAAGAGCTGCTCCCCGACGCGTTCACCAGCTCGAGGGTCAGGCGATCCGGCCCAGGATAAGCGGGCGGGGCGCCGGCGGCTCCGGCCCGATGAGATAGGCGCTCTCGAGGAGCGGCCGCGCTTCGGCTAGCCTCCCCTCGGAGTTGTAGTGCACCTGGGCCAGCGGCTCGCCCGCCTCGACGGGCTCGCCCTCCTTCTTGAGCAGGACTATCCCGACGGCGCGGTCGATCTCCTCGCCCTTGAGACGTCGGCCGGCGCCGAGCCGCCTTGCCGCCTCGCCGATGATCAGCGCATCCAACCCCATGATGTAGCCGGCTCGCTCCGCCTTGAGCTCGTGCACCGCTCGGGCTCGGGGTAGCCGGCTAAGGTCGGAGATAACCCGCACGTCGCCGCCCTGGCGGGCGACCAGCTCCGCGAACTTCTCCAGCGCCGTGCCATCTTGCAGCCGCCGGAGCAACCGCCCCCTCGCCTCCTCCCTAGATGGGGCCTGCCCTGCCATGAGGAGCAGCTCCGCGCCGAGCGCGAGGCAGACCTCCACCAGGTCGGCCGGCCCCCGGCCTTGCAATGTCTCGATAGCCTCCCTCACCTCGAGCGCGTTGCCCACCGCCCGGCCGAGCGGCTGGTCCATCCCCGTGAGGACCGCCGCGACCTTCCGCCCGGCGCGGCGGCCGAGCTCGACCATCAGCTCCGCCAACGCTCGCGCCTGCTCCGGGGTCTTCATCAGCGCGCCGCGGCCGACCTTGACGTCGAGCACGAGCCCGTCCGATCTGACGGCCAGCTTCTTGCTCATGATCGAGGAGGCGATCAGCGGGAGCGAGCCGACGGTCGCGGTGACGTCCCTCAGCGCATAGAGCTTGTGATCCGCTGGGGCGAGCTCGCCGGTGCTCTCCGAGATCGCGAGGCCCCAGCGCTCGACCTGCGCCTTGAACTCCTTGAGCGAGAGCGCCCCGCGGAAGCCGGGGATCGATTCGAGCTTATCGATCGTCCCGCCGGTGTGACCCAGCCCCCGCCCGGAGAGCTTCCCGACGGCGAGGCCCGCCGAGGCGAGCAGCGGCACCAGCACCAGCGAGACCTTATCGCCGACCCCGCCGGTGGAGTGCTTGTCCGCGACGAAGCCGTCCACCTCGAACTCGACGAGCGCTCCCGAGCGGGCCATCGCCTCGGTCAGGTGGTAGGTCTCTCGGGAGGTCATCCCCCGTAGGTAGATCGCCATCAGCAGCGCGCTCATCTGGTAGTCCGGGAGGCGGCCCTCAAGGTAGCTTCCTATGAGGAAGGAGATCTCCTCGGGGGTGAGCTCCCCGCCGTCGCGCTTCTTTGCGATTAGCCCTACCGGGTCCATCTCGCTCTCCACTTCATCCACTGGTGCCATTTGCCGCCGGCGCCGGCCTAGCCCACGGGCTCCCTCGGCGTGCGCTCCCGTTGCATCCGGTATAGCTGATACATCCGCTGGAGGAACCGCTGGCGGTCCTCGCCCTTGATCAGGTCGGACCGGCCGTGGAGGATGATCCCCAGTGCGAAGGGCGAGGGCGTCCGGCTCGCCAGCCCCTCGAGCTTGATCCTCCCCTCGCGGATCTCCCGGAGGACCTGCTCGGCCCCCGCGAGGTCCATCGCGTCCTCGATCGCCTCCCGGTAGGCCTCCTTCAGCACGGGGAAGCTCCCCTTCCCCTTCTCCTTCCCCTTCCGCTCGCGGTCGAGCTGCTCGACCGCCTGCTGGAGGATGAGCGACTTCATCTGCTGGCGGCCGACCGACTTCCTCGTGCCCTTGTAGTTTTTGAGGATCATGAGCGCCCGTGCAGCGCAGTGGCGGAACCGCCGCCGGAGCAATTCGGTGTCGTGGAGGGCGTCCTCCAGGGTGGCCCGCAGGTCCCGCTGGAGCAGCAGCTCGAAGGCTTCCATCACCTTCACCTCGCCCTCGTAGCCCAGGGCGAACCCATGATCGGTCACCGTGATTTCAACGTCCTTGTCCTCGCGGCGGGCGATGACCCAGGCGACCGCCCGCGCGAGCGCCTCACACGTCCGCCGGCCGAAGAGCGCATGGAAGATCACCCAGCTCTTGGTGGGGCCGGCGGGCTGCTCCTCGCGGTAGAGCTCGATCAGCAGCCTGAAGCGGTGGGGTATCACCGCGTAGCGGTGCTGCTCGGCGAAGTAGCGGTAGAGCGACTCCGCCGCTCGCTCGTCGAGGTGGAGCTCCCCCCGGATGAAGCCCTTGATCTCCTCGGGCGGGCGGCCCGCCTCGAACAACCGGGCCACCTGGTAGCGGAACTCCTGGATCCGGAGGGCCAGGTCGAAGGAGAGCGGGAGCATCTCCGAGACCCAGGTGGGGACGGTCGGCGCCTTCCCCGCGGCGGGCTCGACCTGGGCGGTCATCCCCCGGGCATACTTGAACATGTAGGTCTCCCCGCCGAGGACGAAGATGTCCCCCCGGCGGAGCCGCTCCAGGAAGGCCTCCTCGATCTGGCCGATCCGCCGCTCGCCCGCCTTCACCGTGACGTAGGACTCATCGGGGATGGTGCCCACGTTGGTGAGGTAGATCACCCGGGCGAGCCGCCCCCGCCGGCCCAGCCGGCCCGTCCGGGGGTCATACCAGATCTTGGCGTAGACCCGCCGGTCCTCCAGCGAGGTATACTCCCCGGCGAGGTACTCCAAGACGCGGTCGAAGTCCTCCCGGGGGAGCCCCGCGAAGCTGTAGCTGCGGGTGACGACCTCCCAGAGGTCCTCCACGGAGGAGGGCCCGTCCATCAGCATCCCGAAGATCTGCTGGGCGAGCACGTCCAGGGGGTTCTTAGGAATGTGGATCCGGTCGAGCCGGCCCTCGAGGGCCTCCTTGAGCATCACCGCGCACTCGAGGAGGTCATCCTGGTCGGTGACGATCACCCGGCCGCGGATCACGTCGTGGAGCTTGTGGCCGGAGCGGCCGATCCGCTGGAGCGCCCGGGTGACCGACTTGGGCGAGCCGAGCAGGATCACGAGGTCGACGTAGCCGATGTCGATCCCGAGTTCCAATGAGGTCGAGCTGACCACCGCCTTGAGCTGGCCCCGCTTGAGCCGGTCCTCGAGGTCGAGCCGCAGCTCCCGCGAGAGCGAGCCGTGGTGGGCGCCGACCAGCTCCACCAGCTCGGGGTAGCGCTCCTTGAGCTGGTAGACCACCCGCTCGGTCCGCGACCTCGTGTTGGTGAAGATCAGCGTCGAGCGGTGCTCCTCCACCAGCTTGGCGATCAGCTCGTAGAGGTTGGTGTGGAGCTCCCCCGCGGAGCAGTTGATGAAGTCCGAGACGGGGCTGAGCACCTTAAGGTCGAGCCCCTTCTCGAACCGGGCATCGACGATCACGCAGTCGCGGTAGGGGTCCTGGCCGTCCTCCGCTGAGGCCAGCTCCCCTAACGCACGGCCCCACCGCCGCCCGACCAGGAAGCGGGCCACCTCCTCCAGCGGGTGGATCGTCGCCGAGAGGCCGACCCGGACTAGCTCTCCCGCTCCCTCGCCCTCCCCCGCGGCGCGCTCCTGGAGCCGCTCCAGCGACAGGGAGAGGTGAGCCCCACGCTTGTTCTCCGCTAGGGCGTGGATCTCATCGACGATGACCCATCTCGTCCTGTGGAGGTAGCGCGAGAAGCGCTTCGCAGTGAGGGCGATCGCCAGCGTCTCCGGGGTGGTGATCAGTATGTGCGGCGGCCTTGCCAGCATCCGCTGGCGCCGCTCAGGCGGGGTGTCGCCCGTCCTGACCTCCACCCGGATGCCCAGCTCCCGGCCGGCGAGCTGGGCCAGCTCCCGCAGCGGCTCCCTCAGGTTCCGCTCGATGTCGTTCCCCAGGGCCCTGAGCGGCGAGACGTAGACGGCGTAGATGCGGTCCTCGAGCTCGCCCCTCTCCGCTAGGGTGACCAGCTCGCTGATGATCGTCAGGAAGGCCGCGAGGGTCTTCCCCGAGCCGGGCGGCGCCGAGATCAAACAGCTCTTCCCTTGGTGGATCAACGGGATGGCGAGCCGCTGCGGCGGGCTCAGCTCGGAAAACTTCTCGCGGAACCACCGCCGCACCAGCGGATGCAAGGTCTGCAAGACCTCTTCATCGGGGAAGGGCTCGCGCTGGTAGGTGATCATCGCCGCAATTCTATCCTGCTCCAGGGCGGTGATCAAATCGAGGGCGAGGGCGAGGGCAAGGGAAAGAGGGAAGGAAAAGGGGGTGTGCTGCCTGGCTTCTCAGCTCTTTTTAGCTTTGGTTTTGACCGCGGGCCACCTGATGATCTTCAAGCCGACGCGGGCCAGGCCCCTCTCCACCATACCAAGCTCCAAGGCCGCGGCGTAGGAGAGGTCGATGATCCGCCCCTCGATGAACGGCCCGCGGTCGTTGATCCGCACCACCACGCTCTTTTTCGTGTCGAGGTCCACTACCTTGACGATCGTCCCGAAGGGCAGGGTCCGGTGAGCGGCGGTCATCGCATACATGTCGTAAATCTCGCCGCTAGCCGTCCGCTCCCCGTGGAAGCCCGGCCCATACCAGGAGGCGATCCCCACCTCCCAGTAGCCGCTCCCCAGGGCGAGGGCGACCAGCCCCAGCGCCAGCATGAGGACCGCCATGGCGAAGATGGCGGTGGAGATAGGGGTATCTTGCATTCCGGTCACCTCCGCCTCCGGCTCCGGCTCGAGCTCAGGTGCGGGCGTGGGTGGGGACGTGGACGCCGGCCCCGGCGGAGCCAGGAGTCGAGCCGGTCGTAGACGATGTGGAGCGCGTTGGGCAGGTATAGCCCGAGGGCGATCATCCCCAGGAGCTCCCTTCTGAGGCCAAGGTTGAGATGGAGGCCGATCCCCCCCTCCCCCAGCACGCCGAGGTATCTCAGCCCAAGAGCCACCAGCCAACCCACAAGGAAGAGGTAGCCGATCCGGGTGAGCGGCCCCAGGAGCAGGCTATGGCTCAGCCCGCGGTGCTTGAAGAGCTTGCTGTAGGGCAGCCAGATGAACCCGAGCGGGCCCCACCGCCGCCTGGCCGAGCTCGACCCCAGGTCCAGATCTGGCGAGAGGAGCAGGCTGGAGAGGAGGTAAGCCCCGCCGATCCCGGCCAGCTCCTCCCACCGGAGGAACTCTCGTCCCCACCACCAGGTCCCCCCGAGGATGACCGGCAGCAGGGCGAGTTCCAGCCGCAGATGGCGCTTGCCTGAGGGCATCCCCCAAGATCATACCGGCGGCGGGCCGAGCTCGGGAGGACGCCCGTCGCCAGCTTGACAGCCACTTTTCCGCTCGCTAAAATAGAGGGCGAGCCTTCTAGCAGTCAACCAATAAGATTGCTAAAAAGGAGGAGGTCGAGAGGATGCCCAAGGCAAGGACGAGGAAGAAGACGGGGCTCAAGCCGCTGGGGAACCGGGTCCTGGTGAAGAAGCTCCAGGAGGAAGAGGAGCGCGGGATCGTCCTCCCTGCCGACGTCGAACGCGACGAAAAATACATCAAGGCTGAGGTGATTGAAGTGGGCACCGCGGAGAAGATCGAGGTGCAGAAGGGCGATAAGGTGCTCCTCTCCAGCTACGGCGGGACGGAGATCGAGCTTGACGGTGAGGAGTTCCTCATCGTCAAGACCAACGACATCCTGGCGAAGATCGAGGGCTGAAGGCCGGTTAGCCCCATCTATTAAACGCAAATGAAGAAGGAAAAGGAAAAGGAGGAGGTCGACCATGGCAAAGAACAAGTATAAGGAGGTGCTCTTCAACGAGGAGGCCCAGGAGAAGCTCAAGCGCGGCGTGCAGAAGCTCACCGATGCGGTCAAGGTGACCTTGGGCCCCAAGGGCCGGAACGTGATCATCGACAAGGCCTTCGGCGCGCCCAAGATCACCAAGGACGGGGTGACCGTCGCCGAGGAGCAGGAGTATAAGGACGAGTTCGAGAACATGGGCGCGCAACTCGTCAAGGAGGTGGCCAAGGAGACCAACGAGGTCGCCGGCGACGGCACCACCACTGCGACTATCCTAGCCCACACGATCATCATGGAGGGGCTGAAGAACGTCGCTGCGGGGGCCAACCCGATGCTGATCAAGCGCGGCCTGGAGAAGGCCTGCGAGAAGGTGGTCGAGGAGCTGGAGAAGATGAGCCAGCCGCTCAAGAAGAAGGAGGAGATGGCCCGCGTGGCGACGATCTCCTCCAACGATGAGGAGATCGGCCGGATCATCGCTGACGCCATGGAGGCCGTCGGCGAGGACGGTGTAATTACAGTCGAGGACTCCGACACCATCCAGACCTACTACGAAGTAGTCGAGGGGATGCAGTTCGACCGCGGCTACCTCTCCCCCTACTTCGTCACCAACGCCGAGAAGATGGAGGCCGAACTCAAGGAGCCCTACATCCTCATCACCGATCAGGAGCTGAAGAAGGCCCGCGACTTGGTGCCGGTCCTCGAGCGGGTCGCCCAGGAGGGCAAGCCGCTCCTGGTGATCGCCGACGACGTCGAGGGCGAGGCGCTCACCACCCTGGTGATCAACAAGTTGAAGGGCACCCTCCAGAGCTGCGCCGTCAAGGCCCCCGGCTTCGGCGACCGCCGGAAGGCGATGCTCCAGGACATCGCGATCCTCACGGGCGGTCAGGTGATCGCCAAGGACGCCGGGATGAAGATCGAGGACACCACCCTGGACATGCTCGGCCGGGCGGAGAAGGTCGTGGTAACGGACGACGACACCACGATCGTCGGCGGGAAGGGCCGGAAGGAGGAGATCGAGGCCCGGATCAACCAGATCAAGAAGCAGATCGAGACCACCGACTCCGACTACGACCGGGAGAAGCTCCAGGAGCGGATGGCCAAGCTCGCCGGCGGCGTGGCGGTGATCAAGGTCGGGGCTCCGACGGAGACCGAGCTGGAGGAGAAGAAGCATCGGATGGAGGACGCCCTCGAGGCGACCAAGGCCGCGGTCGATGAGGGCATCCTCCCCGGCGGCGGGGTGGCCCTGATCCGGGCGGCCCAGGCCCTCGAGGACTTCCAGCTCGAGAACGAGGACGAGCAGGTCGGCGTCCGCATCCTCCAGAAGGCCCTCGAGGCGCCCACCAAGCAGCTAGCGGAGAACGCCGGCTACGAGGGGTCGATCGTCGTCGAGCGGATCAAGTCGATGGACGGGAACATGGGCTTCGACGTCCTCCGTGAGGAATACACCGACATGATGAAGGCCGGGATCATCGACCCGACCAAGGTCACAAAATCGGCGGTCCAGAACGCCGTCTCCGTGGCCGCGCTCCTGCTCACCACCGGCGCGGTCGTGGCCCAGATCGAGGAGAAGGCCGAGGCACCAGCTCCGGCGCCGTCACCGGAGATGTATTAGGGCTGAATGAGTGATGGGAGGGCTCGACCCCCTCGGAATATGATATGAGGGGAAGTCGAGCCCCGGGGATTTGCCATCCGGCCCCCTGCAGGCCTAGGATCAGAGCGAGGCTTGCAGGGGGTCTTCCATTTTTATGTCAAGCGGAGCTGGCAGCAGGGGAGCGAGGGGGCCCGAGTCTAAATCCAAATTCAAGCCCGGGCCTGGGTCTAGGTCTCAGCCCGCCCTCAGATCCAAGGCCAAGGCCGAGCCCAAGCCCAAGCTCAAGTCCAAGCCCAAGGTCAGGGTCAAAGTCGGGCTGGCCCTCGGCGGCGGCGGTGCCCGCGGTTATGCCCACATCGGGGTGATCCAGGTCCTCCAGGAACATGGCATCCCGATCGACCTCGTGGTGGGGACGAGCATGGGCGCGATCATCGGCGGGGCCTACGCCGCGGGGCTCGACCTGGAGAAGCTGAAGCGGGTGCTCGCGAGCCTGGATCTCCACGGCCTGCTCGGCCTCCCGCGGAGCACCCTCCAGGAGGTGGGCACGGTCGCGGGGCGGATCGCCACGGAGATGCTCCGTGGGCAAGCGGACTGGCGCGAGCACGAGCAGGAGAGCACCAGGCGGCTCTGCGAGTTCTTCGCACTCTTCTCGAAGGGGCTCCACTTTGAGGACCTCCCGGTGAAGTTCGCCGTCGTCGCCGCGGACATCGACACCGGTGAGGAGGTCGTCATCCAGGAGGGGCCGCTCGCGCGGGCGATCGCCGCCTCGGCCACCGTCCCGGGGATCCACTACCCGCTGAGGTGGGAGGGCCGCTACCTCGTCGACGGCGGGGTCATCAACAAGCTCCCCGCGGACGTGGCGGTCCGGCTGGGCGCGGAGGTGGTGATCGCGGTGGACGTAAGCGCGCCCCTGGCTAGGGGGGTCGAGACCTCCATCGAGGTCCTCACCCAAGCGGAGGCGATCACCGCTCGGGAGCTCACCCATCTGAAGCTGGAGCTCGTCCGCGAGCGGCTCGGCGAGCGGCTAGTGCTCCTCCGGCCGGAGCTGGCGGACGTCACCATGCTCTCACTCGACCAGGTGGAGTGGGCCGCCGAGGCCGGCCGCAAGGAGGCCGAGAGGCACCTCGCGAGGATCAAGAGCCTGGTCTTCCAGCCCTAGGTTATTCAAGGCTTAAGGCTAGGGGCTCCCTCCCTCGACCCAGGTGGAATTTGCCCTCCCCGGGGTGCCGTTTATGGGATTCCCCTCGGCATCCAGGCCGTTGCGGGCGGTCTCAGGGTCGTTGGTCGCCCAGTTGTCGGCCGCATCGGGCAAGGTGGGGGAGATCCGCTCCATCGAGGCGTAGGGCGGCTCGCCCCGGGAAGCGGTGCCCGCGGGCCAGGGCCCGCCGTCGAAGTTGGCCGTATCGACGAAGTTCCCCGCGGCGTCCTTCAGGATCATGATCTCCCCGCCGTTGTCCAGCGCGCCCTTGTAGATCAGGTCGGCTTCGATATCGCTGATGGTATTGTCGTCAGTCCGCTCGAGGAGGTAGAACCCGTGGGCCGGGATCACGGAGCGGCGGACCTCCTTGGTGTTCCCCTGGGCCTCGCCGAGGTGGACCACCACGTCCCCCTCGCCCCAGATGAGGACCCACCCGGAAAGGTCGATCTCCTCATCGGTGGTGTTGTATAGCTCGATCCACTCGTCGGCGTAGCTGGCGAGGGTCCCGCCCCAGGCGACCTCGTTGATCACCACGCTCGGGGTCCACTCCTTGGATGCTCCGCCGAGGCCGAGGAGGGAGGACCCCACTGCCAGGATCAACATCAGCAAGAGGAGTCCCTCCGCTCTCACCTTCATCTCTTTTCACCCCCTTTCTTCCTGATCTAGATCTAGATCTGGTCTCCGGCATCTGCTCCCCTCCCTTCCTCCGGGGGCTCCTCCCTCCGTGAGGTTGCCCTCTCCGGTCCCCCTCCCTCCAGGTAGTGGACGAAGAACGCCAGCAGGACCCCCACGAAGAGCCCCAGCACCCCCGCGACGGCCACGTTCATCTCCCGGTTGGGGCCGACAGGGCCCGGAGGGGCCGCAGGCCGGCTGATGAGCTCGAAGGGCTTCCAGCCGGAGCCGGGGTTGATCAATTTTCGGAGCTTTTCCATCGCAACTTGGAGTTCACCGATTTCCTCATCAAGAGCTTGAATGCGAGTGTTCAGCTCCGGGAACTTTTCACGTCCCTTGAGCTCAAGGTCGGCCAGCTCCTGCTCGACCTGCTGCAATCGCGTGTTCAGGGCGATGAACCGCTCCCGGAGGATGATCCCCTCAAGGGTCGCGTTCTGCTCGCCCGCTTGGAGGCCCAGCTTCTCCTTGGCTTGCTCGATCTGGGCCAGCTCCCGGCGGAGTCCATCGCGCTGCCTCTCCAAAGTCTCCTTGTATTCAGCGAGCTTCTGGTTAAGCTCCTCAAGCAGGCCCTCACGCTGTCCCTGCAGGACCTCTATCTCACCGGCGAGCCTGGCGATCTCTCGTTTGGCATTCTCAGCAGCGTCTTCTTTGAGCCTTCCCTCAAGAACCCGTAAATGCATCTCGAGGAGTCTCACCAAGGATTGGGAGCTCCCAGGACCGCTAAGTTTAAAATCGATCAGTGATGTCTTCTCAGGGATGCTGACTTTGAGATGCTCCCTGAGCCATTCGACGAGCTCTTCTTGAGAAAGCCCTTGGAATGGGGGTTCCTCGAGCGATCGCGCCTCCTTGGCTGTCTCAGCTAAAAGATCTCTAGACTTCGAGATGACCAGGACCTCGTGGAGAGAGGAGGCTTGCAGTTGGACCCTGTCGATCTTGGGCAAGCTATTCAGCCGCACCAGCGCGGTGGCCTCATACTGGGAGGGCATCCTGAAGGAGACCAGCAGGGCCACGCCGATCGCGGCGAGGAAGACCCCCAGGATGAGCCACTTCTTCCGCCAGATCACCCTTAGGTAGTCACGCAGATCGACCTCGTATTCCTCCATCTGCTCCTCTCACTCTCCGCCCCGTAAACCGCCAGGATTGACTCCCATTATAGCGGGCAGGAGGCGAGAAACCCAAAGGGAGCGCTTGCGCCCCCCGGTGCGCCCGTTTATAATTCCTGCTGCAAATCGCCTCGCAAGGCTATGCGTGAGGGCCTTGCCGCTCGCTCGGGCCCGAGTTTGGGTAGCTCTAGGTAGGTAAGCAAGCAGGGCTAGAGCCCGTCGCTGACTCATACATATACATATTCGCATCGTAGATCGTAGAAGGAAGGAGAGGGGAGGAAGGAGCACCTTGAGCGATCTAGTCATCGTGGAGTCGCCCGCCAAGGCCCATACCATCGCCCGCTACCTCGGCAAGGGCTTCAAGGTGGTCAGCTCGATGGGCCACGTGCGGGACCTCCCGGAGGACGAGCTGGGGGTAGACATCGAGAAGGGCTTCCAGCCACACTTCGTCATCAAGGATCCCAAGGTGGTGAGGCGCCTCCGTGAGGAGGCCCGCAAGGCCAAGACCATCTACCTCGCCACGGACAACGACCGCGAGGGGGAGGCGATCGCCTTCGACCTCTACGAGGTCCTCAACCACCATCGCAACCCCGGGAATGGCCAGCGCTACCGCCGGATCGTCTTCAACGAGATCACAAAGCGGGTGATCCTCCAGGCGATCAAGGAGCCGCGGGAGATCGACCTCGCCCGGGTCGAGGCCCAGCGGGCGAGGCGGATCCTCGACCGGCTGGTGGGGTATCTCGTGAGCCCCCTGCTCTCGAAGTCGCTCTCCGGGAGCATCTTCGAGGGGCTCTCCGCCGGGCGGGTCCAGTCGGTGGCCCTGCGGCTCATCTGCGACCGCGAGCGGGAGATCCAGGAGTTCACTCCCAAGGAGTATTGGACGATCGAGGCCGAGCTGCTCTCCGGGGAGGGGAAAGGGGAGGGCTTCCGGGCCAAGCTGGAGAAATACCGGGGGAGGAAGCCCGAGCTCCCCGATAAGGCGGCGGTCGAGCGGGCGCTCGCCGAGCTTAAGGGGCTGGAGTCAGAGTTCCAGGTGGTCGAGGTGCGCGAGCGCGAGCGGCTCAGGAAGCCCCCGCCGCCGTTCATCACCAGCACGCTCCAGCAGGCGGCCTCCTCCCAGCTCGGCTTCTCCCCCCAGCGGACGATGCAACTCGCCCAGCAGCTCTACGAGGGCGTCGAGCTGGGCGAGGAGGGCCGCGAGGGGCTGATCACCTACCACCGGACCGATTCGACCCGGGTCTCCACCGAGGCCCAGCGCGAACTGCGGGCGTTCATCGAGCGCCACTACGGCAAGGAGTATCTGGCCCCGCAGGTGCGGACCTATAAGCCCAAGGGCAAGGGCGCACAGGACGCCCACGAGGCGATCCGGCCCACCTCGGTCGAGCGGACGCCCGACAAGGTAGCGGGCTTCCTCACCCGCGATCAATACAAGCTGTATAAGCTGATCTGGGAGCGGTTCGTCGCCACCCAGATGGCCGAGGCGGTCTACCTCCAGCGGGAGGCGGAGATCGCCGCGGGGGACTACCTCTTCAAGGTCTCCGGGAGCACCCCCAAGTTCGAGGGCTTCCTCAAGGTGCTCAAGCTCGCACCGCTCAAGGACGAAGGGCTCAAGGTCCCCGAGCTCCGCCAGGGCGAGCGGCTCAAGCTGGTGAAGCTCATCCCCGAGCAGCACTTCACCGAGCCGCCGTCGCGGTTCACCGAGGCCGGGCTGGTGAAGCTCCTCGAGGAGAAGGGGATCGGCCGGCCCTCCACCTACGCGCCGATCATCGCCACGATCGAGGAGCGGGGCTACGTCGTCAGGGAGAAGAAGGGCATCCTGCGGCCGACCCTCCTCGGCTTCGTCACCACTGACTTCCTGCGGGAGTTCTTCCCCCTCACCGTCCAGGAGGAATTCACCGCCAGGATGGAGGAGAGCCTCGACAAGATCGGGGCCGGGGAGCTCACCCGGGTCGAGGTCCTCCAAAAGTTCTACAAGCCCCTGGAGGAGCAGCTCAACCGGGTCCGGCAGGAGCTCCAAGATGGGAGACATTCCTTCCACATCCTCACGAACCTCTCCTGCCCCATCTGCGGCGCGCCGATGGAGCTGCGCTTCTGGAAGGGGAAGCGGTATCTCGGCTGCTCGCGCTACCCCGACTGCCAGAGCACCCGGGAGTTCCCCGAGGGGGTGAGCTACCGCTACGAGTGGGAGGACCACCGGGTGAGCTTCGACTTGGAGGAGCTCCGCGCACATGAGGCCGCTCCCAAGGCCAAGAGGGTCCACCCCGAGCTCCTCTGCCCGGAGTGCGGCGCGCCGATGGAGCTGCGGGAGGGCAGGTTCGGCCGCTTCTACGGGTGCACACGCTACCCCGAGTGCAAGGGGACCCGTCCCTACTCCGTCGAGGTCCCCTGCCCGCTGTGCGGCGCGGAGCTGGTCGAGCGCTACTCGCCCAAATCCAAGAAGCTGTTCTACGGCTGCTCGCGCTACCCCGAGTGCCGGTTCATCGCGCCAGACCAGCCGGTCAAGCTCTGCCCGGCGTGTTCGGAAGGGGTCTTGATCAAGATGAAGGTGAAGGGCAAGCAGGGCGAGTGGCTCGTCTGCACCAACAAGGAGTGCGGGCACCGCGAGCCCCTCGACTGATCGTTTCGATTTCGATTCGATACGGTTTTATCTGCACTCACAGGATGCCAACGCCGATGCCGAGCGAGCCCGGCCCCAAGAGCGCGGTGGCCCGGGAGGAAGAGGAGCAAGCGCGGGCTCGGACCCAGACCCAGGCGCAGACCAAGCAAGCCCGGGGGAGGATCACCCGGAACGTCCTCCTCCTCGGGCTCACCAGCCTGATCAATGACCTCAGTGCCGAGCTGATCATGGCCGTCCTGCCGGCCTTCATCACAAGGCTCGGCGGGGGCGGCCTGGGCGTGGGGCTGATCGGCGGTGTGGAGGAGAGCACCAAGAGCCTGCTGAGCATCTTCGCGGGCCACTGGTCCGACCGGTTCCCCCGGCGGCGCCCGCTGGTCGCCGGGGGGTATCTCATCTCCAGCCTCGCCCGGCTGGGGCTCTACCTTATGGGCACCTGGGCGGGCGTGCTCGGGCTGCGGCTGGTGGACCGCGTGGGCAAGGGCCTGCGGACCGCCCCCCGGGACGCGATCATCGCCGACTCGGCGCCTCGGGAGCGGCGCGGGCTGAGCTTCGGCTTCCACCGGATGATGGACAGCGCGGGGGCGCTCCTCGGCTCCCTGCTGGCTTACCTGCTCTACCGGTTCTTGGAGTTCGACCTGCGGGGGATCATCCTCCTCGGAGGACTTTTGGGAGCCCTGGCGCTCCTCCCGCTCCTGGGGGTGCGCGAGCGCCGCCGACTCGGACCTGAACCCGAACTCGAGGCCGAGCTCGGGGTCGGGGGCAGGATGGCCCCGCGCTGGTCGCTCCTCCTCGGGCTGCGGGGCCTCTCGCGGGCCTTCACCTTGAACCTCATAGCGATGATGCTCTTCGCCTCGGCTAACCTAAGCTACATGTTCTTCTGGCTCAAGGCGAGCGCGGCCTTCCCCGCCGCGGAGCGGGTGGCGATCGAGGTCCCGCTCCTGATGTATACCCTCTTCAACCTGGTCTACACCTTGTTCTCGACCCCCGCGGGGGCGCTCTCCGACCGGCTCGGCCGCCGGAGGGTCCTCCTTTGGGGGTATCTCCTCTTTGCGGGGGTGGCCTTGGGGTTCGCCCTGAGCAGCTCGATGGGCGCCTTCGTGGGGCTCTTCGTCCTCTACGGGCTGACCTTGGCCCTCATCGAGGGCAACCAGCGGGCCTTCGTCGCGGACCTGGCCGCAGCGGAGGAGCGCGGGCTCGCACTGGGGACCTTCCACATGGGGGTGGGGCTCGCGACCCTCGCGGGGAACCTCATCGCCGGGGCCCTCTGGAGGTGGGTCTCGCCGGAGGCGGCCCTCCTCTACGGCAGCGCCGTCGCGCTCCTCAGCGCGCTCCTGCTGGGGCTCATCCCCCGGCGGTGAGGGGGACCCGAGCCGGCTGACCTGCCGCCCGCTTTTGCGGGAGCGCAGCTTCGGGGCTATAATTTAGTGATCTTAGTCAGCAAACTCCTTGATAAGTATCAGGGAAGAGACGGGATGGGCAGCGCGAGCCGTGAGGAGCTGAAGGCCTTCATCGACTACTACGGGGAGGAGTTCGCCGAGATCTCCCCTCATCTTTTGCCGCAGAGCTTCGGGGAGGGGGAGCTCATCTTCGAGGAGGGGGAGCCCGGCCTGGGGGTCTACCTCCTCACCCAGGGGAAGGTGAAGCTGGCCAAGCGCTCGACCGGCGGCCGCCGGCAGATACTCAAGCTCGTCGGCCCAGGGGAGATCCTCGGCGAGGAGGTCCTCTTCCACGGCGAGGGCTACAGCGGTTATGCCAGGGCGCTCGAGCCCACCCGGGCTTACTACGTCAGCACGGGCGACCTCGCGCGCTTCCTGAAGGAGCACCCCGAGATCGCGATCAAGCTGATCGAGCGGCTCTCCCTCGAGATCAAGGGCTTTCAGAACAAGCTCCTGGAGGCCTCCTACGGGAGCAGCCTGGAGCGGGTAGCCCGGCTGCTGTTGGCCATCGCCGACCGCTGGGGGGTGGAGGAGGACGGCGGGCTCTACATCGGGGTGAAGCTCTCCCGAGCGGAGCTGGCCGAACTGGCGGGGATCGCCAGCGAGACCGCCAGTCGGCTCCTGGCGCGGCTGAAGGACCGCGGGGCGATCGAGATCTCCGGGCCGAAGATCTTGATCACCGACCGGAAGCGGCTGGAGAGCCTCTCCGAACCCCTCTGCGTGAACCTCAAGGAGAGCCTCCTTTGAGCTCCAAGGCGGGGTTGACAAGCCCACCCGCCCCGGTATAATTAGAGCCGGCACGGCACCAGTGAAAAATTCCCCTCAAGTCCGGTCTTTGAGCTGTCACCTAACTAGCTAAGCTAAGCGACGCGGGGTGGAGCAACGGTAGCTCGCCGGGCTCATAACCCGGAGGTTGCTGGTTCGAATCCAGCCCCCGCAACCAGGTGCTTGAGGGCTAGATAGATAGCCCAAACCCATTTTTGGTGCTGGTCTTTGACAGGTGGATAGGTACGTGCCGCGGCGTGAGCCTTAAGGAGAGGGCTTACGGTGGATGCCTAGGCAGCGGGAGGCGATGAAGGGCGTGG
>CAZCTZ010000011.1:0-17574 GCA_964501855.1 uncultured Thermotogae bacterium
CGCCGGAGGAGCCAGCCAGCTAGCAGGAGGAAGCCGGCTCCGACGGCGATGGCGATCACCACGGGCCACTCGCGCTCGGCGAGCTTGCTCCCGAAGACCACCGAGACCGAGAGCGCGGGCAGCCGCCCGAGGAGCGAGACCCCGATGAAGATCAAGAAGGGGATGGCCGAGAGCCCGGCGACGTAGCAGAGGGCATCCTTGGGGACGCCCGGCAGGAGGAAGAGGAGGAAGAGCGCGGCCACCCCACCGCTGCGGCTCAGCAGCCGGTCGAGCCGCCGGACCGTCTCCCGCCGGAGGAGCGCCTCCACGAATGGCCGGCCCAGCACCCGCCCGATGAGGAAGGCCCCGCTCGAGCCGATCCCGATCCCGATCAGGCTGTAGATCAGCCCCAGCCAGGGGCCGTAAAGGTAGCCCCCGGCGATCTGGACCACCTCGCCGGGGATGACGAAGATCACCACCTGGAGGACCTGCAGCCCGATGAAGACCAGCGGGCCGAGCAGCCCCCACCTGGTGAGGGCTTCCTGGAGGCGCTCCTCATCGCCAAGGAGCGCGAAGAGCTCCGGGCCCCAGAGGCCGGCGATAGAAGCTACAAGGCCGATGAGGACTAGCCAGCCCCCGCCGGCGAGGATCAACCGGCGTCGCGAGCGCTCTCCTCCCCTTGGGATCCCCGAGCGCAAATCTAGATCTCTTCTTCCTCTACCTCCTCCGGGGGCCGCCGGCGCATGAAGGCGGGGATGTCGAGCTCCTCCGGCTTGAGCTCCTTCTTCGGCCTCTCCAGCTTGGGCCGCCTCGGGAGGAGCTCCTCCTCTTCTTCTTCCGGCCCGCCGCGCAACCCCGTGGCGATCACCGTGATCCGGACCTGGCCCTCCATCCCCTCCTTGATCACCGTCCCGAAGTTGATGTCGGTCTCGGCCGAGGTGAGCCGCTGGACCAGCGAGACCGCCTCGGTCACCTCGCGGAGGGAGAGGTCGGCCCCGCCGGTGATGTTGATGATCACCCGGCTCGCGCCGTGGATCGTCCCCCGCTCGAGCAAGGGGCTGGTGGCCGCCTGCTCGAGCGCCTCCCGGAGGCGCCGCTCGCCCTGGCCCTCCCCGATCCCGATCATCACCGTGCCGGCGTTCCGCAGGACGCTCTCCACGTCGGCCAAGTTGAGGTTGATCATCCCCGGCGAGGTGACCAGGTCGGTGATCCCCTGGACCCCCCGCAGTAGGATCTCATCGGCGATCTCGAAGGCCCGGGTGAGCGGCGTCCCCGGCGAGAGCGAGAGGAGCTTATCGTTGGGGATGACGATCAACGCATCGACGTTCTTCCTTATCTGCTCGAGACCCTTCTCCGCGCGACTCGCACGCACCTGGCCCTCGAAGGAGAAGGGCAGGGTCACGATCCCCACGGTGAGGATCCCCGCCTCCTTGGCCAGCCCGGCGATCACCGGGGCGGCGCCGGTGCCGGTCCCCCCGCCGAGGCCCGCGGTCAGGAAGACGATGTCGAGCCCCTTGAGCAGGTCGGCGATCTGCTCCCGGCTGGCCTCCGCGGCCTTCCGGCCCAGCTCCGGCCGGCCGCCGGTGCTCCGCCCCTCGGTGAGCTCCGCGCCGATCTGGAGCACCTGATGGGCCTTGCACCCCGTGAGCACCTGGGCGTCGGTGTCGATCGCCACCAGGCGCACCCCCTGGAGCTTGAACCGGGCCATCTGGGTCACGGCGTTCACCCCGCCGTTGCCCACCCCGATGACCATTATCCGCACGGGGAGCGCCTCCTGGCCCTGCTCTCGTCGCTCCGATCTACGCTCTGAGCCCCTTTGGAGCCGCTCAGGGACCCTCCGTCTTCATGGCTTGAGCTCACCCCTCGTGCCCTCCTAGGTCAGTTATATCACCCAGCTTCCCCCGCTTCAAACTCCAAAACCCCAAATCTGTTACGGATGGCCCGCCCAAATCTGATTGATTTTCCTCTACCGCTGGCTTATAATGCAAAAAGCAAGCCCCGAGCGCGCCGGAATGGAGATGGAAATCGAAGGGATGGGAGGAGCTGGGAGTGGGAGCTGATGGCTCAGGTCCGAGCTCGGCGTCGGCAAGACCAGGAGGCGAAGATGACCCTGGTGGAGCACCTGGAGGAGCTCCGCCGGCGGCTGATCTGGTCGCTCGTTGTCGTCTTCTCCCTCGCCCTCCTGGCCTACTTCTTCCGCCACCAGATCCTCGAGGTGCTCTCGCGGCCGCTGGGCGGGAGCCTCCTCTTCTCCCGGGGGGAGATCCCCGGCCTGGTGGCGGCGATGCGCCGCTTCCTGGAGGAGCAGGCAGCGGGCTACTTCACCCCGGAGCAGATCGAGGCGCTGCTCGCCACATTCCAGCGGGTGCTCTTCATGCAGACCGGGCTGATCTTCATCCACCCCACGGAGGCCTTCTTCGCCTACCTGAAGCTGGCCTTCTTCACCGGGCTGCTGCTGGGCGCGCCGTTCGTCCTCTACCAGGTCTGGCAGTATGTGGTCCCCGCGCTCTACGAGCATGAGCGGCGTTACTTCCTCAACGCTTTTGTGATCGGGGCGGGGCTCTTCTTCGGCGGGGTGGCCTTCGCCTTCCTGGTGGTGCTCCCCGTGGGGATCAAGTTCCTCATCAGGATGGGCGGGCCCTACCTCCTCGCGGTCTTCACCGTGGGGAACTACATCAGCTTCTCCATGATCCTGATGCTCTCGCTGGGGCTGGTCTTCGAGCTGCCGATCGTGGTCTACCTGCTGGTGAAGGTCGGGCTCGTCTCGCGGGCGACCCTCCGGGCCAAGCGCAAATACGTCATCGTGGGAGCCTTCGCACTGGCGGCGATCATCACCCCCACGGTCGACCCCTTCACCCAGAGCCTCACCGCGCTGCCGCTCCTCCTGCTCTATGAGCTGAGCATCCTCCTGGCGCGCTTCGCCGAGCGCAAGCCCAAGCCAGCGGAGGTCGAACAACTCGATATCGAGATCGAGGAGGAAGGAGTGAGTCCGACATGAGAGTGAGCGAGCTTGCCAAGGGGATGACCATCCTCTGGGAGGGCGAACTCTACGAGATCATCGAGTATGAGCACTCCAAGCGCGGACGCGGCGACGCACTCGCCCGCACCAAGCTGCGCCACCTCCAGAGCGGGCGGGTGATCAGCAAGGTCTTCCAGGGGGCCGAGGAGGTCGAGCCGGCCTTCCTCGAGGAGCGCCCTCTCCAATACCTCTATACCACCGGGGATGAATACTACTTCATGGACCGCGAGACCTACGACCAGTTCCCGCTCACCCGGGAGCAGCTCGGCGAGGCAGCCCACTACCTCAAGGAGGGGCTGGAGCTCACCGGGCTCGCCTATAAGGGCCAGATCGTCAAGGTCGAGCTGCCCACCTTCGTGGTCCTCCGGGTAGTGAGCACGCCCCCAGGGGTCAAGGGCGATACCGCCTCCGGAGGGGAGAAGCCCGCGGTCCTGGAGACCGGACATAAGATCAAGGTGCCGCTCTTCGTCAAGGAGGGGGACCTGATCAAGGTCGACACCCGCACGGGGGAGTATATCGAGCGGGTGGGCCAGGAATCCCAATAGAAAAGGGGGTAAGAGGATGAAGAAAGGCGAGAACGAGGAGAAGCGTCAGGGGTCTCCAGCTCCACCTCCAGCCCCAGCCAAGGCTGAGGCTGAGACCGAGGCCAAGGTGAGCATCGCTGAGGAGGTCATCCGGGCGATCGCCGCCCTCGCCGCGGCGGAGGTCGAGGGCCTCGAGCGGTCGCGGTTGGAACCCCATCTGAGCGGGGGCTCGGTGGCCGAGAGGGTGGTGGGGATCTTCGGCGGGCGGGGCAAGGGCGTGGAGGTCGAGGTGAGCGACGAGGCGGTGAAGGTAGACCTGAAGGTGTCGGCGAGCTACGGCCAGCCGCTCCACGAGCTAGCCCGCCGGATCCAGGAGAGGGTAAAGCAGGACATAGAGGAGATGACGGGCCTGCGGGTGAGCGAGGTGAACGTCCACATCCAGGAGATCCACCTCCCCTCCGAGGTCAAAGCCAAGGTCAAGATCAAGGAGAAGGAAAAGGGAGAAGAGAAAGAGAAAGGGAAAGGAGAGGGGAAGGGGGAGGGAGAGGGAGGAGGACGGCGAGAAGGGGGGAAGACATGAGACGCCTGGGGAGCTACCTTGTGGAGATCGGCTACTGGGTGAGCGTGGTCTTCCTCTGGGCCGGCGCGGGGGCCATCTTCGCGCTCCTCGTCGGGCTGCTCAGGTTCGCCCAGCTAGAGGCATTCATCCGGAAGCTCTGGGGAGCGGGGCTGATCTACGCCTTCGCCTCGATCTACCTGCTCGTCGGGCTGCACTATGTCGGGCTGATCCTGCGGGTGCGAGCCCAGCGGGGCTGGTTCGTCCGTGAGGGCCCCAGCGGGCAGATCCGCATCTCGCCCTGGGCCATCCGGGACCTGATCGGACAGGTCCTCCGCCAGGAGGTGGGCCTGCCACAGTTCCGGGTGAGCTTGGAGCACGCTCCGGAGGGAGTGAAGATCAAGGTGAGCGGCGGAGTCGCCTCCGGCCAGGAGGTGGCCGAGATCGGCGAGCGGGTCCAGCGGCTCCTCAAGGAGCGGGTGGAGGAGCGGATCGGCGTCCCCGTGGTCGAGGTGACCTTCCTCACCCGGAGCGTCATCTCCTCGACCGGGATAGGGGTCGAGGGCAAGCCCCGGTCGAGCTCAACCTCAAGCTCGAGCCCGAGCCCCCCACAGTCCGGTGGCGCGGAGGGTGCGGGAGGGGAAAAGGAGAAGGAGAAAAAAGAGAAGGAGAAGGAAGAGGGAGGAGAGGGGGAAGGAGGAAGGACCCCATGAAGGGTCTGGGCTTGAACCTACGCATCTGGGGTGCGATAGCGGGCTTCCTCGCGGGGGTCCTCATCCTCTGGCCGCACTTCGGCTGGCGGCTCCTCGTCCTGGCGGTGATCATCATCCTGGGGTATCTGTGCGGGCGGTATTTTGAGCTCAAGCCCGAGCTGCGCACCCGCCTGCGGGAGCTCTTCGCCAACCTCTTCCGCTGATCATGGTGCTTGACTTGAGCTCGAGCTCGACGTGAGCTGATCGCTATGCGCCGGAGGAAGGCCCGAGAGCTGGTCCTCAAGCTCCTCTTCCAGCGGGACTTCCGGGAGGTCTCCCCCGAGGAGCTCCTGGCCGAGGCCGAGGCGGGGGGCAAGATCGGCGACCAGACGGACTATATCCGCCGGACCCTCGAGGGGATCATCGCCCACCAGGAGGAGATCGACCGGATCATCGCGGAGAAGGCGATCGGCTGGCGGCTGGAGCGGCTGGTCTCGGTGGACCGCAACATCCTGCGGCTCGGGATCTACGAGCTGCTCTACAGCGACGAGATCCCACCGGAGGTGGCGATCAACGAGGCGATCGAGCTATCCAAGCGCTACGGCACCGAGCACTCCCACATCTTCATCAACGGGATCCTCGACCGGGTGTGGAAGGAGCACCGAGAGCGACTGAGGCTTAAAGAGGAGAAAGAGGAGAAGGAGAAAGAGAAAGGGAGAGAGGAAGAGGCAAGGGAGCTCCAGGGCGAGGCGGAGGGATCCAAGGGAGGGAAAGCCCGAGAGTAAGTTAGGTTACAGACAAGAGGCTCTCACAAGCTTAGAATTAGGCGAGTATCACCTCCTTAGGCTTGGCCCCTAGGCCAAGCACGCTAACCCTCTCACCCCTGAGGCGGCCAACCCCGGCCGCCTTTTTCTTTTTCTTCCTTCCCCTTCGCCTCGCATCCGGGAGTCCGGGAGGAAATAAACGAAGATCGAGCTGGAACAATCAGTCAGAAGGGCGGGATCGAAAATCTAATCTATGGTGCGCCCGGGAGGATTTGAACCTCCGACCTACGGATCCGGAGTCCGTCGCTCTATCCGGGCTGAGCTACGGGCGCACGGCTGGTGGCGGAGGGGGTGGGATTCGAACCCACGGTAGGGGTTTTAGCCCCTACAACGGATTAGCAATCCGCCGTCTTAGACCGCTTGACTACCCCTCCGGGGCTTTGGGCTGGCATTATTTTAGCACATGCCCCCTCGCCCTTCAAGGTCGAGCTCGCTCAGGGTCGGCCTGGACCGAGCGGTCAATGGTATTGCCCCCTGCGGCCCCCTTCGCTATAATCCGCCTTGAGGTAAGCAAGGCAGGTGATCCTAGAGTGCTGTGGTGGGGGTTCTTCGATCCTTATTATTTGCTCATCCTAGCTCCGGCGCTCCTGCTCGGGCTCTACGCCCAGTGGCAGGTGAAGAGCACCTTCGCCCGCTATGCTCAGGTGCCCGCCTCCTCGCGGATCAGCGCGGGGAAGATGGCCCGCTACCTGCTCGATATGGCCGGGCTGAGCGGCGTCCGGATCGAGCGGGTCCCCGGGATGCTGACCGACCACTACGACCCGCGGACGAAGACCCTGCGGCTCTCCAACCCCGAGGGGCGGTCCCTGGCGGTCCTGGGGGTAGCAGCCCATGAGGTCGGCCATGCCCTCCAGCACGCCCAGGGGTATAAGCCGCTGGAGCTGCGCACCGCCATCGTCCCGGTGGTCAACTTCGGCTCGCAGTTGGCCCTGCCGCTCTTCTTCCTGGGGTTCCTCTTCCACAACCCGCTCTTGATCAACGTCGGGATCATCGCTTACTCCTTCGCGGTCCTATTCACCCTGGTGACCCTCCCGGTGGAGTTCGACGCCTCCAGGCGGGCGATCAAGCTCCTCCAGGAGGGCGGCTACGTCTCCCCGGGGAGGGAGCTCACCGCGGTGAAGAAGGTCCTCGGGGCGGCCGCGCTGACCTACGTAGCCGCAGCAGCCACGGCCATCCTCCACCTGCTCTACATGATCCTGCTCAGCAGTCGCAGGAGATAACGATACAACACAACCCGAGCGGGGCAGGGACACAAGGGCAGGAGCAGGAATAAGATTACAAGATGAAAATTAAGCTCGCCCCCTCGCTCCTCGCCGCCGACTTCGGGGACCTGCGGGGGGAGCTGAGGGCGGTCGCCGACCTGGCCGATTACATCCACATCGACGTGATGGACGGCCACTTCGTGCCGAACATCACCATCGGCCCGCCGGTGGTGAACGCCCTCAAGGAGGGCTGCAAGACCCCCTTCGACATCCACCTCATGATCAGCGAGCCGCTCAAGTATGCCGAGCGGTTCCACGTCGAGGAGGAGGACATCATCACCTTCCACCTCGAGGCGGTAGAGGACCCCTGGCCGCTGATCGCCGAGATCCGCCGCCTGGGCGCCCGCGTCGGGGTGGCCCTCAAGCCCTGCACCCCCGCAGAGGCCCTCGCCGAGATCCTACCCGAGATCGACCTCGCCTTGGTGATGACCGTCGAGCCGGGCTTCGGGGGCCAGCAGCTCATCCGGAGCATGCTGGGGAAGGTCCGCCGGCTGCGGGAGCTTGTGGAGGAGCTGGACGCGGGAGTCCAGATCGAGGTCGACGGCGGGATCAACGAGGAGAACATCCACGAGGTGGTCGCCGCTGGAGCTGAGATCATCGTCGCTGGGACGGCGATCTTCGGCCAGCCCGACCCCCGCGAGGCGATCGCCCAGCTCCGCCGAGCTGCACTCGAGCCCGCACCGGGCGGGCTCGAGGCCTGAGGCTGATCCAGATCCAGCCTAGCCTAACCTAACCTAGCCAAACAGGAATCGAGCCCGCCCAGCCGCCAGCCCGCGCAGCGCAGGGAGCCCGGGGCTCGATTGCGCGCGTCCGGGCAAGATCAGCTATAATGGCCTGGGCCGAGCCGACCGGGAATTAAATTAGGAGGGCCCTCGGGGGAAAGTAAGGAACAATAAGGAATAAAATAAGAAGATGAACTTCGACGCTATCGCCCTGCGCTGCATCCTGGAGGAGCTCCAGCGGGAGCTTTTACCTGTAGGGGGAGGGGGGCAGATCCGGCGGGTCTACCAGTGCCGGCCTGAGCCCGACCTGGAGCTGGAGTGGCTGACCCTCCACCTCTGGCTGAAGGGGAAAGGCGAGAGGGTCCTCTTCATCGGGCTCGCGCCCCAGCCGCGGCTCCACCTCACCGAGGTGGAGCTCCCCCATCCCGCCCAGCCGCCCAGCTTCGCCATGCTGCTGCGCAAGCACCTCAAGGGCGGCGTCCTCCGGGCGATAGACCAGCCCGGCCTGGAGCGGCTGGTCTACCTCCGGGTCCGGCGGGGCGAGGCCGAGAGCGAGTATGCCCTAGCGGTGGAGCTCTTCGGTCGGGGGAACGTCGTGCTGCTCCGCCGAGGCCGAGGGGAGGAGCGGGAGGTCCTCGGGGCGCTCCGGCCGGGGCCCAAAGGGGGCGAGCGGACGCGAGCGCTCCTGCCCCACACGAGCTACCAGCCGCCGCCTCCCCAGGGGAAGCTCCCCCTCGAGGGCCTCACCCCGGCGGAGTTTGAGCGCCTCCTAGCCGAAGCCGGTGGTGAGCGATCCTGCTGGCAGGCCATCCAGCGGGGGATCGAGGGCCTGAGCCCCCGTTTCGCCAAGGAGGTGGCCCACCGAGCGGGTGTGGACCCCGAGAAAGCGGCCTTGGCGCTCACCCCCGAGGAGCGCGCGGGGCTCCTCACCCAACTGCAAGAGCTGGCCGCAGCGGTGGCCGCCTCCCGGTGGGAGCCGCTGGTCTACTACGACTCCCAGGGGCAGCCGGTGGACTGCGCCCCGCTCCCCTTGAAGCTGTATGAGCTCCAGGGGCTGAGGGGCGAGCGGCGGGCCACCCTCTCCTCGGCCTGCGATGAGCTCCTGCGGTGGGAGCTCGAGGGCGGGAGGCTGCTCCGCCGGCGGGAGGGGCTCCTCCGTGCGCTCCGCAGGGCCATCAAGCGGGCGGAGAGGGCGCTCGTGCGCGTCCGGGAGGACCTGGCTGAAGCCGAAGGCCACGAGCGCTACCGCAAGCTGGGTGATCTGATCCTGGTCAACCTCTCCCTGCTGGAGAGGGGCCAGCGGGAGGCCGAGCTGCCCGACCCCGAGGGCGGCCCGCCCATCCGGGTGGCCCTCGACCCGCGGCTCAGCCCGGTGGAGAACGCCCAGCGGTTCTATGAGCGCTCGAAGAAGCTGAGGCGCGCCCTGGGGAAGCTCCGAGCCCGCCAGGCGGAGCTGGAGGAGGAGCTCGCCTATCTCAAGGAGATGGAGCGCCTCCTCGAGGAGGCCGAAACCCCCCGGGAGCTGGAGGAGCTCGAGCTGGAGCTGGCCGCTGAGGGATATCTCCAGCTTCAGCTCCCCCGGGAGGAGGCCCAACTGCGCCGAGAGCGGGAGCCCTCTAGGCCACGGGAGTTCCTCATCGGGGGCTACCGAGTGCTGGTGGGCCGCTCGGGGCGGCAGAACGACCAGTTGATCCGCGAGGCGGCTCGTGAGGACCTCTGGCTCCACGCTCGGGGCCTCCCCGGCGCACACGTGGTGATCAAGACCCAAGGCCGGGGCCGGCGGGGGGAGGTCCCCCAAGAGGTGCTCCGGAAGGCGGCGGAGCTGGCGGCCTACTACTCCAAGGGGCGGGGCTCATCCAAGGTGGAGGTCACCTACACCAGGGTGAAATACCTGCGCAAGCCCAAGGGTGCCCGCCCCGGCGCAGTCCTGGTCAGCCACGAGGAGGGGACCCTCCTCGTGGCCCCCCGTGCGGAGGAGATAGCCGAGCTGGAGGCGAAAGCCGTAAGATGATCCTAGAGGTGGCCCTCTCGCTGGTCTTCTGGCTGGTGGCGCTCTTCGGGGCGATCATCCTCCACGAGTATGCCCACGGGCTCGCGGCCTGGCGGCTCGGCGACCCCACGGCCAAGCTCGCCGGGCGGCTCACCCTGAACCCCCTCGCGCATATCGACCTCTTCGGGACGATCCTCCTGCCGCTCATGCTCTTCCTGATCCGCTCGCCGTTCATCATCGGTTGGGCCAAGCCGGTCCCGATCAACCCGGTCTATTTCCGCCGGCCCTATCGCGACATGATGCTGGTGGGGCTCGCCGGCCCGGCGATGAACTTCAGCTTGGCCCTCCTCGGGACGGCCGTGCGGTATCCCCTAGAGCGGGTGTTGGCATCGGCGCCCCCAGCAGTGATAGCCGGCCCGCTCGCGCTGCTGGCCGAGTTCCTCGCCATCTTCATCTTGCTCAACATCATCCTGGCGCTCTTCAATCTGATCCCCTTCCCGCCGCTCGACGGCTCCCGGGTGCTGGCCTACTTCCTCCCGCCGCGGGGGCGGATGCTCTTCCACCGGCTTGAGCCCTTCGGGATCATCGGGATATTTCTCATCCTCATCCTGCTCCAGCAGACCAACATCCTGGAGAGGCTCATCCTCCCGCTGGCCCGCTGGCTCGGGCTGGCCTTCTAGAATAACGGGGGCAGAGGCTTGAGCCCCACGAGCGAGATATGCTATAATCGCCGCGGAGCTTGCCATGTAGAGGTCGAGTGAGCGATGAAGGCACTGGTGTTGACCCTGTTTATTCTGGATGCTATCGCCCTCATCGGGCTCATCCTGATCCAGATGAGCCGCCATGCCGGGCTCGGCGGGGCCTTCGGCGCCGGTGGGCGGTATACCGTCTTCGGGCGAGACGAGACGAGGGACCCCAAGCGGACGGCCACCGCCTGGCTCGCCGGGGGCTTCCTGGTGCTGGGGCTCTTGCTCTCCATCCTGAGGTAATTAGTTTAATTTAATCTAAGGGCCAAGAGAGGGGATCTGAGATCGCCGCGGCTGAGGTCGACAAGCTGATCGAACTCAGGGACCTGAGGACCTACTTCTACACCGAGGACGGCGTGGTGCGCGCTGTCGATGGGGTCAGCTTCTCCATCGACCGGCAGAAGACCCTCGGTGTGGTGGGCGAGTCCGGCTGCGGGAAGACCGTGACCGGCCTCTCGATCATGGGCCTCGTCCCGATGCCCCCGGGGAAGATCGTCTCCGGGGAGATCCTCTACCACCGGGATGGCGATGTGATCGACATTACCAAGCTCAACCCCAAGGGGAAGGAGATCCGCTCGATCCGGGGGAACGAGATCGCCATGATCTTCCAGGAGCCGATGACCAGCCTAAACCCGGTCTACACCATCGGGAACCAGATCATGGAGGCGATCATCCTCCACCAGAAGGTGAACAAGCGCGAGGCCCGCCGCCGGGCGATCGAGATGCTCGAGGCGGTCGGGATACCCCTCCCGGAGCAGCGGATCGACGAGTATCCCCACCAGCTCTCCGGGGGGATGCGCCAGCGGGCGATGATCGCCATGGCCCTCTCCTGCAACCCCTCGCTCCTGATCGCCGATGAGCCGACCACCGCGCTGGACGTGACCATCCAGGCGCAGATCCTCGAGCTGGTAAAGAGCCTGCAGGAGCAATTCCGGATGGCCGTGATGTGGATCACCCACAACCTCGGTGTGGTCGCGGAGTTAGCAGACGACATGGTCATCATGTATATGGGCAAGGTGGTGGAGCAGTCCGACGTCCGGCGGGTCTTCCACGAGCCCAAGCACCCCTACACCCAGGGGCTCCTCCGGTCGATCCCCTCGCTCGCTCGCAAGAAGGAGCGCCTGGAGCCGATCAAGGGCGTGATCCCCGACCCCTATAACCTCCCGCCGGGGTGCTCCTTCAACCCCCGCTGCCCCTACGCCATGGAGCGGTGCACCGAGGAGCCCCCGCTGGTCGAGGTCGAGCCGGGCCACTTCGCCAAGTGCTGGCTCTACGTCGAATGAGAAGAGATGGAACGAAACGAGATGAGATGGAAAGAAAAGAAGGGGTGAGCAGTGGTGGCCAGTGAGGCTGTGGTCGCCGGGAACCGCCTCCTGCTCGAGGTGAAGAACCTCAAGAAGTATTTCCCCGTCCGGCGGGGTGTCTTCCGCCGCACCGTTGGCTGGGTCAAGGCCGTAGACGATGTGAGCTTCTTCATCCGTGAAGGTGAAACTTTAGGCCTTGTGGGCGAGTCCGGCTGCGGGAAGACCACCTGCGGGCGGACGATCCTCCGGCTGATCGAGCCGACCGCCGGCGAGGTCCTCTTCCACCTCGACGACCGGACCATCCCCGTCTTCAAGCTGCGCGGCCGGGCGCTGAAGGAGCTCCGCCGGGAGATGCAGATCATCTTCCAGGACCCCTACTCCAGCCTCAACCCCAGGATGACCATCGGCGACATCGTCGGCGAGCCGCTCCTGGTCCACGGGCTCGCCCGCGGGAAGGAGCTGCGCGAGCGGGTGGCCCAGCTCCTCGAGGCGGTCGGGCTCAACCCCCAGTATATGAAGCGCTACCCCCACGAGTTCTCCGGCGGGCAGCGCCAGCGGATCGGGATCGCACGCGCACTGGCGCTCGACCCCAAGCTGATCATCGCCGATGAGCCGGTCTCGGCGCTCGACGTCTCGATCCAAGCCCAGGTGCTCAACCTGATGGAGGACCTCCAGGACCAGTTCGGGCTCACCTACCTCTTCATCGCCCACGACCTCTCGGTGGTGAAGCACATCTCAGATCGGGTAGCCGTGATGTATCTCGGCAAGCTGGTCGAGATGGCCGAGACCGAGGAGCTCTTCAGGTTCCCCAAGCACCCCTACACCGAGGCGCTGATGTCGGCCGTGCCCATCCCCGATCCGGACTACCAGAAGGAGCGGATCATCCTCCAGGGGGACGTGCCCTCGCCGGTCAACCCCCCCTCGGGCTGCTACTTCCACCCCCGGTGCCCCTACGCCAAGGAGGTCTGCTCGAAGGAAGCGCCCCCGTTCCGCGACATCGGCGGGGAGCACTACGTCGCCTGCCACTTCGCCGAGCAGCTCCAGTTGCGGGGCATCGCCGAGAAGGAGTATTGACCGGATCAGGAGCGATGAAGCTCCTCCTGGGGAGCCGCAACCCGGGGAAGCTCCGCGAGATATGTGAGATCCTCCGAGAGGTGCCATCTCTTGAGCTGCTCACCTGGGAGGAGGTGGCCTTCTCGGCAGTCGAGGAGACCGCCGACAGCTTCCTGGAGAACGCCCAGCTCAAGGCCCGCCGGATCTGCGAGGAGACCGGCCTGCCGGTCCTCGCCGAGGACTCCGGGCTGGAGGTCGAGGCGCTCGGCGGCCGGCCGGGAGTCCGCTCGGCGAGGTTCGCCCATGAGGGGGCCACCGATGAGGAGAACATCCGCCTGCTGCTCCGGATGCTCGAGGGGGCGGATGACAGGGACAGGCGGGCGCGGTTCCGTGCGGTCGCGGTGGTCCGCTTCCCCGACGGGAAGGAGCTCGTCGGCGAGGGTGAGCTGCGCGGGCGGATCGCCCGCGAGCCCCGGGGGCACTCCGGCTTCGGCTACGACCCGGTCTTCATACCCGAGGGGTTCGACCGGACGCTGGCCGAGCTCGGACCGGCCATCAAGAACGAGATCAGCCACCGCCGGCGGGCGCTAGAGCAGATCAAGCGGCAACTGCTGGAGCTGCTCGAGAAGGGGTGAAGGTGAAAAGGTGAAGAAGGTGGGGATGGGGATGGAGGTGGAGCTGGAGAGGGAGAGCTCCCAGGGGGCCTGATCTTGTCCCCCTCTCGGGACGAATGTCCCCCGAGGAGGGGAATTTCCCCCGAGAAATCTTTGATTTCCCCCTTGGAATCGGGTATTATTGGCTCGTTGAGTGGGTGATGTATGATCTGCCGCCCTTCGGGGCCGAGGAGCCGAGGAACGAGGTGAGGCGAGGTGAGGAGGGTGCTCCAACATGGGCAAGGTTGAGATCGCCTACATCGAGGACGAGATGCGCGAATCTTATATCAACTACGCGATGAGCGTCATCCGCGGGCGGGCGATCCCCGACGTGCGCGATGGGCTCAAACCGGTCCAGCGCCGCATCCTCTATACCATGTATGAGCTGGGGCTCCTCCCCAACCGTCCCCACAAGAAGTGTGCTCGCATCGTGGGCGACTGCATGGGCCGCTACCACCCCCACGGCGACCAGGCCATCTACGACGCGCTGGTCAACATGGCCCAACCCTTCGCCTACCGCTACCCGCTGATCGACGGCCAGGGGAACTTCGGCAGCCTGGACGGGGACGAGCCGGCCGCGATGCGCTACTGCGTGATCGGCGAGACCCTGATCGCGACCGATCGAGGGCTGATCCCCATCGCCGAACTCGCGAATCCCCGGGAGGGCCCCGATCAGCCCCTCGACGTCCGGGTGCTCTCCCGAGATCGGAGGGTGAACCGGGCCGATCGCTGGTTCGACAGCGGGGTGCATCCGACGCTGCGGGTGCGCACCCGTCGGGGCTATGAACTCACAGGGACGCTCAATCACCCGGTGCTGACATGGGAACACTCCCCAAACGGGCCGCGCTTCCGCTGGAAGACCCTCTCGCAGCTCCGGGTGGGCGACTACGTGGTGCTCGATCGCTCCCCCGATCTCCTCTGGCCGGAGGAGCCTATAGAGCTGACCCCATATCGGCCTGAGCTGGGGGAGGGCTCCCGCGCGGAGCGCCACGCGTTGCCCACACACCTGGATGAGGACCTCGCATTTTTGCTCGGCGCGCTCGTAGCCGAGGGGACCATTGCGGAGGAGCGGTTGGAGTTCACGGGCACGCCTGGGGCGTTCTCCGAGAGGTTTAAGCTCATCTGGGAAAGGACCTTTCCCACATGCCGGCTCCACGTCTTCGAGCGGGAGCCCGCCGGCTACGGCCGGAAGCCTTTCCTGCAGATGCAGGTCGTGGCCCAGCATGTGGTGCGCTTCTTCCGGGCACTCGGCCTGCGGCCGGGCCGGGCCCAAGAGCGCGAGATCCCTCCCCCGATCCTGCGCTCCCCTAAAGCCGTGGTCGCCTCGTTCCTCCGGGCTTACTTCGAGGGTGATGGGGCCGTCGAGCGCTCCGGGCAGAGCCTATTGCGGGTGAGCGCCGTGTCGGCCAGCGAACGCCTCCTCAAGCAGCTTCAAGTCCTCCTGCTGCGCTTCGGCATCGTGAGCGCGCTGCGCCGCGATGGGCGTGGGAACTTCCGCCTCCTCATCACAGGCCAGGAGAACCTCCAGCGGTTCGCCGAGCAGATCGGATTCATCTCCCCCGAGAAGGACGAAGCCCTTCGCCGGGTTCTGGACCGATTCTCCGGGAAGGCCCTCTCCCGCACGGATTATGTCCCCTTCTTGGCCGATTTCCTGAGGTGCACGGCCTCATACGATCGAGCGTGGCTCCAGAAGCATAACATCGACCGTTGGCCCCGGCTGGAGGCCCACCACGAGCGGCTGGAAGCCGTCCTGCCCGGGACGGCCACGGCCCTCCTGGAGCCCCTCCTCGAGACGCACTATCTGTTTGAGCCCGTCACCAGCATCGAGCCCGCGGGCCCCCAGCGGGTCTACTCCGTTCGGGTGGCCAGCGAGTGCCACTCCTTCTGGGGCAACGGCTTCATAAATCACAACACCGAGGCGCGGCTCTCCAAGCTGAGCGAGGAGCTGCTGGCGGAGATCGCGGAGGAGACGGTCGACTTCCAGCCGAACTTCGACGACTCGCTGCGGGAGCCGGTCGTCCTCCCCGCGAGGCTCCCGAACCTCTTGCTCAACGGCTCCTGGGGCATCTCCGTCGGGATGACCACCCAGATCCCGCCGCACAACCTGGGGGAGGTAATCGACGCCGTGATCTACCTCCTGGAGCACCCCGAGGCCACCCTGGAGGAGCTGATGCGGCTCCTGCCGGGACCGGACTTCCCCACCGGGGGGCTCATCGTCGGCCGGGAGGGGATCGAGCGGGCTTACCGGACCGGCTCGGGCCAGATCCGCATCCGCGCGAAGGCCCGGATCGAGGACGGCCGGATCATCATCACTGAGATCCCCTACCAGGTCAAGAAATCGGCCCTCCTGGAGGCGATCGCAAACAAGGTCCGCTCAGGCGAACTCGACGAGATCGCCGACCTGCGGGACGAGTCCGACCGGGAGGGCCTGCGGGTGGTGATCGAGCTCAAGCGGACGGCCAACCCCAAGGTGGTGCTCACCAAACTCTATAAGTCTACCGCGCTGGAGTGGACCTTCGGGGCGCACTTCCTGGTGATCGTCGAGGGCAACCCTCGGCGGCTCTCCTTGAAAGAGCTCCTCCAGCAGTTCATCGACTTCCGGCGGGAGGTCGTCCGCCGGCGGACGGCCCACCGGCTGCGGCGGGCCCGGGAGCGAGCCCACATCATCGAAGGATTTTTAGCCGCGCTGGACCGCCATGAGGAGGTCGTCGAGCTGATCAGGAGCGCGCGCGACGCCGCCGAGGCGAAGGGGAAGCTCCGGCGGGAGCTGGGCCTCTCCGAGCTCCAAGCGGAGGAGATCCTCAAGATGCGGCTGCGCCAGCTGGTCGCGCTGGAGCGGGAGCGGCTCGAGGAGGAATACCGGGAGAAGCTGGAGCTGATCCGGCAGTATCAGGAGATCTTGGATAGGCCCGAGCGGCTGGACGAGGCGATCAAGGAGGAGCTGCTCGAGCTGAAGCGGAGGTATGCCGATCCCCGCCGGACGGCCATCATCGAAGCCGAGGAGCTGGATGACGCCCGGCTCGACCAGGAGGTCCTCATCCCCGATGAGGACCTCCTGGTGAGCATAACCGAGCGGGGCTACGTCAACGCCCCTCGTGAGGACGTCTTCCGCCCGCAGGGGCGCGGCGGGAAGGGCGTGATCGGGATGCGGCTGCGGGAGGGCGACCGCCTCCAGGCGATCTTCATCGCCAACAGCCGCGATTGGATCCTGCTGTTCACCGACGCTCACAAGGTCTACAAGCTGCGGGCCTGCCAGCTCCCCTCCCTCCGGCGGGACTCCAAGGGCGAGAACCTGAGGGAGCTGATCGAGCTCGCCCAGGACGAGCGGATCCTCGCCTCGCTGCCGCTCCCGGGGCTGGACTCGGGCTCAGATGAGGGTGAGGAGCGGTTCTGCCTGCTGGCCACCGCTAGAGGCATTATAAACCGCAACCCCATCCGGGACTACTACAACGCTCACACGAAGGGGATCATCGCGCTCAGCGCCTCCCCCGGCGATCAGCTCGTCGACGTGGCGATCTCCCGCGGCAGGGGGGAGGTCATCCTGGGGAGCAGGCTCGGCCGGGTGGTCCGCTTCCGCGAGGGCGAGGTGCGCCTCACCGGGCGGCCCTCCCACGGGGTGATCGGGATGCGGCTCCCGCCGGGCGACCAGGTCGTCGGGATGGTGGTCCTCGAGCCGGACGGTAATAAAGCGACCCACCTGCTCTTCGTGACCGAGCGGGGCTTCGGGAAGCGGACCCCGCTGGAGGAGTTCCGCCTGCAGGGGCGGGGCGGCAAAGGGATCTTGGGGATCAAGGTGAGCCCCCGCACCGGCGGGGTGGTCGCCCTGGAGGGGGTAGCCCCGGGGGACGAGCTGATCCTGACCACCGAGCGGGGGAAGACGATCCGGATCAGCGCCGATGAGATCCGGATCGTCGGGCGCTACGCCCAGGGGGTCAAGCTGATCGAGCTCGAGGCGGGCGATCGGGTGACCTCGGTGGTGAAGGTCTGACTGATGGGCGGGACGAGCTCTCATCCCGGGAAGTGAGCGCTATGGGGAGGGAAGCGGAAAGAGAAAGGATAGAAACAAAAAGGGAGGAAGAGAAAGGAATAGAAGAGGAGATCGACCGCCAGCTGGAGGTGCTCCGGCGGGGTGCGGCCACCCTCCTCCCCGAGGAGGACCTCCGCCGGAAGCTCCGGCGCTCCCTGGAGGAGGGCCGGCCGCTGCGGGTGAAGCTGGGGATCGACCCCTCCGCGCCGCAGCTCACCCTGGG
>CAZCTZ010000012.1:0-17515 GCA_964501855.1 uncultured Thermotogae bacterium
CGGGAGCCCTTTGAGCTGCCGCCGCAGGACCTCAGGGGCGTTGACCTTCACATCGACGAAGCTCCCCCAGGGCTCCCGGTGGTCCGTGAACCGCCGCATGAAGTCGGCGAAGCAGTAAATACACCCGTGGGCACAGCCGACGTAGGGGTTCAAGGAGTAGTCCACCCCCGGGATGCTGCTCCTGTTCAGGATGGACTTGCACTCGATCTCGCGCACGGTGATCCCCATCTCCAGCTCTTATTCTCGATCCTCCCTCAGCCCAGCTTACTTACCTACTTACCCAAGTCCTCCCTCTCCAATCATCGACCTGATAAACAGCTTGAAGATCAACGATCAACCATGACGCGGAAGGGGGGCTTGCGCAGGAACAGGTCAGCGATGAAGGCCACGAGGGCCAGTGAGAGCCCGAGCGGCCAGAGCTCTTTATATTTCGGGATCGGCCTCCCCGCGAGCAGCTCCTCGGGGAGCTTCGGCTTCTCCCCCTCGAGTTCGAGATAGCTTCCGCCGGTCGCAGCGACGATCTCCTCCAGGAGGAGCTCATCGGTCCCGATCCGCCGATACTCCTCGGGGTAGGGGAGGGCCAAAAGCTCCTTCGCGATCGCTCCTTCTCCCTTCCCTTTCCCTTTCCCCTGACCCCCGTGCTCGGCGCTCACCCTGAGGAGGTAGACCCCCTGGGGGAGGCCCTCCACCTGGGCTCGGTAGCGCCCAGGTGCGACCTGCTCCATGGGGATTGATCTGGGCCCATCATGCCCCGAGCGGGCTGGTAGCCCGGCCTCAGCCCCGGAGAGGCTCGCCCGGAGCTCGAGGAGGTTCGCCCACCGCCCGCCCTCCACCACCTCGGCGATGATCTCCAGCCCATCCCCCGTAAGCTCGGGCTCGATCTGGAGCCGGATCGACGGTTCCCCGGCAACCTCACCCCAGCCCCAGAGCTGGCCGATGAGCTGGGCGAAGAGCCTCGGGAGCCCCTCCCACTTGAGCCACTCCGCTGACCAGCGCCCCTCCAGGTCGACGTTCAGCACCCCGACCCGCCCGAGGCCATACCGCCAGAGGCTGAGGAGCGGATCCCCCTCCTCGGTGAGGAGGAGCGGCTCCGATGCGGCCTTGGGATAGGTGAGCACGTAGCCGCCCAGCTCGGGCAGCTCCCCCAGCTCAAGCTCAGCACCGAGGAGGTGGGCGTAGGGCCCGGGGAGGGGCTCGATCTCCCCGGTGACCCACCTTGGGCGGGCGATCCTCTGGGTCTCCTCCAGGGTCACCTGGGCCAGCTCCTCGGGGTCCTTCACCAGGTAGAGCTTCCCGCCGCCCTCCTCGGCCAGCAGCCGCAGCAGGGCCACATCGGGCGATTCGCCGATCCCGATCGCCGAGAGGGTGATCCTCTCCTCACGGATCCGCCTGGCCAGCTCGAGGAAGGCCTCCCTCCGGCCGGTCGTCTTCCCGTCGGAGAAGACCACGATGTGCTTGACTTTTGCCTCCGCTTCGCGCAGCTGGGCGTAGGCCTCCTCCAGGGCGGGGAGGAGGTTGGTCCCCCCGCCGGCCTGCAGGCTGGCGAGCCGCTCGTAGATCCGCTCCTTCTCCCTCGCCGGCCCGAGCTCGAAGAGCCACTCAGGCTCGGTGTGGAAGGCACAGAGCCCGAGGAGGTCCCGCTCATCCAGGAGCTCGACGCTCGCCGCGGCGGCCTCCTTCAGGAGCTGGATCTTCCGGCCAGTCATGCTCGCGGAGCGATCCAGCACGAAGACGAGCGCCAGCGAGGGCAGCTGGGCCGGCTCGCGCGCCTCGTAGGATATGGGCAGGAGCCGCTCGAGCCCTTCGACTTCCTCCCGGAGGAGCCCCTCCACGGCGCGCCGCCCCTGGATGAGGAGCAGCCCGCCGCCCTCGCGGACGTAGCCTTCCAGGGCTATTTGGGCCCACCTAGGCAGGCGGGTCAGCTCCACGTTGTTCAAGATCACCAGCCGGTAAGGGGCGAGCTTCGCCAGCTCCCAGGTGAACGCCTCCGGCGGGATGAGCTCGTAGCGGTAGCCGCCGGCGGCGAGCAGCCGTGTGAGGGGCTCGCTCCTTTGGGGCTCACCGAGCAGGAGGACCTGCGGCTCCCCCTCCCCGAGGACGGTGAGGACGGCTTCGAGGGCGTTGTTTTCGGGGATGGCATCCCCCTTGGAGATGAGCTCGGCCCGGTAGCGATAGGTCCCCGGCGAGGGGGGAAGGTCATGGAAGATGAGCTCGCTTTCGCCCTCCTCAAGAGCCAGCTCGCCCGCCGTGAGCAGCCGCTCATCCCGGTAGAGGAGGAGTCGGGCTCGCCCTCCCCCGAGGGCGCCCACCTTGAGCTTCAGCTCGACCTCCACCCCCGGCGGGACCTCCCTGGGCAGGAGGAACTCCTCCAGCCAGAGTTCGCTCCCCCTCACGCGGAGCGGATAGATGGAGATACGGACCCCCTCCTGAGCCGCCCGGGCGAGGACTACCGGGAGGCGCTCTTCGCCCCGGGTGGCGATCCCATCAGTGAGGAGGACGATCTCCTTGCCGCCCTCCCGGGGGAAGGTCTCCAGCGCCAGCTCCAAGGCCGCGGCGATGTCGGTCCCCTCCCGCGGGACGAGCAGGGTTGAGGCTGGACCATCATCTGCACCCGCTCCCGCTTCCAGCTCGGGTGCGAAGCCCTGAGCAATTATCGGCTCCGCCCCGAAGAGGATCAGCCCATACCGCAGGTGCTCGCCCTCCACCGCCAGGGACAGGGATCCCACCAGCTCGAGGAGTTCCTCCTTGGGCCAGGGGATGCTCCCTGAGAGGTCGACCACGAAGTAGATGTAGTTCACCCTGGGATGGGAGATGAGCTGCGGGCCGCTCGCGGCCAGGATGATCAGCAGCATCGCCAGGAGCCGCCCCGCCACCGCCAGCGGCGCCCCCCTTGGGGCCTTCGTGCCCTTGCCCTTAGCCTTGGCCCTGGCCCTGGTCTCAGGCTCTCTCCCGACCCTGACCTTGACCTTGACCCTGAGGATGAGGAGGCCCACCAGGGGGAGGAGCCCCAGAATCAGGAGGAGCATGAGCGGCTGGGAGAAGCGAATCATCCTCCCTTCCACCTCCAAAGCCAAAGCTCCATCGCCAGCACCCCCAGCCCGGCGAGGGCCAGCCACCGCCAGAGCGGTCGTGGCTCAGCTCCAGGGGAAGGGAAAGCCTGGGAGTAGGAGTGAGAGCCCCCTCGCTCTGATGCCGACCTCGGCTCCGGTTCCAGCTTCAGCGACTCCTCTTCCGCGGGCCCAGGGGTGGAGGTGGGAGCGACCTCAGCTCCGAGCCCAAGCCCGGGTTGGAGCTGGGCGAGCTCCGCAGCGGGGAGGTTGACCGCGAGGTAGCGCACCGGGCCTTCCCCTGATGGGCGCAGCTCGTAGGCGTAGAAGCCGGGGAGCTCCCCGATGAGGGGGGCCGGTCGCCCCTGAGGATCCATTATCGTTGGTCTGGCCCCCTCAGGCCCCTCCACGGGGAAGGGCTGGCCGACCTCGAGCTGGAGCTCCCGGGGCGGGAGGAGCCAGGCGAGCAGATTCCTCATCAGGATCGGGAAGTCCACCGTTAGGTAGATGTTCGACCGGCGCAGGTCGAGCCCGATATAACATAGCGAGTAGCCGCCTTCCTCGATGAGGTAGAGCGCTGGGAGCCCATCCGCGCTCAAGAGGAGCTCCCCTCCGGGCGGGAGCCTCGCCGGATAGGCCCTGGTGATGATGAAGTCGCCCAGCTCCACTCCGCGGAGGAGCGGATGGCCGGGGGCCTCCACCACAAGCTTGTGGACCTCCCTCGGCTCGGAGAGCTGGACCTGGATCAGCGGCGGATAGGAGGAGTTCACCAGGAGGAGGTTTCCCTCGAGGTGGGGCGGGACCTCAGTCCTGTTGGCCACGATCAGGTCGTAATCGTGTTGTCGCAGGTCCTCGGTATCCATATCCACATCCACCACCTCGACCTCAACTTCAAGCTCAGGTCCGAGCGCGGCCTCGAGGGCCCCCCGGAGGAAGCGGTCCTCCTCACCCAGCCAGAGGACCCTCACCGGAGGGGTCCCCAGGACGAGGTAGCGAGAGTCGTCCCAGGGGAAGTCGTCCTCGAGGCCGGAGATGGGCTCGAGCGTAGCGGTGAGCCGCTCTTCCCCTCCCCTTCCGAGCTCGAGCTCCGCTGCCCACTCCCAGGGCCAGGTGAGCGCCAGCTCCTGGATGGAGCGCGGCGGGAGGGTGACCTCCTCGGAGAGGATCACCTGCCCCTCCGCCTCGATGGTGAGGAGGGCGCTCTCCTCCCGATCGGAATGGTTGTGCACCCTGAGGAAGGCGGAGTAGCCCAGGCGGGGCTCCGGCTCCCGGCGGACGGAGAACTCCTGCAAGCCCAGGTTGCGGATGGGCCTCCCCTGACCCTGGCCTACGAGGATCACTTCTACAGGGAGGTTTAGGTTTTCCCATCGGTGCTGATCGATCAAGTGGTCGGTGAGGTAGGCGATCCGGCTGAACTCGGAGAGCGGCGCCTGCCCCTTGAGCAGCTCCAGCAGCTCGGTGAGGGGGGCCTCCCCCTGGAAGGTGGGCCGGGAGGCGAGCAGCAGCTCCCTCGCCCTGGCCTTATCCTCCGTGAGGGGGATGAGCACCCGGGGGTAGCGCTGGGCTTGGATCACCGTCACCTCGCGGGCTTGCGCGAGGAGCGTTTCGGCCTGCTCCAGCGCCAGCTCATAGCGGCTCTTCCCTTCCGGGGGCACGCGGGCCTGCATGCTCGCGCTGCCGTCGATCAGGATGGCCAGCTTCCCTGGCGGGCTCCACCCTGGGAGGGCCAGCCCCGCCAGTGCGAGCACGAGCAGTCCGAGCGCGAATAGTTGGAGCAGGAGGAGCAGGAGTGGCCGCCGGGCGAAGCTCGGCCGGCGGAGGGCGCTCCGAGCGGCCTCCTCCCAGAGGAAGAGCGCCGAGACCCGCCGGGGCTGGGCCCGCCGGCGGAGGAAGTAGGCCAGGATGATCAGCCCGGCCAGCCCGAAGAGTCCCAGCGCGAGCGGATTGAGCAGGATCATCGCAGGATCGCCCTCTCCCGCAGGAGCTCGAAGATCGCCCGCTCGAGCGGGACGCTCACGGGCAGCAGGAGATGCTCGATCCCGTGGGCCAGGCAGAAGGCCCTCAATCGCGCCAGATACCCCTCGAGTCGGCGCCTGTAGGCCGCCGCGGCCGCCTCATCCAGGTAGAGCTCCCGCTGGCCCGCCCCCTCGGCATCCCGGAGGAGGACCTCCCCTGCCGGCAAGGGGTCGAGGTCCTCCTCGGCGAGGAGCTGGACGATCGCCACCTCGAAGCCCCCCCAGAGGAGCTGCAGGAGGCCCTCCTCATACCCCTCCGAAGTGAGCATATCGCTGAGCAGGAGGAGGAAGCCGCTCTCGCCCCTCCGGGCGGCGAACTCCCCGAGCGCACGGTTGATCCGGGAGGCCCCGCTTGGTGAGAGCCCCTCCAGGTAGCGGAAGAGCTGGAAGAGCTGGCGGGTGCCGCCCCGCGGGGGGAGGCCCTCATCGAGCCCCCCGGCGAAGGCGTAGATCCCGACCCGATCGAAGTCCTTCAGCCCGAGGTAGGCTAAGGCCGCCGCCAGCTGGACCATGTAGGCGAACTTACCGCCGATCTCCATCGAGCCGCTCCGGTCCAGGAGGAGATAGATCGGTAGCTCCTCCTCCCGGGTGAAGACCTTGATCAGGAGGCGGTCGAGCCGGCCGTAGATCTTCCAGTCCACATAGCGGAAGTCGTCCCCCGGGGAGTAGCGCTTGTAGTCGGCAAACTCCAGGCTCATCCCCGCCCGGGGGGAGTGGTGGATCCCACCGGGCTGGCCGCGGAGCCGCCCCCGGGCCTTGAGCTTGAGCAGGAAGTGCAGCCGCTCAAGCTTCCGGAGGAACTCCTCATCGAGCAAGAGTCCAGCGCCTTCCCGCTCGCGCTCCATCTTCAGGAAACCTCCGGGACGCTCCTCAGGACCTCCTCTAGGATCTCCTCGGGGGTGACCCCCGCGGCCTCGCCCTTGAAGCTGAGGATCAGCCGGTGGTTCAAGCTGGGGTAGAAGACGGCTTGGAGGTCCTCCAGGCGGACGTTCACCTCCCCCTGGAGGAAGGCGTGGGCCTTGGCCCCCAAGATGAGCGCCAGCCCCGCGCGGGGGCTCGCGCCGTATTCCACGTATTCTCGGACGAGGGGCGGCGCGAGCTCGGAGGCAGGGTGGGTAGCCCGGATGAGCCTGGTGGCGTAACGGTAGAGCTCCCGTGGGACGGGGAGGGCCCGGACCAGCTCCCGCGCCTCGAGGACCTCCTCGCGGGTGAGCACCCGCTTTGGGGCTCGCTCTAGAGCAGCAGTGTGCCGGAGGAGGATCTCCTCGAGCTCCTCCTCGCTGGGGTAGTCGAGCTTGAGCTTGAAGAAGAACCGGTCGACCTGGGCCTCCGGCAGGGGGTAGGTCCCCTCCATCTCGATCGGGTTCTGAGTGGCCAGGACCACGAACGGCTCCTCGAGCTCGTAGGTCCTATCCCCCACGGTCACGCTCCGCTCCTGCATCGCTTCCAGCAGCGCCGACTGGGTCTTCGGCGTGGCGCGGTTGATCTCGTCAGCGAGGACGAGATGGGCGAAGATCGGCCCGCGGGAGAACTCGAACCGGCGGCGGCCCGTCTCGTCCTCCTGGAGGAGGAGCGTCCCGGTGATGTCCGCGGGCATCAGATCGGGGGTGAACTGGATCCGGGAGAACTTGAGCCCGAGGGCCTCCCCCAACGTCCGCACGAGGAGGGTCTTCCCCAGCCCGGGCACGCCCTCGAGCAAGGCGTGTCCCTGGCAGAGGAGGCAGATCAGGACGTTCCGGATCGCCTCCCGGTGGCCGACGATCACCCGGCCGATCTCCTCCTGCAGCTCGGCGAACTTCCCCTGGAGGGCACTGAGCCGCTCTTCAGTGATCACCTCGCTCACCTTACCGTCACCGTCCGGCCTCGGTCTCGGTAACCGTCAAGAAGTAGCGCTTCACCAGCTCCTGGAGCTCCTCGGGGAGCCCACGCGAGGAGAGGATCGCCCGCACCCGGTGGAAGTCCAGCCGGAGCGCGAGAGGGCCTTCCCCTCCCTCTCCCTCCAGTCCCGACTTCGATTCGGGCTCGAAGGGCACCCCCTTGGTGAGGAGCCGCTCGAGCTCGCCAAGCTCGGTGAGCATCCCGCTGATGCGGAGCTCACGGGCCTCCTCCGGCGGGGAGAGCAGGCCCCCTTCCCCTTGTCCAGGCCCAAGCTCAGGCCCAGGGGCGGTCCCGGCCTCCTCGCCGCCCTCTATAAACCTCCCCGAGGGTTGGCCCCGCTTGGGTTTGAACGCCCCCGCGATCGCACCGGCTTCGGGCTCGGCAGGCTCGGCTCGGCCCTCCTCGGGCGGGCTGCCCCCCTCTCCAGCGGGACTGGTGGAGCCCGGACCGCCGGGCTCCCCTTCATGGGAGAGCCGGCCTCGGCCTCCAGATTCAGGCCGCTCGCCCCTTTGTGCGGGCCTCTCCCCTCGCTCGAGGGCGAGGGAACTCTCCAGCGCGGAGAGCCGCCGGGCGAGCCCCTGGAGGCGCTCGACCTCTGCTAGCCTCATCGCGAGCCCTCGCTGGAGCTGGTTGAGCTCCATCTCCCCTCCTCCGGCTCCTTCAGGAGCTAGCACCTCGGCGAGCTCCGCGGTCAGGCCGAGCTCTTCAGCCAGCCGGGCGAGCCTCTCACCGAGCTCCGGCGGGGGCGGCTCCCCCGGCTCGAGCCCCTCCAGCGCCGAGAGCAGCTCCGCCAAGTGCTCCCCCAGTTCGGCCAGGGGGAGCCCCTTTCGCGCTCCCGAGCGGGGGCTCGGCCTCCCGGGCCCCTGACCTTGGAGCTCCCCCTCGAGCTGGACGAGCTCCTCCCGCAGGGCGGGCAGCTCCTCCCCTGCTCTCAAGGGGAGCTCGCCCATGCCGGCGCCCTCGCTTGGCTCCCTCGCGAGCCCCTCGAGCCGGGTGAGCTCCTCCTCGATCAGCGCCAGCCGCTGGAGCACCTCCGGCCGGAGCCCCAGGAGGCCCTCCTGCTCCCGAGGGGGCAAGCCCCTCCGAGCCCGAGCTGGGGGTGCCCAAGGGAGGCCGGATGGCAAGAGCGAGGGCCCGAGCGACGACCACAAGCACAGAGCGGCGAGCAAGCCCACCAAGGTCAGCCCCAGCCGCTCACGCCAGCGCAGGGGCAGCGCCCTCTTGAGGGGGAGCCTCCCCAGCTCGGGGAGCCCCCGAGAGATGAGGGGGATGAGCTCTCGGGGGCCGCGGCCCTGATGGAGCTCCCACAGCGAGGAGAGCCGCTCGCCCAGCCCGAGCCGCCGATCGACCTGGTAGAGGAGCCGCTCCAGCCTCACCGGCGCATGATACCCCCAAAGGAAGCCCCCAGCAGCGACGAGCAGGTTGCCTAAACCCAAACCTAAGCCCAGGGCGGGCCAGTGGGGCCCGACCCCTGCTCCCGGCTTGCCGACCAAGGTCAAGAGGCCGAAGTCCTCGGCCAGCAGGTAGCCAAGCGTGAGGAGGAGCGCACCGCCCTCGAGGGGCCACATCCGCGCTAGACCCCTGAGCAGCCGGGCGCGGCGCTCGACCGCTAAAAAGTATCCTTCAATCGTGCCCGCCATCCCCTCAGCCTCCTGTTCGCAAAGAGCGCTGCCAGCCCTCCCAGGGCCCCCAGGGCGAGGAAGCCCACCCCATATTCAACTAGCTGGAGCCGCTCTTGCAAGATGGCCATCAAGCTGTAGAGGGGGTTGACCGCTCTCGCTGGCCCTCCCATCCCCACCAGCGGGAGCGTGCCCACCAGGTAAGCGGTGAGCCCGAGATACTTGAGCAGAAACCGGCCGGCCTCGGAGCCGACCGTCCTCAGCCCAAGGCCATATAAGCCGAGGACGAGCCCATACCCCAGGGTGTAGACCCCTCCCAAAAGGAGCGCGCCGAGGCTCGCAAAATAAAATCCCTGGAAGATCGCCCAGAAGGGGGCGGTCACCGCCAGCCCGAGGAGGAGCCTGAGGAGGAGCTCAAGGTAACGATAAGGGTAAGGGTAAGGGTGAAGGTGAAGGTGAAGGTGGGGACGAGCGCGGCCTCGAGCCATCTCTATCCCCGTCCCCAGGTTCAGGGCAACGACCCCGTAGGCGATGATCAGCGTCCCGGCGAAGAACGAGGCGAGGTCCGCACCCCGCCCGGGAGGGCCGAGCTCCCCGAGCGGGCGCGTCGTCGGGAGGGCCGCGAGCACCACCGCCCCGAGGACCCCCACCAGCCCAAGGTAGAGCGACCAGGTGGGCCGATCGAGCTCGATCACCTCGAGGTCGAACGCTCGATCATCCATCATGCATTCCCCCCACATGATCGATCCTACCGCTATCGCTGTCCGGCTCGATCAAGATCAGCTTGAGTGCCTCCCCCTCTCCCCCGGGGAGCTCGACCTCCCTGAAGTTGGCCCAGCAGACCAGGAAGGGCTCCTCGACCTCCCTCAATGCTAGCCGATAGAGCCTCTTCAGGGCACCCTTCAGCCAAGGGGGCTCCTCGTAGGTGGGGAGCGAACCATCTGCTAGCTCAAGCTTCGCCTCCACCGGTTCGCCGGGAGGGAGGTCACCCAGGGGATGGAACCGGCCTCGCCCCCGGAGGGCGCAATCGTGGAGCAGCTCAGCGCTCACATTTGCCGCCCGGAGGAGCAGCCCATCCTCCTCGATGGAGCTGATGGTGAAGCTCACCAGATCCGGGGTGAACCGCTCCCCCCAGAAGTAGCGCCCCATCTGGCGCTCCACCCTGAAGGAGAGCCTCACCCGGCCGTCCCGGTCTTGGAGGCGGAAGAGATCGTAGAGGTGCTCGCCTCGCTCCTCGGGGACTAGCTGGATGAGGTAGCCCCCTCCCTCATCCGCCAAGGGGAGCTCGAGAGGCAAGGCCTTCTTGGCGAAGAGCCCCCACCAGGTGGAGCTCAAGCTGAGCTCGCCCATGTCGTGGACGAGCCCGAGCTCGAGTGCGAGGAGCGGCCCGCCCCCTTGGGATCCGCTGAGATATAAGCTCCCGAGGAGGGTGACCCCCCCTGACCAGAGGAGCAGCAGGAGGACCTGCCGCTGCTGCCCCCACCTCCTCCCTCGCCGGCGGGGACGGACGAAAGCCCTGAGGAGGATGAGCCCTCCGAGGAAGGCAAGGTAGAGCCCGATCAAGGGCAGCCTGCCGGGATAGGGCAGCTCCTGCTCCCCGAAGAGCTCCCTCGCCAGCTCCAGCCTCCCCAAGCTCACTCCGCCTATCTCCCCAGGCGGGCTACCAACCTCAACCTCAACTTTGAGCTCCCGCCAGAAGCCCTCCCCCGGAGAGCTCTCCAGGGGGTCCACGGTGGAGAGGAGCACCCGGCCTCTCCCCCACCGAGCTGCGATGAGCAGCGGGAGGCCCTCCTCCGTCCGGTGGAGGACCTCCCCACGGGGCTCGCCTAGGACGATTAGTTGGCCCTCCCGATCGGCTACCTCGGGGTCCTCGAGCAGGCGAGGGAGGAGCTCCCCCAGGAAGGGGTTCTCCTGGTGGTAATACCAGCTCTCGCCGCTGAGGATTACCAGTTCGCCTCCCCAGCGGACCCACCTGGTGATGGCCTCCCACTGCCGCTCGGTGAGCGCGAAGGGGTTGAGCCGCCCGAGATAGATCCTCCTCACCCCGAGATACCCCGCCCACTCGGAGGGCAGGAGCCCTGGCTCCACCCAGATGGGCCGCTCGCCCGTGGGGAGCTCCCCGCCCTGGCCTCGGAAGGGCACCCCAGCTCCAGGATCGGGATCGGAGAGGAAGAGGCAGAGCCGCTCCTCGTGGTAGCGTCGGCGAAAGTCGATCTTCCCCTGGTAGATGAGCCCCTCCTCCCCCTCCCCCCGGAGCTGGATCCGGAGCGGATAGATGTGACCATGTATGGGGAAGTTAAGCTGGAAGAGCCTCTTTGCCCCGCGAGAAAGCTCCACCGGGAGGGTGAGCCTCTCCTCGAAGACGCCCCGCCAGGGGCTCCTCACCTCTTGGTATATGAGGAGCTGGCCGCGGATCGGCGGGCCCTGGTTCTCCAGGAGGATGGCGATCGGGGTGGGCACCCCGGGGTAATAGTGCCCGCTGAAGCCAAACTCGACCTCCACCTCCAGTCCCGCTGCGGATGCAGGCATGGCGAATGAAGCAAGGCAAGCTCCTACGGACACGGAGCACGCCACCGCGAGAGCAGCGGGGATAAAGAGCATCCGCTTGTTATTACCCCCCATCTAGCTCAGATGATACTCACCTTCCCGGGGTTCCTGACGAGATCCCCCATCAACTAGGGTTTGATGCGCCCTTGGAGCTGAGCTGCAGCGCGCTCACCCCGCTGAGGACGAGCGGCCCCCTCAGGGCTTGGAGGCTCGACCTGCTCGTCCAGGACGATGGAGGCGAGGAGCAAGCAGCCCGAGCCCGAACGAAGAGGGCCCTGGAGGTGACAGCGCTGAGCGGATCGAGCCCCCAGCCGGTAAAGCTCCTTCGTTACGATCACCCCTAGCCCCGACCGGAAGGTGACCGCCACCGGCACCGAGAGATAACCGAGGAGCTGCTCCCTGGTCATGGGAGGGGGTATTCGTAGACGAGGACGTAGCGGAAGTCGGGCTCGAAGGTGAGGCCGTGCCCTTTTAAGAACTGGACGAGCCGCTCCGTAGGGACCATCGCACGGAACTCCGCAAAGCCGCGGTCCCCCCGTAGCAGTGAGCAAAATCCATCAACGCTGATAGGGCCTCATCGTCGCCCTCGATGAAGGCGATGACCACGTGTTCAGGGCGGTAGGGCGCGGGGAGGAGGGCGATCACGCCGCGGACCCTCTCCCCCTCTCCGCAGCGGAAGAAGGCCCCTTGCTGGATGAGCTCCCCCAGCCTCTCCCGGGAGAACTCCTTGAAGACCCAGCCGTGGGGGAGGAGACCATGACTTTGGCAGTAGGCCTCGGAGCCGAAGATGAACTCGGCCAGCTCGTCCTCATCCTGCCTCCCGGCTTGGACGACCACGAGCTTGGCCTCGGGGCCCCTGGCCCCCTCGCCAGCGGCGACGGGACCCCTCATGTAGGTGAACCGTGCGACCTCGCGAAAGCCGAGTTCCTCGGCGATGTGGATGCTCTCGCGGTTTACCTCGGCGGTGGCAAGGCGGATCGACCTTGGCCGCGGCGCCCGGGCGAGGGCCTCCTGGAGCTGGGCTTCCGCCAGCGCCTTGGCGATCCCCCGGCCGCGATAGCTCGGGTGGACCCGCAGCCCCTCAAACCACAGCTCCCCGGGGCCGAGGACCGTCGTTTTGGCGAAGCCGACGACCTTCCCGTCGAGCTCCGCCGCGAGGAGGCCGCCCTCCTCAAGCCACCTATCCAGGACCAGGGGGACGTAGTCGTGCCCCTCCCAGACCTGGGATGAGATCTCCAGGATATCGCCCTTATCCTCGGGCTTCGCCTCCCGGATGATCATGGTTCATGGTTATAGTCATAGTTCTCTTCGCTTCCAGCCCCCGCGGCGATAGTATAGAGCCACGATGAGCGCCTCGACCAGGACGGATATGCCGATGGCCAGCCAGACCCCGGTGGGCCCGGCGTCGAGGTGATAGGCGACAAGGTAGGCCAGGGGGAGCTTCACCGCCCAGTTGGCGACCAGTGAGGCGAGCATCGGCGGCCTGGTGTCGCCCGCGCCCTGCTGGGCACCCCCATAGGCGATGGTGAAGACGACAAACAGGAGGCTCAAGGCGATGATCCGAAGGTATGAGGTGCCGGCTTGGACCACCCCCTCCTCGGCGTTGAAGACCGCGATAATTTGGGGAGCGAGCAGGAAGTAAAGCAAGGTGAAGAGCCCCTGGAGGAGCAGCCCGACTGTGAGGACCTTTTTAACCACCTCCTCCGCCCGCTCCGGCCGGTGGGCGCCGAGGTTCTGCCCGACCAGCGTCCGCGCTGCCGCACCCAACCCCTCAAGGTAGATGAACATCAGCCCCAGAGCCCGCCCGCCGATCCCGAAAGCCGCGATCCCCGCCGTCCCGAAGTAGGCCACGATCTTGAACATGAGCATCCCGGTGAGCGGCCGGGTGATCGCCTGCATCATCGCCGGGAGCCCCACCCCGAGGAGCTTGGCCGCGGTCGCCGGATGGAACCCCGGCCGGGTGAATTTGAGGATTCCCCGCCGTAGCAGCACCCCCAGGCCAAGGGCGGAGGAGAGGCCGTAGGCCACGACCGTAGCGACCCCCGCTCCCAGGACCCCGAGCCGGGGGAAGCCGAGCCAGCCGAAGATGAGCAGCGGATCGAGCAGGATGTTCACCGCGGTGGTGATCATCGTGATCCTCATCGGCGTTCGGGTGTCGCCGAGGGCATACATCGCGGTGATCTCGATTATCGAGAGGTAGGCGAAGACCACGCTGGAGAAGAGGACCCGCAGGTAGGGCATCCCCATTTCCAAGACCTCTGCCTCCGCGCCGAAGAAACCCAAGAGCGTCGGGGCGAACCTCCAGCCGAGCCCGCCGATGGGGACGGCGACCGCGAGGGCCAAGAGGAGGGACTGCTCGAGGGCCAGGGAGAGTTCCGCGCTCCTCCGCCCACCGGCATAGCGCGCCACGAGGGCGAGCGTCCCCGCGGCGATCACCTGAGCGAAGGAGCCGACCACGAACCAGACCGAGCCGCTCAGGGCGACCGCCGCCACCTCCCGTGCACCGAGCTTCCCGATCCAGAACATGTCGACCGTGGTGAGCGTCGTGGCCAGCACCGAGCTGACCATCACCGGCCAGGCGATCCGCCAGATGTTCTTCAACGTGCTCTCTTGGAGGTCGATGTAGGTCGTCTCCGCCATCCGATCAGCCCCTCCTCCGCGCCCCCAGCCAGCGGTAGTCGCCCCACCGCCGGAAGCCCGCCCGCTCCGCCAGCCTTTGAGCGGGGAGGTTATCGTGCAAGGTGTAGAGGAAGGGTATCCTCCCCCGGGCCAAGATCTCCCTCGCCAGGGCGACGGTGACGCTCAAGCCATAGCCTTTGCCTCTGGCCTCGGGGAGGGTGAACATCAGCCCCATCTGACCGTCGCCGTGGGTCAAGGCCCAGGAGACCGGCCTATCTCCCTTGAAGATCGCGCAGCTCGGTCCCGCCTCGATCCGCCAGCGCACATACTCGACGGATTCGGCGCTGCCGAACTCCCAGTGCTCGTTCACCAGCTCGGCGTCCTCGGGCCGCAGCGGACGGATCTCATGGCGGATCAGCTCCTCCCGGAGGTCCCCCGGCTCGAGGTAGTAGAGCCAGCAGGGGTTCTCCCAGGTGAGCTCCCACCCACCGATCCCGATGAGGTAGTCCCTGATCCATCTGGCGACCCCGCCGAAGCGGGCCTCCTCCCAGGTGATCGCCTGGAGCAGCTCGGCGAGCGCGGCCTCATCCTGGGCGTGGATCTTCACCCAATAGTCGGTTACGAGGACACCCTTGGGGCTTCGGGGATCGTCGATGTAGACCTCGATCTCTCCCTCGCTCCCCTTTGCTGCTTCCAGCTCGCCCTTGATGGTGAGGTTCCCGATGGGGTCGCGCTCGAGGAGCTTTCGGATGCGCTCGTCCTCTGGATCTATTTTGTGAGGCATGATCGCGATACCCCCGCCCGCTATGTTGCTTGGATGCCATATGAGTGGGCAAGCTCGAGGCGGTCCGACGGCTGGCTGCTGCCCCCGATTCTTGGTCTTGGCGCTCACTCGAGCGCCTTGGATTCCAGCCTCTCTAGCTCCTTCAGCCCCTCCTGGACGGCTTCCACTGCCTCATCGAGGCTCTCGGTGAGGGGGGCGCTCCGGGTTGCGCCGTCGCGCCGGCGGCGGACCTCCAGCTTGTTCTCCCTCAGGCTGCGCGGGCCGATGACCACCTGCAGCGGGATCCCGATCAGGTCAGCGTCGTTGAACTTGACCCCGGCGCTCTCCGGCCGGTCGTCGTAGAGCACCTCAAGACCTTCCTTGAGGAGGCGCTCATAGAGCCTATCGCCGAGCTCCACCTGCTCCGGCTCGTCGGTGTTCAGCACCAGGATGATCACCTGGAAGGGGGCCACGCTCACCGGCCAGATGATCCCCTTCTCGTCGTGGTGGGCCTCGATGATCGCCGCGAGGAGCCGTCCCGAGCCGATCCCGTAGCAGCCCATCACCAGCGGCCGCTCGCGCCCCTCCCGGTCGAGGATCATCGCGCCCATCGCCTCGCTATACTTCGTCCCCAGCTTGAAGATGTGCCCCAGTTCGATCCCCCGCTCGACCCTGAGGATGCCATCGCAGTGGGGGCGGGGGCAGCGGTCGCCGTCGCGCACCAGCGCGATGTCAGCGACCAGATCAGCTTGGAAATCTCGAGGGAAGTTGACGTTCCTGAGGTGGTAGCCCTCCTTGTTCGCGCCGGCGACGAGGTTCTTGACCTGGGTGATCGAGTCGTCGACGATGACGATCACCCGGTCGTTCCTGGGGAGGCCGACCGGGGAGGCATACCCCGGGACGGCGCCTATCTGCTGGATCTCCTCCTCGGTCATCGGCTCGAGCTCCGGAGCCTTGACAGCCCGGGCGAGCTTGGCCTCGTTCACCTCCAGGTCGCCGCGGATCACCGCGAAGATGTAGGTGGAGGCGCGATCCCCTTCCCCCTTGCCCTTGTAGAAGACGGCCTTGGCCGTCTTCCAGGTCGGCACGCCGAGGTGGCGGGCCACCGCCTCGATCGTGTAGCAGCCAGGGGTGGGGACCTCCTCCAGGGGCAGCTCCCGCTCATCCTCCCCCGAGCTCGGGCTGGAGCTGGAGCCGGAGCCCGCTCTTGCCGACTCGGGGGGCTCTTTCCTGGCCACGGCGCTATCCAGGTTGGCGGCATATCCACAGTCGGTGCAGCGGACGAACCGGTCCTCGCCGTGCTCGTTGGGCAGCATGAACTCGTGCGAGCCGGTCCCGCCCATCAGCCCCGGGTCGGCCTCGACGACCACCACCTCCTCGAGGCCGCACCGGCGGAAGATGTTCAGGTAGGCCTGGTAGACCTGGGGGTAGTAACGGTCTAGGTCCTCGAAGCTCTCGTGGAAGCTGTAGCCGTCCTTCATGTTGAACTCGCGGACGCGGACCAGCCCGCCGCGTGAGCGCGGCTCGTCGCGGAACTTCGTCTGGATCTGGTAGAGCATCAGCGGGAGCTGGCGGTAGGAGCGCACCTCCCGGCGGACTAGCTCGGTGATGACCTCCTCGTGGGTCGGGCCGAGGACCATCAGCCGGCCGGCGCGGTCCTGGAAGCGGACCATCTGCGGGCCGAAGTCCTCCAGCCGGCCGGTCTCGGCCCACAGCTCCGCGGGGTGGACCACCGGCATGTGCAGCTCCTGCCCGCCGATCCGGTCCATCTCCTCCCGCATGATCCCCTCGATCTTCCGCAGGACGCGCCAGCCGAGCGGGAGGTAGGTGTAGATCCCGGCGGCGAGCGGCCGGATCAAGCCCGCGCGGAGCGAGAGCTTATGTGAGGGCATCTCCGCGTCCTTGGGGTCCTCCTTCAGCGTCGGCAGAAGGAACCTTGAGAACCTCATCTTTGCTTACCTAATTTGCCTACCTGCCCTTCCCCTCCCCTCCTCTTCCCTTGCCTTGCCTTTCCTTTCCCTTCCTTCCTTTTCCTTTCAGGTCAGGCTTTCCTCCGAAGAATTCCTCCAGCTCGACCAGGAGCCTGCTCGGAGTATAGTAAGTGACCGGCTGGAGGGGCAAGGAGGCGCGGAAGTAACGCCCATAGCCTCGCTGGACGATCCGCGCATCGGCGATGATCACCGCGCCGCGATCGGTATGGGTCCGGATGAGCCGCCCGAACCCCTGCCGCAGCTTCAGCACGGCTTGCGGGAGGAAATACTCGTGGAAGGGGTCCCCGCCGGCGGCCTTGATCCTCTCCGCGCGGGCCTCCACCACCGGCTCGGTGGGCACCGGGAAGGGGAGCCTGCTCAACACCAGGAGCTCCAGCTCCTCGCCGGGGAGGTCGACCCCCTCCCAGAAGCTGCTCACCCCGAGCAGGACGGCCCTCCTGGCGGGGCTGTGGCGGAACTCCTCCATGATCTGGCTCCGGCTGCCATCGAGCCCTTGGGCCCAGAGCCAAAGCTCGGGCTCGGCCTCCTCCCGCTCCCGTCCCCGTCCCCGGCCTTGGGCCCGGAGCTCGCCGCCCGTGCTCAGCTCCAGCTTGCGGAGGGCCTCCCGGACCTGCCGCAGGAGCCGATGGGAGGTGAACAGGACCATCATCCGCCGGCCGAGCCGCGCGCTCAGCTCGAAGATCAGCTCGGCCAGCTGCTCGGGGAAGCCCTCCTCATCGGGCGCGGGTAGGAACCGGGGCACGGCGAGGTGGACGTTCCGGCGGTAGTCAAAGGGCGTCCCCAGCGCGCAGGTCCGGACGCGCCCCTCCGGGAGGCGGTCGAGTCCGAGCCGGCTCAAGAAGTAGTCGAACTTGCCCGCGACGGCGAGCGTCGCGGAGGTGAGCACCGCCGCTTTGAGCCCCCCGAAGAGCCCCTCCGAGAGCAGCTCGGCGACCTCGAGCGGGGTGGCCCCCAGGCTGGCGTACCCCTCCCACTTGGTCGGCAGTTCATACCAGAAGACGAAGGCCTCATCCCGGGCCTCGCTCAGGAACCGCAC